>JAQGHM010000021.1 GCA_028291615.1 Phycisphaerales bacterium | reverse complement strand
GACGTTCGTGTTGCTCTCGCACAAGGTCGTCTCGGAGGGGGAGGGTGAGAACGACGTGCTGGTCAGCGTGAGGTCGTCCACGTGGGGCACGCACCTGGGCACTTGGCGGGCGGATCACTTCCACACGATCAACAAGCGCTACGTGCTGGAGTTTCGGAATCGCACGGGCAACATCGCGCCGTACTACGTGCGGGCAGTGGGGGAGGTGCTTACGAGGATTGATGGGGAGGTGGGGGGATAGGGAGGTGGGGGGTGAAGAGAAAGTAAGCGAAATGATTCGATCGTTTAAGGAGCTTGACGTTTGGAAAAATGCCATGGATGCCGCTATGGAGATTTTCGCGCTGACCAAGAAGTTTCCTCTTGAGGAACGTTTCAGTCTCACCGATCAAATTCGACGCTCTTCGAGATCGGTCCCCTCTCAGATCTCCGAGGCATGGCGAAAGCGTCGCTACATTGCCGCATTCAGGAGCAAGCTGAACGATGCTGAGGGTGAGGCGGCGGAGACGCAGACGTGGATCGAAGTAGCGCGACGTTGCGGCTACTGGACGGACAGCATCGCCTCCCAGCTAGATGCGCGATACGACATCATCCTGGCGCAATTGGTGAAGATGCATGAAAACGCCGAGAACTGGTGTACTGGCGTGCGCAATCAAACCAATCGATGACCAACTCTTTCCCCCCACCACCCCATCTCCCCACCTCCCCATCATGGCGTTAAACTATCTAACCGCGATTCGCTCCACCCTCCATGGCCACTGGTCTCGCGAGCTGCCGCCGGCGATTACGATCGATGCGGGGGACACAGTGCGGTTCGCTTGTCTGGACGCGATGTGGTGCGACGGGCGGCCGGGGGTTTGGCCTTGGAAGCGGTTCGAGCCGCGTCAGCCGGAGTTGGATGAGGGGCATGCGTTGACGGGACCCGTGTTCGTGCGTGGCGCGAAGCCGGGGATGACGCTGGAGATTGCGATTGGCGAGATCGTGCCGGATGACTGGGGGTGGACGTGGTCGTGGCCGCGGGGCGAGCGGGCGGCGGAGTTGGGGCTGGCGGATGCGCCGCATTACGTGCAGGTTTGGGATGTTGATCCGGCGCGCATGGTGGCGCGGGATGGCGAGGGCCTGTCGATGCCGTTGTGGCCGTTCATGGGGGTGATGGGCGTTGCGCCGGCGGAGGCGGGGGTGCACTCGACTACGCCGCCGCGGGTTTGGGGCGGGAACATCGACTGCAAGGAGCTGGTCGCTGGGACGACGCTTTACCTGCCGATCGGCGTCGAGGGGGCGCTCTTCTCCGTCGGCGACGGGCATGGGCTTCAGGGGGACGGCGAGGTCTGCGGGACGGCGATCGAATGTCCAATGACCCGCGTGGACCTGACGTTCAACGTGATCGATCGGCCGCTGACGGCGCCGCGAGCCAAGACGGCTGAGGCATGGATCACCTTTGGGTTCGATCCGGATCTCAACCGCGCGAGCACGATGGCCCTCAACGGAATGCTCGACCTTATCCAGGAGCAGCACGGCGTGGATCGGTCGAAGGCGCTGGGGCTGGCGTCCCTGGCGGTGGATCTGCGGATCACGCAGGTGGTGAACCAGGCTCAGGGGGTGCACGCAGTTTTGCGGTTCGACGCACTCCCGACGCGGTGAGGCCGTCGCACGGCTAAGGCTTATCCACGATCGCGACCCACACGTCGCGCAGTCGGCGGGCGGGTGTGAAGGTGATGCCAGTTTGCGCAGTGACGTTCTTCAGCAGTTGCTCGCGGAAGGGGCCGGCGACGCCGCCGCTAACGTTATTGATCCAGAAAACCCCCTGCTGTTTCGGCTGGTCCGTCTCGTCGATCACCTCGGTGTTCATCGTCTCGCCCAAGGTGACCAGGAGGCGGTGGACATCGCCAGCGTTGTGGTTGTCGGGTTTGCCGGGTTTGTCGAGGTAGAGCGCGATCATCGGCGGCTCATTCTTGGTGCCTGGCGGCCCGGTGGGTTTGTAGCCACCACGCGCGACGAACACGTCGCGGTCGATCATGCGTTTTTCAAAGACGACGGTCCGCGGGGAGGCGAGGCTGATCTCGCGCGCGATGGCGGCGACACAGTCCTCCTCCGACGCGCCCTTGCGAATCACCCAATCGCCCTCGAGGGTTTCCATGCGGTCGAACTCGTCCATCTCGAGCTTGTAGCTCGGGACGCCGGCGCAGAAGCGCATCAGCGTCTCGATCGTCGCGGGTTGGTGGCCGGTCCAGCGGTTCCACTCGGAGCGGCCATCGGCGAACTCGAAGACGCAGATGCCGCCGTCCATGTCGAACATCTTGCTCAGGTTGCGCTGGTCGAAGTAACGCGTACGCTCTGGGATGAAAGGGGGCGCGATGCGCTTGAGGACCTGTCGGTCGTCGAGGCGATAGACGGCATCGAAGTGGGCGCGCCAGTCGATCGGCGCGGTCGCCGCGGGTGGTGCGGGGGCCGCGATCGTCCTCACGGGCTCGCCGCGCACGACCTGGGGAGGGTCGTTGAAGACCCAGCGATATGTCACTACCGCCGCCGGAGCGGCGGTCAGCAATACCACGGCGGCGACAACCGTCAGCTTCAGTTTGTTCCATGCCATGATGCAGATTGCTCCTTTCACGAATGACGCGACAGCGAAGGCGGGCGGGACGGCGCTTAGCGCGGTGGCCGCGGTTGCGTGAGCGAGGCCGGCGGGGGCGTGGGCAGTGATCGCGTGCGCTACGATCGCCGCGCCGATCGCGCCAATCGAGAGGCCGCGAGCACCCGTGATTTTGCGAAGCTTCTCGACGGCGCGGAAGACGCGCTGTTTGGCGGCGGCCTCGCTCACGCCCAGCTCGGCCGCGACCTCGCGCAGCGACTTGTCCTCGACGTAACGCAGGACGATCGCGGCGCGGTCAAGCGCAGCCAGATGAGCGAGCGCCGCGTCGAGGTGAGGGGCGAGGCGAGCCCATGCGTCGTCGGTTGATTCCTGAGGCTCGCGGACTTCGGGGGTCATGTGTGCCGCCTTCCGTTCGTGCTTGCGCCGCCGGGCGAGTTTCCGTAACGCATCGAGCGACACCCAGTGGGTCGTGGTCAGGAGCCAACCGGCCAGCGGGGCGCGCGAGCCAGCCACGACCTGCGCCTTGCGCGCCAGGATGACGAAGACGGCCTGCGTGACATCCTCGGCCAGGTGCGGGTCGCGGACCTGTCGCAGAGCCGCCGAATAGACCAGGTCGATGCGCTGCTTGACGAGCTGTGCGAAAGCCTCATGAGCGCCGTTGGCGGCGTAGTCGGCCAGCAATTGCATGTCCGGTCGGGTGTCCATTTGGCGCGTTTAGAGGTAGGTTGCCGGTCGGGGTGGAAGGTAACATGGAATTTTATTCGAGGTTCCCGACTCATGCGTACGACTTTACGGATTGGGATCGTGTCGGCCGCCTTGTCCAACGACCCGCGGGAGGCGGTGGCGCGGTCGCGGCAGATGGGGTTTGCGGGGGTGCTGTTCGACGCGTATTCGCCGCACCTGTCGCTACCGGAGCTGAGCCAGTCGGGGCGGCGCGAGTTTCGGCAGGTGGTGTCGGGGCAGGATCAGCAGTTGGTCGGGCTGCGGGCGGACCTGGAAGGGAAGGGGTTTTCGCCTTCGACGGATATCGACCGGAGCTTGTCGCGCGTGGATCGCGCGATGGAGGCGGCGGCGGGGCTGGTGTCGCCGCTGGTTTGCGTGGATCTCGGCCCCCTGCCCGAGCCGGCGCGGGTGACGCCGCCCAAGCCCAAGATCGATCCGCGCGAGGCGGGGTTGATCATCCTGCCAACGGCGGCGGAGATCGCGGCTGCGGCGATGCCCGAGCCCGAGCCGGTGGTGGAAGCGGATTCGCCGTTCGAGTCGAGCGTGGACGCGGCGATGGCAGAGCTGGGACGGCGGGCGGACCGCTATAGTGTGATCGTAGCATTTCGCACCGATCTCTCGTCTTACGCGGCTCTGGAGCGGGCACTGCGGAAGGCGGATTGCCCGTGGTTCGGCATCGAGCTGGACCCGGTGGCGGTGCTGCGGGACCGCTGGGGGACGGACGAGGTGTTCAGCCGGCTGGGCGGACAGGTGAGGCACGTGCGGGCGCGGGACGCCGCGGCGGGGCACGACCGGCGGACGCGGCCGGCGATGATCGGTGGCGGCGACGTGGACTGGGGACAGCTCATGGCGCTGCTGGACGAGGCAGGCTACAACGGCTGGCTGACGGTGGATCCGCTGGAACTGGCGGACCGGCAGGCCGCGGCGCGGGAGGGGCTGGGGCAGTTGGGGGAGGCGATGGGTTAACGCGGTGCGCTTGGCGGGCTGGCGTCGCGGATTTTGACGATGATGTCGTACAACAACGGCCCTTCGATTTGGATCGTGTCGTCGGGCATGAGCTGTCCTTCAAATTTGAATTCGGCATTGGAGATGGCGACGCGGATGGTGAATTTGGCGAAGTCATTGGGATCAACCTGGCCGAAGTAGATGCGGGCGGGCGGCTGGGTGGTGTGATATCTGAGAACGACGCGGTCGAGCGCCGCCTGGATGTTTTCGCCGGGCCTGACATCGATGGGGGCGCGCAAGATTGTGGCGCGGCCGAGCGTGCCGGGGATATTCTCGCCAAGGTTACGCACCAGGCCTTGCCAGATGAGGGCGGGCTTACCCCAAAGCGGGCCGGGGTCGATGACGTAACCTTGCAGCCCGTCCGGATCGAGTTCGACAACGACGAGCCGCTCAGGCCGGCCTTTGCTGGTGCGGATGTGGACGAACAGCGGGACGGCAGGGAGCGCCGTCGCACCGGGTGAAACGAATGTGAAGCGTCCGAGCCGTCGCCCGCGAGCGGCGGCTGGAAATGCGTTCCAAGGATCGGCTGGTTTATACGCGCCGCGGTACTCGGTCGAGTTCCCCCAAGTATTCAACGGCAAAAGCTGGTACGCAGCGTCGTGGGCGACCAACTGCTGGGCATGGAATGCGTTCTCCTCATACGCCACCGAATCTGCGGGGCGGGTGTAAGTTGTACATTGCCGGACCGTCCAGCGGAGTTTGGATTGGGCGGAGAGCTGTTTGCCGTACCGCCAGAGGAGCACACCGGCGATCAGGAGCGTGGCGAGGGTGACCCATCGCCACGGAATGCGGCGACGCCGGGTGGGGGCGTAGTCCAGTGGGGCGGACATGGGGGGCGTATTGTAACGCCGGTTGTCGTAGGGTGGACCTTGTTCGTTCAAACCTGACATTGGCGGCATCGGTTTTTGTGAATTGCGTTCAACAGTTGGTAGAGTTTGGCGAGGGAGGTCGGCGGATGTTCTTCGTTTACGTCAATGACTTCAGTTTTCCATGGGGAGTTCGGGTCGAGGCCGCATAAGTTGTTCGCCGGCTTGCGATGCATTGGGGATGTCGATCCGAACGGTATCGTCGGGAAGCAAATGGCCAATGATTTGGACATTGACGCCGTCGATACAGGCCGGAATGTTGAAGACGGCGGGGTCGTCCGAACTGGGTTGGCCGAAAAACACCTGCGCCCCGAGGTTGCCGCCGTTCCTAATCAGGGACGGCGCCTGCATCATGTTGCCAAACGGTGTTTCCAATCGCTTGTGCCAGAGCACCTGCGGGTCACGCGACAATGTGCCGGGTCGTATAACGAGGGCGTTGAAATCGGGTCTGGAGCCTTCGAGCTCTATGATGACCAGCCGATCGTCGCACTGTGGCGCATGGCGTGCGTGAACGAACACCGTGGCACATGGCTTGTATCGGCGGCTCAAGACGTATGACTGGCCACGGAAGGTGGATTTCTCCAGCGGGATTGTTGCGTCCAGATGCTCCCACGAGTCTACGACGCGAAATGTACCTTCGAGTGGCCAAACGCCCGAGCGAGCCACTACATCAGAATAAGACTGTCGGTACGCCGGGTCATGCGCGACAAGTTGGTCTCCAAGCCATTTTGCCTGTTCATACGCGATCTGATCCGCGGGTGGGGTGTAGGTCATGCAGCGGTGCTGGGTCCACAGAAGCGAAGTCCGGTCCATCAGTGGGCGGCGGTATCGCCATCCAAAGATCGCAGCGGACAAGAGAAACAGCCCAAGGATTCCCCGCCGCCAGCGACGCCAACGATGGTGACCGTCACGCGAGGCGTATTCGAGTGGGGCGGATGGTGGCACGAGAGAATTATAACCATCCCGCGTGACCTCGGGGGCATGAAGTCCGAGGTCACGCGATGGCCAAGGGCAAGGCCACTGGCAAGCCTGAGAGCTTGCCAGTGCCACCCAGAATGGCGCGGGTGCGCGAGGTGGTGGGCAGAGCCCACCCTGCAAAAGCGAGGAAGATATTCGATTGTCAAAGAGCGTCGTTGGGGTTGAAGAGGGATTCGTCTTCGCCGGGGAGGTCTTTGGGGGGACGCCACTTGAGGTTGAGGTGGTCGTAGGCGGTTTTGGTGGCTCGGCGGCCTTGTCTTGTGCGCATGACGAGGGCTTGCTGGAGGAGGAAGGGTTCGATGACATCGACTAGGGTTTCGGTTTCTTCGCCCATGGTGGCGGCGATGGCTTCGATGCCGGCGGGGCCGCCTTCGTAGACGTCGATCAGGGTGCGGATGAAGGTGCGGTCTTGTTCGTCTAATCCTCGTTCGTCGATGCCCTCGAGCTTGAGGGCTTCCTGGGTGACGGGGAGGGTGAGGTGGCCCTGGGCTTCTACGGCGGCGAAATCCCGGGCGCGGCGGAGGAGGCGGTTGGCGATGCGCGGCGTGCCGCGGCTTCTCCGCGCGAGTTCCCAGAGGGCCTTGTCGTCGGCTTCTAAACTTAGCAGCTTGGCGTTTTGTCTGAGGATCTCGTGGAGGGCGTCGGGGGTGTAGAACTCGATGTGGTTGGAGATGCCGAAGCGGCTGCGCATGGGGCCGGTGAGGAGGCCGATGCGGGTGGTGGCGCCGATGAGCGTAAAGGGCGGGATGGGGAGCGTGATGGTGCGGGCGTGCATGCCGGCGTCGATGGTGACGTCGACCTTGAAATCTTCCATCGCACTATAGAGGAACTCTTCGACGATGGCGGGGAGTCGGTGGATCTCGTCGATGAAGAGGACGTCGCCCTGGCTGAGCTTTTGAAGGATGCCGACGAGGTCTGCGCCCTTGTTGAGGGCAGGGCCAGAGGTGACGTGGACCTTGGCGCCCATTTCGTTGGCGACGACGTGGGCGAGGGTGGTTTTGCCAAGGCCGGGCGGGCCGTGGAGGAGGACGTGCTCAACGGGCTCCTTGCGGCCGGTGGCGGCATCCACGGCGATCTTGAGCCGGCGGATGAGCTGCGCCTGGCCGATGTATTGGGCGAAGCGCTGGGGGCGGAGGGAGTAGTTGAAGACGTTTTCTTCCTCGCCGTGAGAGTCGCCGGAAATGACGCGTTCGCGGGGCATGTTACGTGATGTTGTAGCGATGGTGGAGATCATCACAATGGGAGCGTTGGGGTTAGGGGTTCAGGGTCGGGCGAGCGACGGAAAAATGTTGGTGGCTCGCGATTCGAATGGGGGTGAGAATGGAAGAGTTTGAAGATGCTGGGGTTGCGCGCGATTTGGGCGAAAACGGGAGAGCGGGAAGTGAGGGTTTTTCGAGGATTTTTGCGGGTAAATCGCGGGTTTGGGAGGGGTGGAATGAGGATGAAACGAGGGTTTGGGAACGTGTACTCGACCGAGCGAATACGGGGGACAGGGTCTCGACTCGACTAAGCTCGCCGAGGTCTGAAGCGACCCCGCCCGCGGGCGAGGCGGAGCAGGGGCATTTTGGGAAGCATCATCCGGCATTGTGATTCCTCGCATCCCGCAAAACCGGAATTGTGACGAGACATCTGCCCCACGGGAAACTCCGCATCGCCCGGGGTCGGCGGCATCTAACTTATGCCGAACATTGTAGGGGAAGGGGCGTGGGTTGTCACGCGAAAAATCGCGAAGAGGCGAGCTGCTGCTGCGGTGGATTTGGTGAGGTGAATGACGCCGAGTCGGAGCTATAGCGGCGGATGCGGTTCCAGAGGAATCGGCGTGGGGGAGCCAGCGCGGCAGGTGGGCGGGTCAGGAGGTTTTGGATTTTTTGAAGCGTGAGACGGCGTAGCCGATGCCGCCGATTAATGCGCCCAGGATGCCGCCGGCGAGGGCTTTCTGGGCTACGCCGGACCATATGTTTCGGGAGGGGCTGGCGAGTGCGGCGGCGGTGCTGTAGTCGGCGGCGGGGTCGAAATGGAAGGAATCGATGATTCCCTGGGTGGTGGAGGTGTAGCGATCCCAGTCGGATTCCCTGGTGTAGACGCCGATCTGGATGAGTGAGTCGTGGCCGAAATGTCCGGCGAGCATTCCCTTGACCTTTCCGATTCCGGCGACGGTCATGTTCATGGGGAGGAGGAAGCGGCGCTTGTTCCTATCGAGCACGGGCTGGCCGAGGCTGGCGTTGGACATGATGGAGCGCGCGTCGGGGGAGAGCGCGGAGTCCATGGCCTTGCCGATTTCGACGCCGGTCATGGCCTTGGTGACTTCGGCGAACTCGTCCTCGTTGATCTGACGGCGAAGGCCGAAGCTGGAGTAGGGAATGACCTGGACGATCATGTAGGGATAGGTGAACCAATTTTTTTCCGCGGCGGGCTGGAAGGCTGAATCGCAGACGAGCGTGGTCTTGCTGCTGGGGTTTTGGGCGAGCTTCATGGTGGCTTCGACGACGTCGGCGGGGATCTGGGTCCAGTTGTCGGGGATGGTGATGTTGTAGCCGTATTGGACACCGTGATAGGGGCCGGCGGGCGCGGCGGGGGCAAACGCAAGGAGGAGGAGCAGCGTGAGAAGCGTGCGGTGAATGCGTGTCATGGATTGCCCCGGCGGTTGATTAGCATGAAGCCTTTGTCGAGCCGACGCGCGTTGGCGGAAGAACGTTCTTCCGCGAGCGCGGCGAGCGTTGGAGATGTCGGGTGGGATTCTAACGAGGGGTCGCGGATTGGCGAAGGAAAATCTATCGTGCGCGGATCTCACTCCACAGCAGTCGGCGTGGTTCATTTGGGGAGCGGGGTTTTGGTGTAGAGGGGTTGGTAGAGTTGGATGTGGAGGTCGCCGGGGGCGATGAGGTGGGTGACGAGGCCGTAGCCGTAGTTGGCGATGGGGGCGGTGAACTGGACGCCTTTGGCTTGGAGGTCGGCGACGGTCTGGTGGATGTCGTCGCAGAAGAAGGAGATGGCGTGGGTGTTGTGGGGCGGGTTTTGGTGGGCGTTGGCGGCGTCGATGGGGTGGACGCCCATGTCGGCGCTGGGGATGTCAAAGAGGAGCCAGCCGTCGCCGGCGTCGGTGGCGGGGAAGCTTAGTTTGTCGCGGAGGAAGGCGCGGAGTTCATTGGGTTGGGTGGAGTAGAACATGGTGTGAACGCCGGTGATGGGCATGGGGGCAATATACATGAGGGCGCAGCGCGACGGCGAGGGAATTCCGCTTGCTGAGGCGAGCCCTACGTTGGGGCGAAGAATCCGGGGCGGCGCTGCGGTCGCGTAGCTCCCTTCGCTCTGCCCCGGCGTGGGTTGAGTTGCGCGAGCGGATACTCTTTCTATTTTCCGGTGCTGCGGATTCTTAGCATTTCTCTTAAGAGCGCGTCGGTGGTTTTGAGGTCTTTATGTTGGGTTTTCACGCGCTCTAAGAGACGTTCGGCGTCGGGGCGGCGTTCGCCCAGGGCGGTCATGGCGCTGAGGGCGTCTTCCTCGTTTTGGGTGTGGCGGTTGTTGTGGCCTGCGATGGCTGCGCCGACGGCGGCGGTGGCGAATTTCTGGGTCTTGCCGGAGAGTTCGGCGATGATCAGTTCGGCGGTGCGTTTGCCGATGCCGTCGAGTTGGATGAGTGCGCGGGTGTCTTTGGATTCGATGGCCTGGGCGATTTCGCCTACGGGGGCGCTTAAGGCGCGGAGGGCGGTTTTGGGGCCTATGCCTTTGACCGTGGTAAAGAGGTTGAAGAATTGTTTGTCTTGCGGGCGGAGGAAGGCGATGAGCTTGGGGTCCAGGTTGCCGCCGCCTGCGGTGCCTTCCAGGTAGAAGATGGTGTGGAGGGTGATTTCCGATCCGATCTGGGCGCGGAGGGTTTCGACATCGGCGGCGGGGATGAGGAGTTCGAAGACGAAGGGGCCTGAGCGCAGGGAGATTCTGGTTTCTTCGACTTGGGTGAGTTCACCGGTTAGGGCGGAGATCATGGGGGAAGTATATGAAGTCCGAATGACGAAACCAGAAATCAGAATTAAGGACGAAGCTCTATTTTCCCTTGATGGCGCGTTCGACTTGCATTGCGCGGCCGCAGCATAGGGCGATGGCGAGGGCGTCGGCGACGTCGGGCGGATCGGGGGGGGTGGGGAGGTTCCAGGTTAGTTGGATGGCGCGTTGCATCTGGGGTTTGCCGGCGTGGCCGTGGCCGGTGACGGATTGCTTGATGCGGTTGGCGGCGTATTGCTTTATCGTTGCACCGTGGCGCTGGGCGGCTAAGAGGATGACGCCTCTGGCGTGGCCCATGAGGATGGCGGTTCTGGGGTGGTTGTAGTGGGCGTAGAGTTGCTCGACGGCGCAGACTTGCGGTTTAAATTCTTCGAAGAGGGCGTCTAGCTCGCGGTAGAGTTCGTGGAGGCGGGAGGCGAGTTGGGCCTTGGCGTCCAAGCGGATGACGCCGGCGTCGATCAGGGTGGGGGGGCGCAGCGGGGATTCCTGGCCGGTCCATTCGATGATGCCGTAGCCGGTGAGTTTGAGGCCGGGATCAATTCCTAAAATGCGCATGGAACCACGAAGAACACGAAGGGCACGAAGTAATCAAAAAATGAAATCCGGGATCAAGATTGAGAACGAATTAACCAGCGCTTGGCCATCTCTTTTTCGTGTGCTTCGTGCACTTCGTGGTTAAATCAGTCTTTTCGCCAGATCGTGCCGTCGGGGCGGTCTTCCAGGGTGATGCCGATGCTGGTCAGGTGTTTTCTGATGCTGTCGGCGGTGGTGAAGTTTTTGGTGTCTCTTGCTTCGGCTCGTATTGCGATGAAGATTTTCATCAGGTCGTCGACGAGGCCTTTTTCGCGGCCGTCGGTGAGGGGGGGCTTGACGCGGAAGAAGCCGAGGATCGTGCAGAGGGATTTGAATGTCTGTGTGGCTGAGGCGACGGCGGCTAGGACGTCGGGTTGTTTTTCCTTTTCGACGCGGCGGCTTTCCATGAAGCTGTTGACGACGCCGGCGAGCTCGTGGAGGGAGGCGATGGCGCCGGCGGTGTTGAAGTCGTCGTCCATCATCTCGAGGAACTTCATCTTGTGCGCCAGGACGGCGCGGGCGAAGTCGGCGTGGTCGGTTTCGAAGAGGTTGCCGGCGGCTAGATCCATCGTCTGGAACTTGTCGGAAAGGGGTTCGCCCAGCGTGCGCTCGACGCGCTCGAGGAGGCGGCCGAAGGTGGAGAGGCCTTTGCGGCTGGCGACGACGACCTCATCGCTGAAGTCGATCGGGCTGCGGTAGTGGGTGGAGAGGATCAGGTAGCGGAGAAGGTCGGGCCCGAGCTCGGCGATGGCGGTGCGGGCATCGATGACGTTGCCGAGGCTCTTGGACATCTTCTCGTTCTTGACCTCGCCGCCGGCGAGCTTGGTCTTGATGCGGGTGAGGCCGTTGTGAAGCCAGTACTTCACGAAGGGGTGACCAGTGGCGCATTCGGATTGGGCGAGCTCGTTCTCGTGGTGGGGGAAGAGGAGGTCCATGCCGCCGCCGTGGATGTCGAGGCGCTCGCCGAGGTATTTCATGGACATGGCGGAGCACTCGATGTGCCAGCCGGGTCGGCCGGGGCCCCAGGGGGAATCCCATTTGGGCTCGTTGGGCTTGGCGGCTTTCCAAAGGGCGAAGTCGGCGGGGTTGCGCTTGCCAGCGCCCTGGAGATCGCGATTTCCGGCTTCCTGTTCTTCGGGGCGGCGGTGACTGAGCTTGCCGTAGTCTTCGTCCTTGGTGACGTCGAACCAGACGTTGCCGTCGGTGGCGTAGGCGAAGCCTTGATCAACGAGTTTCTGGATGAGGGTGGTGATCTCTTCCATGTGCTCGCTGGCCTTGGGGAAGCGGTCGATGGTATCGACGCCCAGGCTGGCGAGGGCGTCGAGATATTCCTTGGTGCAGCGCTGGGCGATCTCGGCGACGGTGGTTTTTTCGGTGGCGGCGGCTTCGATCAGCTTGTCGTCGACGTCGGTGATGTTGACGACCCAGGTGACGTCGTAGCCTTTGAAGACGAGGTAGCGTTTGATCGCGTCGAAGATGACCGGGCCAACGAGGTGGCCGATGTGCGGGGGTTTGTAGACGGTGGGGCCGCAGAGGTAGATGCCGACCTTCCCGGGTTTGACGGGTTCGAAGAGTTCTTTTTGCTTGGTCAGCGTGTTGTAAACGCGGAGGCTCATGCGGCACTGCCTGTTCGACGAAACGGCTTACGGCCCCGATTTCATTGACGATGGGGATTCTAGCCAAATCGGATAGACGGGCAATGCGGCACCATAGATTCGCGATCGCGCGTATTGCGCGTGAAAAAGAAACTCTCCCGGCGGATACCGGGAGAGGGATAAAGATTGTCATTGCGACGGCGCGCGCGGCGGTTCAGAGCAGGACGATGTCGTTGAAGAGGAAGAGGTTGTTCGCCTTGAGCGAGGCCAGCGCCTGCGGGTCGCTGGAGGCGAAGCCGTTGATGTTGGAATGGGTGGCGAAGATCGCGTCGCCCTGATCGCCCTGATTGAAGGCGAAGAGGTTGCCGTTGATCTTGGCGGAGGAGGAGCTGAGGGCGATCGCGCCGCCGTTGCCGGAACTGCGGTTGGCGGCGAACGCCGAGCCGCTAACGGAGAGCCTGGAATCTGCGGCGGTGCTGAGGGGGGAGACGCCGTCGGACTCGGAGGCGATCGCGCCGCCGGCGCCGTTGGGGGCCTGGTTATTGAGGAAGACGCTGTCGGTGATGGTGGTCTGGACGACATAGGCGGTGATCGGGGGGCTGCCGGCGAAGAGGACACCTGCGCCGATGTTGGCGGAGGCGTTGCCGTTGAGGATTGCGCCGCCGTCGGAATCGCGGGTGGCGTTGTGGACGAAGAGGCAATGATCGACGTTGAGGTAGCCGTTCATGTAGGCGACGAGCGCCCCCCCGCCGCGCGCGAAGTTGATGCCGGGGAAGGGGAAGAAGGTGTCGTGGATGGACTTGTCGGCCTGGGTGGCGTTGTCGGTGAAGGTGGAGCGCGTGACTGTGGTGGCGAAATCATTTTTCGCGCCGACGATCGTGCCAACGACGTTGGTGGTGGCGATCGCGCCGGCGTTGACGGTGGACTGGTTGTTGGTGAAGGTGCAACTGTCGATGTTGACGGTGAGCGTGTCGAGCACGATCGCGCCGCCTTCGGGGGCGGAGTTGTGGACGAAGGTGGAGCGGCTGACGGTCATGCTTGAGTCGACGCCCTGGTACGCGCCTTCGCCGACGATGGCGCCGCCGAAGACGGCGGAGGTGTTGTCCTGGAAGTAGCAGTGATCGACGAGGGAGGTGTGGGAGGTGGTGAACTCGAAGTCGTTGAGTCCTTCGAGGCCGCCTGCGCGGACGAGGGCGGAGTTGTTGAGGAATCGCGAATCGGTGGCGACGAGGTTGGAGCCGTCGGAGAAGACGCCGCCACCATCGCTGGCGGCGAAGTTGTATTGGAAGAGGCTGTCGTTGATCGAGAGGTTGGAGCCGAAGGCGCTGAAGACGCCCCCACCGTCGGCGTGGCCTTGAACGAAGGGTGAGAGCGTGCCGCCGATGTTGGGGCCGGCGGCGTAACCATCGATGATGCGGAGGCCGTCGAGAGAGGCGGTGACGCCCTTTTGCGTGACGTCGTTACCGGCGGTGACGACGTGCCAGGCGTTGTCGGACTTGCTGGCGTCGCCGGCGGCGGGGTTGCCGGCGTTGGCGTCGTTGCCGGCGAGATCGCCGCTGAGGATGGTGGGGTGGGCGGCGGGGTTCTGCTGGGAGAGGAACTTGGCGCCGTAGGCGAAGCCGCCGTAGAGGGCAACGTTGTCGGGGAGGTTGAAAGTCTTGAGATTCGGCGAGTTGAGTCCGGAGTTGCCGCCAACAACAGGGGCGGCGGCGGTGTTCAGCGGCGAGTAGACCTGCGAGGGTTTGTAGGTGCCTTCGGCGATCCAGATCTGGTCCGCGCCGGTGGTGGTGGCGGCCTTGGTGAGGGCGGACTGGAGATTGTCGAAGGCGCGGGACCAACTCGAGCCGTCATGGACGGCGGAGGGGCTGTGGGCGGCGATGTTCGCGTCCACGTAGATGATGTTTGCGGCGAGCAGGAGGCGCGATTCGCACGATTCGATCAGCGCTTGACGAACTTTCCGCGAAGCAACGTTGGCCATGGCAGTTCTCCCATCAAACGGTCAAACCCCCCTGAAGACGTGGCTACAACTCTGGCTTTGATGAGAGAGGCACTCGATCACCCGTGACAGCCCCAAAGGCTCACTCTTCCCTCATGCAGCAGAGTACACATCTTTAGTTAGTGGATATTGCTTTTTTAGTCAAGAAAATAATATGGTCCATTAAACATGCGTCAGTGCACCATTGGTTTGAATGTGGGGGACGTGAAGAGCGTTCAGGCTTGAGTTGCGGAGGGCGACTTCAGGAGGACGACGGCGTGCGCAGCGATGGCTTCGCCGCGTCCGATGGCGTCGCATTTTTCGTTGGTGCCGGCCTTGATGTTGACCTGGCCGCCGAGAAGTTGCTGGAGGTTTTGCACCATCTGCGGTTTGAAGGGATTCAGTTTGGGGCGTTCGGCGAGGATGGTGACGTCGGCGTTGCCGAGGGTGTAGCCGCGCGATTTGGCGAGGTCGTAGGCGTGGGTGAGGAAGAGGTGGCTGGAGGCGTTCTTCCACTTTGGGTCGGTGTCGGGGAAGTGTTCGCCGATGTCGCCTTCGCCCAGTGCGCCGAGGATGGCGTCAACGAGGGCGTGGATAACCACGTCGCCGTCGCTGTGGGCGATGGGGGAGATTTCGGTGGAGACTTCGATGCCGGCGAGGAGGAGGCGGCCGCCGGGTTGGAGGCGGTGGAGGTCGTAGCCGTGGCCGATGAGGAAGAGAGGCATATGTTATTGGATTCCGTATTCCTTGATTTTCCGATAGAGCGTTCGTTCGCCTATGCCGAGGATCTTTGCGGCTTGTTCGCGGTTGCCCTGGGTCATTTCCAGGGTGCTGCGGATGTGTTCTTTTTCTACCTGTTCGATGCTGAGGCCGGCTAGGCTTTTCATTTCGCCGGTGGTGCTGGCGGCGCTGGGGCGGATGCCCTGGGGGAGGTTTTCCATTCCCAGCCAGACGCCGGTGGACATTACGACCATTTGTTCCAGCACCATGCGCAGCTCGCGGACGTTGCCGGGCCAGGAGTGGCTTAGGAGGATCTGCTGGGCGTCGGCGTGGATGCCTTCGATCTCGCGGTGGTACTTGTCGGCCATCTGCTGGAGGAAGAAGTGGATGAGGAGCGGGATGTCTTCGCGGCGCTCGCGCAGCGGGGGGAGGTGGATGACGACGCCTTTAATGCGGTAGTAAAGGTCTTCGCGGAACTGCTTGTCGGCGACCATCTCGTCGACGTTTTTGTTGGTGGCGCTAATGAGGCGGACATCGACCTTGAGGGCGTCGTTGGAGCCGAGGCGGACGACTTCGCCGTTCTCGAGGACGCGCAGGAGCTTGGCCTGCATGTTCTGGGGCATGTCGCCGATCTCGTCCATGAAGAGGGTGCCCTTGTCGGCGTGCTCGAAGCGGCCGGCGCGCTCGGTGCGGGCATCGGTGAAGGCGCCTTTGACGTGGCCGAAGAGCTCGTCTTCGAGAATCGTCTCGGGCATGCCGGCGCAGTTCATGGTGACCAGGCGCTGCTTGCGGCGGCGGGAGTTGTTGTGGATGGCCTTGGCGATCAGTTCCTTGCCGGTGCCGTTTTCGCCAAGGATCAGGACCGGGATGTCGCTGGTGGCGACCTGGCGGGCGGTCTGGATGACCTGGCGCATGCCGGCGGAGCGGCCGACGATCCCTTCGAAGCCGCTTTCGAGATCGACCTGCTCACGGAGGACCTGGTTCTGTTTCTGGAGTGCGGATTTTTCGGCGGCACGGTTGACCTGAGCGCGGAAGTATTCGAGGTCGAGCGGCTTGGTAATGTAGTCGTAAGCGCCCTTGTGGAGGGCGTCTTTGCAGGTCTGGATGTCGCCGTGGGCGGTGACGAGGATCACCGGCGGCGGCGGTTCCTGGACGCGCTGGGAGAGGTCGAGGACTTCGAGGCCGTCGCGTTTTCCGTCCATGACGAGGTCGGTGACGATGACGTCGTAGGTCTTCTTCTCCATGCGGGCGCGGGCCTCGGGGAGGTTGAAGGTGACGTCGCAGCGGTGGCCGAGGCGCTGGAGCGCCTCGCACATCACCTGGGCGTGGTCTTCCTCGTCGTCGACGATGAGGAGGTTGGATTTAACAACATCGTTATCGGGCATGGGCGGGGGATTATAGGGGGAAAGGGGCGGGGCTGCGAACGCGTGGCGATGATGGCCGCGCGAATGAACTCGACCGAGGCGCTGCGGCGCGAGTGACGCATGTAGACGGGAGGATGAACCACGAAGTTCACGAAGAGCACGAAGAGGAGCTCCGCCACTGAGGACACAGGGAACACAGAGGGGTTCTTGGGGAGAGGCGGGACGCTGGGGAAGCAGGGAGTGAAACGTGAAGAGGGTGGGGAGGGAGTGACTGATCGTCAATTCAGATCGGTAGTGGGCACCAGCGCCGTGGGCCACGGCGAGCAAGCTCGCCCGCTAAAAGGTGACGGTAGAACTGTGGTTGTCCTGCGCTCGTGGGGGTGATGTTACGGTCGGTGTGCCGCATTCGGGGCAGCGGTGCGGGGTGGCTCGGAGGTCGTAGTTGCAGGTGGGGCAGAGGCCTGGGGTTTGGCGGCGGCGGCGACGGGAACGGAGGCGCAGGGCGGTGCATCCGAGCGGGAACGCGGCGGTGGCGGCACCGAGGCTCCAGAAGGGGGCGACGGCGGTGACGATCAGGTCGCGGTTGCTTCGGCGGTGGGACCAGGCGAAGCCGGCGTGTTCCCAGCGTATGAGTTTGGCGCTGGGGTCGTAGCAGAGGAAGAGGACGCCCATCAGGTCCCATTGTGCGGAGGAGGGTTCGCCTCGGGTGTAGGCGATGCCGCGGGGCTCGGTGGGGCGGGGCTTGTAGTTGGCGAGGTAGAGGCCGAGGACGACGCTGCCCTGGGCCGAGCGGAGGGACCTCGTGCCGTCGTCGCGCGTCAACGTTACCTTGTCTGACAGGCGGTAGCTGCGCAGCCACAATAAGCAGATCGCAGCGGTGAGCAGGACTGCGGTGGCGGTTGCGAAGTTGGACAGGCGGCGGAGCATGATCGGGCGATACGGGCGCGTGACATAAGAGAGTAGAACGTGCCGGAGAAGCCAATAGCCCGAAACTGCGGGAAAAGCGGGGGGACTTTCGCGGTTGCTGGACGGAATACGGGCGGATGTCGCTGCGTCCACGGTATCCTGTCCCCGGTTCGCTCTGGGGGTCATGCCGCCCTTTCGACGATCTTCATCACAAACTCACGGTGGAGATTTGCTTGTGCACGACTGAGAATTATAAAGCTAATACAGGCCGGCCCTTCGCCGAGGAGCCGGGTTTGTTTTAGCGCGTGAAGCAGAATAACAATGGAAGAAAGTTCCCTAAGAGGGAGTGACCATGAATTCTCCGGTTGGTAAGTACCGTCCGTTTCCGACCATTCATCTGCCTGACAGGCAGTGGCCCAACCGTACGCTGGAGAAGGCTCCCCGATGGTGTAGCGTGGACCTGCGCGACGGCAATCAAGCTCTGGCTCAGCCGATGAATGTTTCCCAGAAGCTCGAGATGTTCGACGCGTTGGTCCGTTGCGGGTTCAAAGAGATTGAGGTGGGTTTCCCGGCAGCCTCCAACACCGAGTTTGAGTTCGTCCGCCGGCTGATTGAGGATGAACGAATTCCGGATGATGTCACCATTCAGGTTCTCGTGCAGGCACGGGAGGACCTGATTGAACCCACGGTGCAGGCACTGGTGGGAGCCAAGCGGGTGATCATCCATCTGTACAACTCCACCTCACCCGCGCAGCGGCGCGTCGTCTTTGGCCTTGAGAAGGCTGACATCGTGAAGCTCGCCACGCGGGGCACGCGGTTGATTAAGGAGAAATCGATGCGCCTGGCGGGTACCGACGTGACATTTGAGTATTCGCCGGAGAGTTTCTCGGGAACCGAAGTCGAGTTCGCGCTCGAAATCTGCGAGGCGGTGATGGAGGTCTGGGGGCCAACCCCGGAATCTCCCATCATCCTCAATCTGCCCGAGACGGTCGAGGTGGCGATGCCCAATGTCTATGCAGATCAGATTGAATGGTTCTGTCGCAACTTGAAGCGACGGGATTGTGCGGTCATCAGCGTCCACACTCACAACGATCGGGGGACGGGTGTGGCCTCAACGGAGCTCGGACTGCTTGCCGGCGCTGATCGAGTTGAAGGGACGTTATTTGGCAACGGAGAGCGTACGGGCAACCTCGACATCATCACGGTGGCTTTGAACCTCCACATGCACGGCATTGATTGTGGTCTTGATTTCGCGGACCTCAACATGATTGAGGAAGTCTACGAACGCTGCACGGGCATGAGCGTTGACCCGCGTCATCCGTATGCGGGTGAGCTCGTGTTCACCGCGTTCAGCGGCTCACACCAGGACGCCATTAAGAAAGCGCTGGCTGAATGGAAGAAGCGCCAGGGCAAGGCTCATTGGGATGTCCCATACCTGGCCATCGATCCGCATGACATCGGCCGCACTTACAGCGAGGTCATTCGGGTTAACAGCCAGTCGGGTAAGGGCGGAGTGGCCTACCTCCTGGAGAGCAAATTCGGCATCGAACTGCACAAAGAGATGCAGCGGGAGTTCGGGCCGATCGACATTGACGCGGTGGATTATCTGGGTCGTGAAGTCAGTGCGGAGGAGTTTAAGTATTTGTTCTGGCGGGAGTATATCGAACGCCAGGAGCCTTACGCTCTCAAGCACTTCCACTCCGGCGACACGGATGGTGTTGCTCACTGTCGGGCGGATATGACCCACAACCACCAGCAACTAAAGGTCGCCGGCACGGGCAATGGACCCATTGCCGCATTTGTCAGTGGGTTGCAAATCGCTGGAGTCCAGGCTTTTGAGGTCTGTGACTACCGGGAGCAGGCAATGGGTCGTGGTGTGGAAGCCAGTGCCATTGCCTACATCTGCATCCGTACCTCGGACAGTAAAACACGATGGGGCGCGGGAGTAGACACAAGCATCGAGCTGGCGTCCATAAAAGCAGTACTCAGCGCTCTCAATCGGTTGTGACGAACTCGTGTCCCCACAATGAGAAAGCCCTTTGACGTTGTGGCCGCGGGGCTTGTCTCGAAGTTAAGAGCTCAGAAAAATACTGCCGCAAAGACGCAAAGATCGCAAAGAAGAGGGGGTAATTTTAGAAGATCTAAGTCGGGGCGGACAAGATACCCGTTGAACTTTCGTCTGTTTCACCATCGCGCATTGAAGCAGATTCATGCAGCTTCGTGAGATGTGGCGCTTGGCGCCATTTCGGCAATCAACGCGCTGAGAACGTCCTCGATGGGAACGACGCCCTTGCGTACCTGGTCATTCTCGAACGTGATCCAACCCTTGTTGAAGCCGTCAATCATCTGCATCCGCGGCTCGGGATGGATCATCCCCTGAGACTGGAAGATTTGTGCCCACGACTCGCGCGGGACGACTTGGGCTCGCACGTCGCGGCCAAGGATGTCGCCCAAGATTTTGGCGATCCGTTCAGGGGACACACGCGCTGGCCCCTCCAATTCGACGACACGGACGCCTGACCACGCCTCGCGCAACAGTTCCGCCGCGACGCGCCCGACGTCCGCCGTCGCGACCATCGGTATCGCGCGCTCGATCGGTTGCAGAAAACTTTCGATCACGCCCCGTTCGCGCGCCGACGCGATGTCCCATCGGCAATTCTCCATGAACCACGCCGGCCTCAGGAACGTGACCGGTATCGGCAGTTCGCCCAGCGACTGCTCCATGATCGTCAACTGCGTCAACAGGCTTTCCTGTTTCGCCTGCGCGCCCACCGTCGAAATGCAGACCACCTTGTCCGGACGCGCTGCCTCCAATGCCTGGCGAATCGCGGCGATGGTCGCGCGCGACTCGGGAAACCCCGGCGATGGGTCGAAGATCGGCGGCAGCAGGACGAACGCCCCGGCCGCACCCCTGAGCGCTTGCGTCAACGCCGCCACGTCGCTCATGTCCGCTATCGCCAGATCACAGCCCAACTCCTTCCATGCCTGGCCTTTACGCGCGTCACGGACGACTGCGCGAACGGCTTGGGCGTCGCTTAGAAGGGTACGAGCGACCTCGCCGCCGACCTGTCCCGAGATTCCCGTGATTGCATACATGATTGATCTCCTTCAAACTGCGCGTTGGTTGAACGAGGCACGACAATACGATACGATACGACTTGTATCGTATTTAGTCAACGGTTTTTGAGGCTTGGGAATGAAGAAAGTCAACGTGCGGAAGCCGGGCGCCGGTCGGCCGAGGGATGAGGACGTGACCCGGCAGATCCGCGCCGCCGCGATGGAATTAGGCCTGGAATCGGGCTTCGACGGATTAAGTATCGAAGCCGTCGCCGCACATGCCGGGGTCGGCAAGACAACGATCTACCGGCGATGGCGCAACGTCTGGTCGATCGTCGCCGATGCCGTGCTGGACGACGTCGCGAAGCTCGCGCCGCTTCAGGAACAATCCACCGCTCGCGGCAGCCTTGCCGCGTCGATGCGCCTCGCCGCCCGCTACTTTCGCGGCCCACGCGGGAAGGTGCTTCGCGCTTTGATCGGACGCGCTCAAGTCGACCGAACCCTGCACAAGGCACTCATCGAACAGTGGCTGCTCGCGCGGCGCAACGTGACCCGCGAGTTTGTCCGCCGGGGTATCGCCAAGGGCGAACTCCGGCCCGATCTAGACCCGGACATCGTCATCGATGCCCTTTATGGACCGCTGTACCACCAACTCCTGCTCCCCTATGACAGCGGCCACGGCGATCTATCCGACGCTTACGTGGACGCTCTGGTCGAGACGGTATTCGCGGGACTCGAACGTAAAGGGGAGTGAAGCCGGGACGTAGCTTAATGGCATTAAGTAAGCCTGTTTCCGCTGGTTTTGAGGCGGGTTTGTAATTCGTCGCGTCGCTTGTTCATCCGGTCGAACTGCTTGTTACTAAACGTGCGGGTGTCAACTCCCCAAAGGCAATCGCAGTTGGAAATCGCTGCCTTTGCCTACTTCGCTTTTGACCGTGAGGTTGCCGCCGTGTTCTTTGACAATTCGCTGGGTCATGGCCAGGCCCAGGCCGGTGCCGCCTTTTTTGCTGGTGTAGTAGGCTTGGAAGATCTTGTCGATGGCTTCGGGGGGGATGCCTTTGCCGGTGTCGATGATGTCGATGAGGGCGACGCCGTCTTCTTTTGAGGCGCTGAGGATAAGGTCGCCCCCTTCGGGCATGGCTTGCAGGGCGTTGAGCATCAGGTTGAGGACGGCCTGCTTGATCAGGCGCGGATCGACGGGGGCGATGAGGGGGACGTCGGAGCGGCGGAGGCGGACCTTGGCTTTTTGCTGCTGGGCCTGGGGGAGGAAGAAATCAACGAGGTCTTCGAGCAGTTCGTTGAGGTCGGTCGGCTGGCGGTCGAGCTCTAGCTGGCCGGCGTAACGGAGGAAGTCGTCGAGGATGTCGCGGAGGCGGCTGGTCTCTTTCTGGACGGTTTTTAGGCGGTTGACGATGCGGGGGTAGGCGGGGTTGTCGGGGGTGAGGTCTTCGGCGAGGAGCTGGAGGTTGAGCTGGACGGTGGAGAGGGGGTTTTTGATCTCGTGGGCGAGGCCGCCGGTGAGGGTGCCGAGCTCGGCGAGGCGTTCAGCGTCGCGGGCGCGGCGTTCCAAAAGCACCACGCGGCGGACGGCGTAGAGCGCGAGGACGGCGGCGATGGCGAGGCAGCCGATCACGCCGATCAGCAGGCCGGCGAGGAATGGACCCATGAGGGCAAGGGTAGAGAGGCGGGGGGGAAACTGCAAAGCACCGTGGTGGCGCGTTGCGGGCTGCGCGGTTATTGGGGCGCGGCAGCGCTGGTGGTGGCGCTGACGGCGACGACCGCGGCGGGCGTCGAAGTGGGAATGCCGCCGGCTTTGACGCGCTTTACGTTGCGGGCGGCGAGGCCTTTGCCGCTGTCGACCTCGTCGTATTCAACGAGTTCGCCGTCTTTGAGGGCTCGGAAGCCGTCGCCTTCGATACTGCTGAAGTGGACGAAGACGTCCTTGCCGGCGCCGTTGACGAGAAATCCGAACCCCTTTTTGACGTCGAACCACTTCACCGTGCCCGTGACCATGGGCTGCTCCTGAGGCAATGGGACGCGCGTGATTTGACGTCCCGGGGATGTGTCTTGCCGGTCGGCCGCACCCACAATGCCTGAGGCCTGGACCGGCGATCTCAGCGGGAAAGGTATAAAGCCCGCGCGAATAATTCAACAAAATTCGATTCATTCGTCGGCGAAGTGGGACTGCCCTCTGGTAGTGCAGCCTTTCAGGCTGCTTTGCAGGCTGGAAAGCCTGCACCACAACACCGAAGGGTGGCGCGGCGGGGTTTTCGCTTATAATCCTTAGATATGAAGTATCGCACCCTTGGCAAGACGGGATTGAGCGTTTCGGTGATCGGCATGGGCACCTGGCAGCTTGGGGGGGAGTGGGGGAAAAACTTCACCCAGCCGGAGGTGAACGCGATGTTTGCGCGGGCGCAGGCGCTGGGGATCAACCTGATCGACACGGCTGAATGTTATGGCGATCACCTGTCGGAGTCGCTGATCGGGACGGCGGTGAAGGGGCAGCGGGAGAAGTGGATCATCGCGACGAAATTCGGGCATCGGTTTACTGGGTTTATGAAGCGGAGCGACGAGCGGGATTTGCCGGACGTGCGGGAGCAGTTGGATGCGTCGCTGCGGGCGCTGCGGACGGACTACATCGACATTTACCAGTACCACTCGGTGCGGGACAACGAGTTTGATAACCCGTCGCTGTGGGACTTTTTGAAGAAGGCGAAGAAGGCGGGGAAGATCCGGCACATCGGGAATTCGATCTCGGGCGGACTGGATCTGCGGTACCAGACGGAGAGGTCGACGGATGCCGACGTGGAGGTACTACAGGTGGTGTACAACCGCCTTGAGCGCAAGCCGGAGACGGAGTGCTTTGACGAGGCGATGAAACAGGAGTTGGGCGTGCTGGCGCGGGTGCCGCTGGCGAGCGGGTACTTGTCGGGGAAGTACAAGCCGGGGGCGAAGTTTACCGGGAACGATTACCGCACGACGCAGGATCCGGCGAAGGTGGAGGAGAAGCTGAAGGAGGTGGAGCGGATCCAGAAGGAGGAAGTGCCGGCGGGCGTGGATATGGCGGAGTGGGCGCTGGCGTGGTGCCTGAAGCACCCGGCGGTGACGGCGGTGATCCCGGGGTGCAAGAGCGTGGAGCAGGTGGAGAAGAATGCGCGGGCGGCGGAGCTGGTGGCTTGAGGAATTGAAGCGGCCGCAAAGGCGCAAAGAGCGCGAAGGGAAAGGCATGGCGAAGCGAGCAATCGATCTGAGCAAAATATACGTTCTTCCCGATCTCACAGTCGAGATCCTTAAGCGGGCGACGCCGGCGGAACGGATCGCCGTGAGCGTGGAATTGCAACGAAATTTCAGGCGCCGGTTAGCCGCCGCGATCGTGAGTGAGAATCCGAAATGGACGGAGGAGCAGATTAAAGCGGAAGTGGCGCGGCGCTTTCTTGCCGGGGAGATTGATGCGGATCAGTAAGGCTTTTGCTGTCATCGTTCTTCTGCCGACGTTGCTCGTGTCGGCTGAGCCGCCGGCGCGGAAGACTGCGGTTTCGATTGACGGGGCTTCGTTTTTGATCAACGGGCAACCTACTTATAGGGGGCGGAGTTTTAATGGGGTGAAGGTGGAGGGGTTGCTGTTGAATGCGCGGTTGGTGCAGGGGATTTTTGATGATTTGAATCCTGAGACGCGAAAGTTGTGGGCTTATCCGGATGGGGCGGGGTTTGATGCGGAGCGGAATACGCGGGAGTTTGTGGCGGCGATGGCGGAGTGGCGGCGGCGGGGGCTGGTGTCTTTTACGATCAACCTGGAGGGGGGAAGTCCGCAGGGGTATTCGAAGGAGCAGCCTTGGCATAACAGTGCGTTTACGGAGGCGGGGGCGTTGCGGCCGGCGTATATGGGGCGGCTGGAGAAGATACTGGATCGGGCGGATGAGTTGGGGATGGCGCCGATCCTGGGGTTTTTCTATTTCGGTCAGGTTGCGCGATTGAAGGACGAGGCGGCGGTGATCAAGGGGGTGGAGAATGCCACGGATTGGCTGCTGGCGAAGGGGTATACGAACGTGCTTATTGAGATCGCCAACGAATGCAATCAGGCAAACTATGCGGAGATCATCAAGCCCAAACGTGCGGGTGAGTTGATTGAGTTGGTGCAGAAGCGTTCGCGGGGGAAGTTGCTGGTTTCGACGAGTTTGACGGGTGGGCAGATTCCGAATGAGGTGATCGCGCGGCGGGCGGACTTTCTGCTGCTGCATGGGAACGGACAGCGGGTGGAGCGGATTGCGGAGATGGTAAAGCGGACGCGGGCGGTGGCGGGGTATCGGGGGCAGCCGATCCTGTTTAATGAGGACGATCACTTCGATTTCGAGAAGCCGGAGAACAACTTTCTCGCGGCGATCGGCGCGGGGGTCGGGTGGGGGTATTTTGACTATCGGATGAAAGGGGAAGGGTTCGCGGAGGGGTATCAGAGCGTGCCGGTGGATTGGGGGATTGGGTCGGGGCGGAAGAGGGGGTTCTTTGAGCTGCTGGCGCGGGTGACGGGGAGTGGGGAGTGAAACATGAAGACGTGAAACATGAAGAGGCGTGATCCGCGCTCTTCATGTTTCACGTTTCATGTTTCACGTTTTGTTACGCGAAGTCGCCACCGCCGCCGGCGTCGCCGCCGCCGCCGCCGAAATCTCCACCGCCGCCGGAGTCACCGCCACCGCCGAAGTCGGAGGTGCTGCCGAAGTCGCTGCCGCCACCGCCGCCGGCGTCACTGCTGCTGCCGAAGTCTGCGCCGCCGCCGGCGTCGCTGCTTTCGTAGCCCTGGCTGGTGTCGCTGGGGCCGGCCCAATCGGGGCTGGAGGGGCCTGGGGCGGCGCCACCGCCGTAGCCGCCGTCGACAGGCGGGTTGCCGTAGGCGCTGCCCCCGCCGTGTGCGAAGCGGTCGTAGAGCCAACTGCCGGCGGCTGCGCCGAAGAGCCCGCCGAGGATGGAGGAGCCCCAGCCGCCACCACCGCCGTATCCACCGCCGCCATAGCCGCCGCCGTATCCACCGCCGCCGTAACCGGGACCGCCGGCGCCGTAACCGGGGCCACCGCCGCCGCCGTAGCCACCGCGACTGCGGGCGGAGATGCTTCGGACGATGGAGAAGATGATCCAGACGCCGGCGGCGAGGCAGACCCATCCCCAGATGCCGCTGAAGAAGCTGCGACCGCCGGATTGGCCGGGAAAGGTGGGGTTATTACTCCGCGGGATGACCGGCGGGACATTTGACGTGCGCGGGGCGGCGGTTCCGCCGGGCTGGCGCTCGCCGCGGTCGAAAGTATCGGAGATGAAGCTGAGGGCGTTAAGGAGGGCGTTGTCGAAATTCTTGGGCCCTTGTTGGAGGTCGCCGACGATCTGCTTGGCCAACTGGGTGCGGACGTTGTTGGTGAAGAGGCGCTCGGTCTCCTGGGAAGCGGCGACGTGGACGTGGCCGCCCTTACGGACGATCAGGATGTAGACGCCGCGCACGGCGGCGGCGCGGGTGCGCTCGTCGGCGAATTGGGCGTAGGGCGTTCCGTCGGGGACGGTATCGAAGGTCTCGACGTAGACCTCTTCGCCGTGGTGCTTGGCCGCGATGTCATTGATGGTCGCGGTGGCTTTCTGCTCGGCGGCAGCGGAGAAGAACTTGCCGTTGTCACTGATCCCCTTGGCGGCCAGCGCGGCGTTGGCCGGCGCGAGGAGCGCGACGCCCGCGGCGAGAAGGAAGATCCAAGTGCATAGTTTTTTCATAGCGAGGTCTCCAAGATTGCCTGATCTAACGATAGCTGCCGCTGGGCGCAGCGACTACCTGCGTTTTGCAGATCATTGGCACAAAGTGGGTGTGAGACGAGTATAAAATGGGCGAGTTATTTGACGAGTGCCGGATCCGCCCACAGGCCGGGGGTCGGTAAGGGATTTGGCGTCGTGGATTCCACTTTCAGCGTCAGGGTGGTTATGACCTTAACACTCAGGGAAGAGGAGCAGGGGTCGTCGAGGCTGGTTTGGGGGCGGGATTTGTAGAGTTCCTTGCCGTCGGCGAGGACGATGAAGCGGATGGGGGCGGTGGGGAGGATGCCCTGGGGGACGCCGCATTTGAAGGTGAAGGTGCGGTATCGGCCGGCGAGGTTCCATGTCGCCGCGCCGCCGGCGGTCAGGGTCAGGCCGTGCTGGCAGGGCGCGCCCGCGAGGTTCATGGGGAGGCCGAGGCCGGTGGAGTTGATGGAGAGGGTGGGGATGTCGCCCTGGGGTGGGGGATCGACTTTTTCGGGCTTGAGGGTGGTGAGGGATTCGAGGCGGCCTGCACCGGCGGAGATTTCGGTGACCTCCCAGCGGTTGATGGTGAATTGGCCGGCGATGGGGTCTTCTACGATCAGTTTGTCTTTTTCCGGGGCGACGGCTTTGGCGACGTAGGTGGAGCCGTCGCGGGTGCGGAGGATCAATTTGGGGCGGGCGGCGGGGTCGAGGTCGTTGAGGATGAGGGCGATGGCTTTTTCGCGCGGGTCGAATTTGGCTAGGCCGAAGAGGACGGAGGAGAGATGGATGCGTCCTTGTTGCAGGCCTTTGAATGCGCCTTCGACGAAGTCGCCTTCTTTCAGGAGGACGCCGGCGCGTTGCTCGGGGATTTTGGCGACGGTTTCGGGCGGAAGTTCGCGGTAGATGATGCGGGCGACGGCGGCGAGGGAGAGGGTGTCGTTGCGGTCGCCTTTGGTGAAGTGGAGTGAGGCGTCGTTGGCCTTGTCGATTTGGGCGGCGGCGAGGTGGGTGCCGCTGCGGAGGGTGAGGCCTTCTTTGGTTGGCTGCGGCGCGGCGCTGGCGGGGGCGGCGTCGGCGGTGGTGACGGGGGCGATGGCGGTGAGGCGGAGGTTGGTGACGTGTGCGCCGAGGAGTTGCTTGCCGCGTCCGCAGCAGGCAATGCCGGCGAGCGCGCCTGGGCGCATGGGGAGCATCTCGCTGCCGAGCGGTTGCCAGGTTGCGCCGTCGCGGGACCAGGCGGCGGTGATGGTGTCGCCGCGGCGGGTGAGGCGCATGGAGACGGGAAGGGGCGAGCGGGCTGCGCCGATGGTGCCGGCGTCGGTGGCCTGGCCGGTGCGGGTGCGCTTGAAGAAGCGGAGGTCGCCGGCGACGTAGAAAATGGCGATGTAGTTTGCGCCGGGATCCGCGCTGGCGCGGATCATGAGGCCCTGGGTGACCTGTTTTGCGTCGCCGATGGTGGTGGTGCGGGCGCTGAGCTCAAGGTCGCCTGTGACGGGTTGGGCGACGAAGCAGAAGGCGTCGTCGTCGGCTGCGCCGATGTTGCCGCCGGCGGATTTGACGCTGAAGACCTGGCCTTCGTTGGTGTATTTGGCATAGCCTTTTTCGGAGAGGGCGCCGACGTCGGTGGCGGACCAGGGGGCGGGGAGTTGGTTGTTTTCGGTGCGGATGGCGGGCGCGATTTTGGCGGCGGCTTGGGTGGCTTCGTTGCCGAACGTCGCGTGGAGGACTTCGTCGAGGTCGATCTTTTTAGGCGTGCCGCCTTCGGGCGGAGTGATGACAATCTGGCCACCGGTGTCGAGGCGGACGTCGCCGTCGTAGGTTTTGCCGTCGAGGGTGCGGACGGTGCCGGCAAGGGAAAGGCTGAATGATGAAGGATGAAGGATGAAACAGAAAGACGCAGACAAGAGGGCGCATCTCATCCAAGATCGCGTGGCCATTCATCACCTCTGGTAGAGCGGGATGTAATGGTAGGGCATGGCGAGGATGGTGGTGTAGACGGCGGTGGCGTAGACGGGGCCGACGCCTTGACCGTCGAAGGGTTCCCAGTAGGTCATGTCGCCTTCCTTCTTGAGGCGGCCGGTGGTGTCGTCGAGGAGGATGGTCTTGAGGTTGCCGTACCAGGTCTGCCAGGTTTTTCCGCCGATCATGTACATGGCGGGGGCGGCGTAGAAGTTGCCGTAGGTGAACCATTCGCCGTTGGTGGTGAGCGGTTTGTTGAGAAGGTAATCAGCGCCGGCCTTGACCTCCTTGTCGTCGTAGTGGCCGCAGACCTGGAGGGAGTAGATGGCGGCGGCGGTGCGCGCGAAGCCGGGCGGGTTGCCGTGGGGCTGATAGGTGAAGCCGCCGGTAGAGGGGTGATGACAGAGCTTGACGAAGCTGACGCCCTTGTCGATGGTCGATTGGGGGACCTCGATGCCGCTGTTGAGGGCGGCGCGGGCGGCGACGAGCTGGAGGACGGTGACGGAGATGTCGCCGTCAACGATCGCGGGGCGGTAGCGCCAGCCCCCCTGCTGGTTCTGGCAGTTGACGATCAGCTTGATGGCGAGGTCGAGTTTTTGTTTGAGCTTGGGGTCCTTGGTTTGGCCATAGAGCTCGGCGAGGGCGATGGCGGCGATGCCATGGTTGTACATGTTGCCTTCGCCGCCGTTGGTGATGTAGCCGTCAGCGCGGACGCAGGAGAGGAGGTAGTTCATCCCCTTTGTGACGTTCTTGCCGTGCTCACCTTCGCCGGGGAGTTGTCCGGCGGCCATCATGGCCATGAGGGTGTAGCCGGTCATGGCGACGGGATGTTCGTTGCCGCGGCCGGTGGTCCAGGAGCCGTTGGGCTGCTGCTTGGCGGCGAGCCATTTGAGTGCGCCCTTGATGACGGCTTCGGTTTTGTCGTCTACGACTACGTCGTCTTTGGGGACTTCGGGAATGGTGGCGGGGGGCGCAGGCGGGGCGATGGGGTCGGCAGCGCGCAGGATCGGAGAGCAGAGAGTTAGAAGGGACAGCGTTGCGATAGACAGTTTTTTCTTCATCTGTGTGTCCTATCACGGGCGTCTCGCCCGTGCCGGAACGTTGGAAGATTTTAGTTGGAAGATTTTAGGAAGTCGCGCTTCTGGAAAATATGTGTGCTGTTAGCACGGGCGGGACGCCCGTGATAGGGGTTACTTGTCCTCGTTGTCGGCGAGGTTTTTCAGGTATTGTTCTACTGCGGGGGCGTATTCACTGGGGGCGGATTCTTTTCTTGATTGCATGATGGCGTTGCGGTCGCGGGGGGGGAGTTTGATGAACTCGCCCTTGCCCTTGTTGTTGCCGCGCTGGCCATTGTCGGCGGCGGCGGCGTGGCCGCTTTGGCGCTCGCCGGTGCCTTGGCCCTGGCCTTCGGCGGTACTTTGGCTGGGGCCTTTGCCCTGGCCCTTGTCCTGTCCTTCACCCTGGCCCTGGCCTTCGGCTTGACCTTCGCCCTTGCCGGGCTCCTGGCCTTCGCCTTTTTCGCCTTTTCCCTTGGCGTTGGCTTGTGCGGTGGAGGAGGCGCCTTGCTGGGCCATGGCTAGGGCGGCAGCGGCCTTGTCGAGGGCGGCCTGGGCGGTGGCGGCATTGGACTGGGTGGCGGGCTCGTTGCCGGCTTCGGCTGCGCCGGCGGCCTGGGCGAGGGCGTCGGTGGCCTGGGCGATGGCGGCATCGACGGCGGCGGGGGCGCTGGCCTGGGCGGCGGCGTCGGCTAGATCCTGGGCGGTTTTCGCGAGGGCCTGGGCCTTGGGTTTGGCGGGGGCTTTTTCGGCGGCGGGTTTATCGCCCGCGGGTTTGCCACCGGCTGGTTTGTCGCCGGCCGGTTTGTCAGCGGCGGCGGGTTTGCCGGCGTCCGCTTGTTGCATGGCTTGACCGATGTCGGCTTGCGCTTTGGCGATGGCTTGGGCGAGGTCGGCGTTGGCGGCGGCCTGGGCATCGGCGGGTTGGCCTAGCTGGTTTTGCAGGTCGCCGATTTTTTTGTCGAGGGCGTCCTTTGCTTTTTCGAGATTGGCGAGGGCTTTCTTTTCGTCGGGGCGGGCGGCGGCGGCATCGCCTTTTTGCAGGTCGCCCTTGGCTTTATCCTGGTTGCCTTTCGCATCATTCAGCGGAGCGGCGGCGTCCTGGGCGGCTTGGGGGAGAGAGGCGGCGGCTTCGGCGGTGGCGGCGGCGTTGTCGCCTTGATCCTTGGCGAGGGCTTTGGTGGCGGCTTTGGCGGCGTCGGGTTTGGCTGCATCAGGTTTGGCGCCATCCGGCTTTGCGGCGGCGTCGGGTTTCGCACCATCTGGTTTAGCGGCGTCAGGCTTCGCCGCATCGGGGCTCCCACCATCCGGCTTTGCCGCATCGGGTTTTGCGGCGTCGGGCTTTTGCATGGCCTCGGCTTTGGCGGTGGCGATCTCGATCTTGTTTTCGTTCTTGATCAGTTCCGCGACTTTCTCACGGGCTTTTTCGAGTTGGTCTAGGTCGTTCTTGGCTTGTTCGAGGTTGGCGATTTCCTTGTCGAGCAGTTTTTCGGCGCGGGCGAGATTTTCGACTGCGGCCTGCTGGGGGGCGGTGGCTTGTTCGAGCTTGTTGTCCTTTTTCTCAACGGCCTTGTCGATGGCGGCTTGCGCTTTGCCCATTTCCTTGGCGGCTTCGGCGATGGCGTCGGCGGCGGGGACGGAGGCCTGGGCGGTTTCTGGCTGGAGGTCGCGGGCGTCGGCCTGGAGCTTGGCCTGCTGGGGGGAGATGTCGGCGAGCTTGTTGGTCTTGTCGTTCTTGTCGGCCTTCTTCGGTTGGTCCTTGGTGGCTTCGGTTTCCTTCTTGAGCTTTTCTTGCTCTTCCTTGAGGGCGGTGACCTTTTCCTTGAGAGCCTTGGCTTCGGCGAGCTTATCGACGGCGCGCTCTTCCTTTTTCTCCTGCTTGTTCAGCTCTTCGAGGACGAGCTTTTGAGCGGCGGCGAGGTGGACTACGGCTTGTTCCTGATTCTTCGTCGCTTCTTCGCGGCGCTTTTCGAGGATGTTGGAGCGGGCGTCCTGCATGCGGTCTTCGGCCTTCTTGCACTGATCGGAAGCGAGCGGGCAGACGTGCTCGATATCTTTCTGGATCATGTCGGTGCGATCGACGACGTCGCCCTGGCGGTCTTCGGCTTCGAAGTAGGCTTCTTCGTTCTTGCGGGCGGCGTCGGCGAGGGCCTGGGTCTGGGCGATGGTCTGCTTCTGCTCGATGATGAGGCGTTCGAGCTCGGCGGCAGCCTGGCGGAGGATCTCCTGCGCGTCCTTGGGCGGGGCGACGAGGCGCGAGAGGTCGCGGAGTTGGTCGCGGGCGGACTTCTGGCTGGCGGCGGCGCGGTAGAGGTTGGCGGCCTTGAGCTCTTCGACGGCGTTCTTGAGGGCGTCTTCGACCTTGCCCTTCTGGGCGGCTTGCAGGCTTTGGGTGAGGCGCTCGGCGGTGGTGCTCTCGGTGTCCTTGGCGAGGTTGCCGAGCTTGTTGATGACGCCCATGGCCTCGTCGCGGATTGCGGTCTGCTCGTCCTTCTGGACGGAGAGGCTGATCTTCTGGTTTTCGTCGAAGCGGTCGAGGCCGCGGCCCTGGGCGGAGCGGACGAGGCGCTTGGCTTCCTTGAGATTGCCGTTCTGGCGGTTGGCGAGCTGGGCGAAGCGGAGGGAGAGCTCGTAAAGTTCCTGCTGGCGCTGGTATTCGAGGAGGAGCTGGCGGAGCTCGACGACGATGGTCTTCTGTCCGCCGAACGCCTGGGCGACCTTGGACTTATTCTGGGCGGCGTCGTTGCCGCCGCGGGCTGCGCCGAGGAGCTCGATGACGCGGGCCATTTCCTTGTCGGAGAGTTTGCCGAGGACGCCCTTGATGGCGCGGAGGACCTTGACGTCTTCGCCGTCGCCCATGCCATTGTTTTCGAACTCGGTGATGATGGCCGCGAGGTCTTCGCCGATGTGCTGGGTGGAGGTGCGGATGAGCTGTTGCTTGCGCTCGGTCTCGCGGACGCGCTGGTCGAGGGCGGGGGCGGCGGGGGCTGAGAAGACGGGGAGGACGCCCCAGAGGGCCTGGGAGGCAAGCGCGGCGGCGAGGGCGAGGGTGCGAGTGGAGTTGTTCATGGGCGAAATCCTGGAAAGTTCTTGCCGGTCGGGCTGAACGGGGCAACACTTTGTACCACGCAAATGATCGCGTGTGATCTTCATATTAGCGTTGTCGGTAGCGCGAAGGTGGTGGGCGAAGCCCACCCTACATAAGACTTTACTTGGGCGCGGGTTCTGAGGCGCCGGGCTTTTTCTCCAGGAGGATCGTGCCGACCTTGTTGGCGACGGCTTCCTGGTCGTCGGCGGCGGTTCTCAGGCCTGAGCCTATGTCGGCGATTCTGGCGGCCATTTCTGCGCGTTTTTCGGCTTCGCTTACTACTCGGACCATGTAGTGCTCGGAGACGCCCTTGCCGGGGCCGCCGTTGGGGGCGTCCTTGGTGTCTTCGACTTCGATCCAGTATTCGATGACGCTGCCTTCCATCATGGGTCTTGTAGCGGAGGTGGATTGGACCTCGTTGAGTTTCCAGTCGTATTCGCCGCGGAAGTTTCTCGGGTGCTGGCCTTTGAGGTCGAGCTTGATGGTGGATTCGGGGCCGTCGTCGAGCTTGTAGCGGATGCCAGCGGCGCCGATGGCGAAGTCGTCGGTGGCTTCGAAGATGACCTTGTGTTTGGCGTCGCGGACCAGCAGGACTTCCTTACGGGTGGGGAGGATGATGCGGGCGGCGGGGGGTTTGTCTTGAAGCAAGTCGATGCGGTAGATGGCGGGGTCTTTGGATTTTAAGCCGTATTCGTCGGTGAGGTTGATGGAGAAGCCGGTGGTGCCCTTGGGGATGTCGAATTCGCCTTGGAGGATCCGGGCGTCTTTGTCGTCCACCTTGAGGGGGAGGTTTTTGTCGCTGCCGATGAGGTGGACGAAGTTGGGGACCTCTGAGGGCTTGGCGGGGCGGTGGAGGTTCTTGTTTACGGTGATGGCGAGTTGGAGTTTGCTGCCTTGGAGGATGGAGAGGTCGCCTAAGGGACGGGGTTCGATGGGGCGGCCGGTGTAGGCGGGGTAGATCTGTTTGGCTTCCACCTTGGTGATGGCGGGGCGGGGGAGGACGTTGACCTTGAAGGTTTCAGAGGCGCCGTCGTTGAGGCGGATGGTATAGTCGAATGGTTCCTGGACGTTTTCGATGGTGGCGGCGAAGAGGGGGGCGCTGGCGTCTAAGTGGGAGGAGACGCGCGCGATGAGTTTGGGATCGCGCTGGCTGTCGGCGAGGAGTTGCTTGGCTTGCTGGAGGCGGGCGTCGTCGACGGGGGTGACGCGCTCCATGGTGAAGTCCTGTTTGCGGCCGGCTTCGGTCTTGATGGTGAGTTGGCCGGTGGGGGGGATGACGCCGTCGGCGAGGGCGAGAATCTCGACGGTGTCGCCGCGGGCGATGAGGAGGTTGTCGGTGACGGGGAGGACGCGGGTCTTGCGGGGGACGGGGACGTTGGAGAGGAAGGCGCGTTTGAAGAGATCTTTGCTGGTGTCGCCGCCCCACGCGAACGCGGCTGCGCCGACGATCAGGATGAGGAGGGAGAGGAGGATGACGCGGAGTAGGCGGTCGGTCTTGATGACGCGGGAGAAATCGATGGGGCCGGCTAGGGATTCTGCTTGCGCGATCATTGCGCGGACCAGGGAGGGGGAGGACCCGGCCGCTGAAGCGGCCTCGCCGGGACGGGAGAGTTGGATGGAGGCGATGAGGCGGGTGCGGAAGGCGGGCTCGGCGTCTTCGACCATCAGGGCGATCTCGTCGTCGTCGGGGCCGTAGAGGATGGGGCCGAAGGTGGCGTAGAGGATGATCCAGACGACGGCGGCGAGATTGATCGAGAGGAGGGCGGCGCGGGCGCTGTAGGGGAGGCCGCTGGGAATCCAGAGGTCAAGGAGCATGCCGATGGCGAGGATGAGCGCGAAAGCGCCGATCGCGCCGGCGACGCCAACGGCAGTGGCGACGATGACGTGCTTGCGACGGACGGTGGTGATTTTGGCGTGGAGGATTTGACTCATAGGGGAACCTGAAACATGAAGACGTGAAACATGAAGACGGGGGGAAGGGGTGACTCTTCATGTTTCATGTTTTACGTTTCATTTTAACTGCACCATTTTTCGCATGATCCATTCGGCGGCGACTATCAACAGCATCAGGCCGTAGTAGAGGGGGCTGGTCCAGAATTCTACTTCTAAATTGGTTTTGACCTTGGGGGTTTCGGCTTTGATCTGGTCGGGGAGGGCGTAGAGGTCTTCCTCGCGGACGAACTTGCCGCCGGTGGATTTGGCGAGGGATTCGAGGAGTTCCTGATTGAGGGCGTTTTCGCCGGGCTCGATCTTAGGCTCGGTGACGGGGAGGTCGTAGAGGGCGGTCTTATCGACGTCGGCGAAGACCTTGTAGAGAGCGGCTTTCTCGGGGGCGTTGAACTCGGCGCGGTACATGCCGGGCTGATCGGGGACGGGGCGGAGCGTGATCTCGCGGGCGCGGGGATCGTCGGGGCCGATGTCGCTGACGAATGCCTTGACCTTGTCCTGGGTGATGGGGGCGAAGGATTCGTTATACAGGCGGGCGTAGACCTGGACCTTCTCGTTGGTGACGTAGCCTTTCTTATCGAAGTCAATGCGGGTGCGCTTGGAGCCGCCTAGCAGCTTGGGGAGCGCGAGGCGCTGGATGACCTGGCCCCAGAGGGCGACGTACTGTTCGTCGCCCTTGTTCTTGCGCCAGCGCCAGGTGTTGTCGGTGCCGATCCACATGGCTTCGCCGGCGCCGACGCCCTGGACGGCGATGACGGGCATCTTGCCATAGCGGGTGGAGCGGGTGGGGCTGGGATCGACGAGGAGGACTTCGGCGGCGGGCTTGGCACGGGTGACGGGGGCGACCCAGTAGACGGGCGGAAGCCTGGCCCACATGCGCTCGCTGGCGGCGTCGTCGGCGGCAAGGCGGAGCATGGGGGCGCGCTTGCCGGCGGCGGTGAGCTCGAGCTTGATTGGTTTGTCGGCGACGTCTTCACCGGCGGGGCCGGTGCCGGCGCTGATCGCGCCGCCAGCTTCGATCTCGACGGGGAGTAACCGTTCGAGCGGAGTTTTGCGGTAAGTCCAGGGATTGTTTTTCTTGCCGGCGACGAAGGCGAGGCCGCCGCCGAAGTTGTTTACGAACTCGTCGAGCGCTTCGAGCTGGGCGGTGGAGAAGACGCGGGCGTCGACGTCGCCGAGGATAATCACGTTGTATTTGAACAGTTCTTCCTTGTTCTGGGGGAACTGGTCGAGATAGGGCGAGTCCTTTGACTTGGAGAGGCCGGATGAACCTTCGAGGAGCACGACCTTTACATCCACCCGGCGGTCGCGGACGAGTTGGGCGGTGAGGTATTTGAACTCCCAGCGCGGAGATTGATCAACGAGTAGGACCTTGATCTTGCTGTCGATGACCTTGAGGGTCTGTGTAGATTCGTTGTCGTCTTTGGTGAGCTCGGTGATGGCGGGATCGGTGGGCTCGATGACGGCTTTTAGCGTGAAGTCGCCCTTGACCTTGGGCGTAAACTTAAGGGCAACGGCGGGCTCGGAGTCTTGGTCGAAGGTGATTTCCTTCTCGTCTACTTTTTCTTCCTGGCCAGCGGCGTCAACGAGCTTGAGGATTACGCGGGCGCTGGGGACGCCTTGCGATTTGACGCGGACGGTGACGGGGACCTCGTCTTTTACGAAGGAGATTTCGGGGGCGAAGACGTTGCCGACGGTGAGGTTCTTGGGGGAGGTGATGCCGACGCCGTAAATGTAGAGGGGGATGTGGGCATCTTTGGCAAGCGCGGCGGCGGCGCGGGGGTCTGAGCCGGCGTTGTTTGCGCCGTCGGTGATGATGAAGACGCCGGCCATTGGTTGGCCGCGCTTGCGGGCGACAACGGCGCGGAGCGCGTCGCCGGCGGCAGTCTGCTGGCCGGGTGCGCCGAGTTTGTCGACCCAATCGGATTTGGACGGAGTCGTCGGTTGAGTCGTCGGGCCTTCGCCGGCGGCGTGCTGGCGGAATGAGGCCGCTGGGATTGGGGTGAGGGAACTGTCAAACGCGAAGGTGTCGATGTTCTGGTCTTTGGCGAGGCGGGGCATCAGGTCGAACTTGTCGCTTTTCAGGATGGTTTTGACGAGGTCGAGTCGGCTGATCTTTTCGAGGCCGGGGGTTTGGGTGACGGTCTGGTCGAGGCCCTTGGCGGGGTCCATCAGACCCCTGGCGATGGCGACTCGTTTGAGGTCATCGGTGTCGCTGCGCGGGTCTTCGATCTTCATGCTGGTGCTGGAATCGACCAGGACGACCAGCTCGCGGCGAATGGTGCTCTCGATGACGAACGCCCAGACCGGCCGCATCAGCAGCAGGAGGATGAGGAAGAGGAAGACGGTGCGGAGGGTGGCGAGGGTGTATTTTTTGACGGGGGAGAGATCGGGGGCGGACTTGCGATACATCAGGAAGACCATGACGCCGAGCAGGACGGCGGCGATGATGATCCAGATGAAATAGTCCACCTCGCCGCGAAAGCGGAGGCGGCTGTCGGTGATCCGCGCGACTTGATCGACGGGTACGCCCAGGAGTTTGAGGAAGAAGTCGTACATAGTGGGGTCAGGCACGAAGGCACGGAGGCACGAAGGCACGGAGTGGAAGAGGGATGGCTTCCAATCCCTTCGTCGCTTCGTGCCTCCGTGCCTTCGTGCCTTCCATTGTCATTTTGCTTTGCTGAAAAAGTGGGCCAGGATGGTTTCGGCGGTGGCTAGGGCGATGGCGGCGAAGGCGAAGATTTTCCAGAGTTCTTTGCCTACGCGGTTTTTCTGGATCAGGTCGGCCAGATTCTGCGTTGTTTGCCAGCGGGCGACGTCGGCTACTTTGGAGAGGTCATCGACCTGGTTGGGGGCGATTTCTTCGAGCCTGGATTCGTCGGGGTCGGGTTGGGCGGCGAAGACGATGTTGAGCGGGTCGTCGCCGCCACTGATACGGACTTGGTATGCGCCGGCGTAGCTGGTGTCGTCGTAGGTGAGGAGGGGGACGTTGCCGGCGAGGCCGATCTTGGAGCGTTCGTTGGCCTGGGGGTCATTGGCGTCGATGCCGGGGCGAGCGATGAGGGCTTCCTTGCCGATCAGGCGATTGTCGGCGCGCCAGGCGAAGCGCTCGCCGACCTTGACGTTGAGGGCGGCGTCCTGGCGGGAGACGATCGAGCCGAGCGTGCGATGGATGAGCGGGATGAAGACATTGGGCCTTGCGCCCATGTCGTTCCAGGCGTTGTCGGCGGTACTGGCGAAGAGGACGACGCGGCCTGCGCCCCAGGTGCGCTCCATCATCGCGGGCTTGCCGATTTGGCCGGGCTCAGCGGCGGCGAAGCGGAGGACGGTGCGGGGGCGGCCGATCTCGATGCCTTCGGCGTTCTTCGTCGTCTCGGGGCCTTGTTTCTCGTCGCCGGTGGGGGTGAGGTCGAACATCCGGTAGAAGTGGACGTTGAGCGTGCCGGAGGAGGCTGGATCGTTCCAGAGGGCGGCGATCGGGTGCTCGAAATTCTTATCTTGAAGGAGCGTGAACTGGTCGTCCTTGCTGGCGTCGCCGTGCGGTTCGTCGGAGAGGGTGGCGGGGAGGAACTGATATTTTTTGGCGAGCTCGTTGTTGTACTGGCGGACCTGGATGTTCTCGCCCGGGAAGAAGACGAGGCCGCCGCCTTTTTTCAGATATTCGGCGAAGGCGGCGAGGGTGGACTCGGTGAAGTCGGTGACGTTGCAGAGGAAGACGGCGTCGTACGGATCGAGCTTGGCGGCATCGAGTTCCTGCGCGGTGATGACGGTGAGCTTGTTGTAGTACTGCTCGGCCTCGGGGCGCGGGACGGGGACGAGCGCGTTGCGGAGGTAGAAGGTTTCGCTCTCGCGGCCCCCTGCGCCGGGGTCGCCGTCAACGACGAGGATCTTGACCTGCGTGAGAGCGCGGACGGCGATCGTGCGGGAATCGTCGGCGGGGAGGTGGTCGTGGTCGATCTCAGCGGTGACGGAGTGGCCGCCTTCGGTTTTGAACTTGGCGAAGAGCGAGAGGCTTCTGGACGAGCCGGGGGGGATGATATCGACGCTGCCTTCGTCGCTGGGCTGCTCGGCGTCGACGCGGAGCTTGACGCGGACGTCGCGGGCCTCGGACTTGCCGTAGTTGGTGAGCTGGACCTCGAAGTGGAGCGGGTAACCGATGACGGCGGGGCCGCTGACCAGGCGCAGGTCGGAGACGCCGATGTTCTGGGTTTCGGGTGAGCCGACGAGGACGACGTGGGTGCGAACATCTTTCTGGGCGTCGTCGAGCGTCTTGCGGATTTCGCCGAATTGCCGCCAGCCGAGGGCCTGGGTGTCGGTGACGAGGTAGATCTCGCGTGCGCCGGCGCGGCGGTCGCGGAGGGTATCGACGGCTTTCTTAACCGATGGATAGAGGTTGGTGGCACGGTCGGAGACGCGGGCTTCCTTGATGGTCTTGCGCGCCAGGCCCAAGTCGAAGGTGGGTTCGGGGATCGGGCCGGTGGGGGTATAGTCGGAGGCGAAGAGGACGCAGACGGAGGAACCGGTGGGGAGGGCGGCGATGGCCTGATCAGCGGCGTCCTTGGCAAGCTCGAAGCGGCTTTTAGCGCCGTCGGTGGCGGACATCGAGTAGGAATTATCGAGGAGGACGACGGCGGTGACGGTCTGCTGGCCGATCCATCCGGCACCACTGGGGGATTTGACGGTGCAGCGTGCGAGGGTCATTCCGAGGATGAAGAGCAGGAGGCAACGGAGGGCGAGGAGAAGCATGTCCTCGATCTGGAGGCGGCGCTGGTTCTGCTCGACGCTGATCTTCAGGAAGCGCATCGCGCCCCAGACGACGCGCTCGAACTTGCGCTTGTTGAGGAGGTGGATGACGATGGGCACGGAGATTGCGCCAGCGCCGATCCAGAACATGAGGGGGTTGAGGAACATGTCTTATCTTGTGTGAGTCCTGAGGCGGAACGCGAGGTAGCCGCTGAGCATTTCGTGGATTGGTTGGGCGGTGTTGACCAATTGGTAGTGCGTGTTCTGCCGCTCGCACCCTTCGCGGAGGCGGGTGCGAAAGGCTTCGACTTCGCGGAGGTAGCTTTTGCGGATCTCGCGCGGGCGGGTCATGACCTTGGGGATCTGCTCGAGGCCTTCGAACTCGACGAGGCCGTTGAAGGGGAAATCGAGCTCGTAGGGGTCCATGACGTGGAAGACGACGACCTCGCCGCCACCGAAGCGGATGTGGTTGATGCCGTCGAGTACTTTTTCCTCATCGTCGAACAGGTCGCTGATCAGGATCGTGATCCCCTTGCGCTTGATGGTGCCGGCGAGCGTGTGGAGGACTTGGGCGATGTTGGTCTGGTCCTTTGGTTCGAAGGCCGCCAGCATGTTCATGATGTTGTGGATGGAGGCGAGGTTGCCGGTGCGCGGGATGAAGTTTTTCATCGACGTGTCGAACACGCCGACGGCAACCGCATCACGCTGGTGGAGGATCAGGTAGGTGAGGCAGGCGGCGAGGACCTTGCCGTACTGGAGCTTGGTGACCGTTGCGCCGTGCGGACGGCCGACCGAGCCGTACTTCATCGATTCGCTGCCGTCCAGGACGATGTGAGCGACGTAGTTGGTCTCCTGTTCGTACTGCTTGAGGTAATAGCGGTCGGTGCGGCCGAGGACTTTCCAGTCAAGGTGGCGGGTGTCGTCGCCGGGGACGTACTCGCGGTGCTGGGTGAACTCGATGGCGAAGCCGCGGAAGGGCGATTTGTGCTCGCCGGCCATGTAGCCTTCGACGACGTAGCGAGCGTGAAGGCCGAGAGCCTCAGCGCGGTTGATGGCTTCGGGGTCAAGCAGGCCTATCTGGGATTTAGCCATGGGGGAACAGTAGGCGGTAGGCAGTAGGCGGTAGGCAGAGAAGACATGTGCTTCTCTCTGCCTACTGCCTACCGCCTACTGCCTACTCCTTCAATCAATCTTCGCATTCTTCGGAATCGTCTCCAGGATCTTCCGCGTGATGTCGTCCGCGGTTACGCCTTCGGATTGGGCGGCGAAGTTGGGGATGATTCGGTGGCGGAAGATGGGGAGGGCGACGGCGGCGATGTCGTCTACGCCTACGTGGAACTGGCCGCGCAGGATGGCGTGGGCTTTACCCGCCAGGATCAGGTTGAGGCTGGCGCGGGGGCCTGCGCCCCAGGTTAGCCACTTCTTGCAGAAGTCGAGGCACTCGGGCGTGCGCGGGCGGGTGACGGCGACCAGGCGCTGGGCGTAGGCCAGAACGTGATCGCTGACGGGCATGCGGCGGACGGTGTGCTGCAGGGCGAGGATGTCTTCGCCGGAGAGGACGGGCTCGGGCTTTCCGGTGCTGATGCCGGAGGCCATCCGCATGATCTGGCGTTCTTCGAGAGTCGACGGGTAATCGACGTGGATCATGAAGAGGAAGCGGTCGAGCTGGGCTTCGGGGAGCGGGTAGGTGCCTTCCTGCTCGACGGGGTTTTGCGTCGCCAGGACGAAGAAGGTATCGGGGAGTTTATGGTCCTGCCCGCCGACGGTGACCTTGCGCTCCTGCATGGCCTCGAGCATGGCGGCCTGGGTCTTGGGGGGCGTGCGGTTGATCTCGTCGGCGAGGACGATGTTGGCGAAGATCGGGCCCTTGATGAACTTGAACTGGCGCTCGCCGGTGGCCTGGTCCTGGTAGATGACTTCGGTACCGGTGATGTCGGAGGGCATCAGGTCGGGCGTGAACTGGATGCGCTTGAAGGTCAGGTGGAGGGCCTGGGCGAGCGTGGAGATCATCAGGGTCTTGGCGAGGCCCGGCACGCCGACTAGCAACGCGTGGCTGCGCGTGAAGATCGAGATGAGGATCTCGTCGATGACCTGGTCCTGGCCGACGATGACCTTGGCCAGTTCGGCCTTGATGGTGGCGTGGGCGGACTTGAGGTTTTCGACGGCCTGGAGGTCGGCGTCGTCGATCTTGGGCTTGGCTTGGGCGGCCGGGACAGTGGAACTGGACATGCTTTCACCGTTGATGGAAGGTGCGGACGGAATACGAATTACACTCGGGGCCGATGCTGTTTCTGACTATACCGGATGAGGGGGTGGGTGTTGAAGTTGCGGGCATGCCTTTAGCGCGCCGTTGGTGAGAATCCAAACGTGGCGGCGGCGCCGGCTTCGGTGGCGATGCTGCGGCCGGCATCGGTGGTGAGGAGGTGGCGGAAACTGGGGACCGTGTAGGCGGGTTTTTCCGAGCCGTCGGCGGCATCGAGTTGGAGGGTGCCCATGGTGGTGGGGGCGAGGACGGTATGGCCCTGGACGACGGCGGGGCCGGTGAGGTGGATGCCGCGGGCGGGGGTGTACTTCCACTTGAGCTTGCCGGTGCCGCCGGCGTCGATTCCTACCAAGGTTGTGCCGCACGCGATGGCAATATTGCCGCTGGCGCCGGCGAGGCCGAAGGCGTCGGCGATCACGATGTCGGTCTCCCAAAGTCGGCGGCCGGTCGCGCGGTCGAAGGCGAAGAGTGCGGCGGCGTCCTGCGGCATGGCGACGATGACGTTGCCGCAGGCGAGGGGTGTGGAGCGGTAGCGCGTGAGGAGCGCGCGCTCGGCTTCGACGGGGGGCGTCCAGCGGCCATTGCGATCAACACCGCCCTGCGCGGCGTTCTCGGGCGCGCGGTAGGCGCTGACCCAGCGGACGTTGCCGTCGAAGCGGCCGACGGCGACTACGGAGCCGCAGTTGGGGGCGACGATGACGAGATCGCCGACGACGGCGGGCTCGGAGATGGCGGCGAAGCCATCGAGGGACAGCGGCGCGTTACGGCCGAATTTTCGGCCAAAGTTGCGATCTGCCCCGCCGCGCTCGCCCTGCTCGGTGACCGCGCCGAGCGTGGTCTGCCAAAGCGATTGGCCGGTGGTGACGTCGAGCGCGGCGAGGACGAAGTTGGCGCTCGAAACGCCGGTGCGGGCGACGGCGACGCTGTAGACGTAGCGGCCGCAGACGACGGGGAGGCCGGAATAGGTGAGATCGGCGCGGGGGCCGGATGCGTCGGTGCTCCAGAGTTGCTTGCCGTCGGTGGCGCGGAGGGCGCGCAGGACGAATTGAGCATCGCCTTGCGCACCGGGTTGTCGGACAACGATGATCGCGGGCTGGCCGTGGAGGTCGCAGAGCGCGGCGGGGGCGAAGAGCGCGCCTTGGCCTGCGGAAAACACGCCGGGGGCTTTGGGGTCGCTGAAACTCCAGAGCACCTGGCCGTCCTCGCGGAGCATCGTCACGTTTTTCCAAGAGGCGAGGAGGATGCGGTCGTCATAGGCGGCGGGGAAGAACTTGGTTTGGCGCATCATCGACGGGTTTCCGAACCAGGTGGCGTCGAACGGCAGGGGTCCCGCCGATTGCGGCTTGGCGCCGTCAGGAGCGCCTGGCGGCGCTGTAACGGTGTTGCTCTCCTTGAGGAATTGCAATCGGCGCTCGCGGTCTTCGCCGAGGGGGAACTGTTCGCGCAGCGCGAGTTCGTAATACGCCTGGGCAGCGGGGAGGTCGCCACCGCGCAGCGCGAGGTCGCCGGCACAGGCGAGGGCTGCGCCGGCGGCGTCGGTCAGGGGGTAGCGGCGGGCGAGGGAATAGAATTCGTCGGGGCGGGTGGCGCGGCCGTCGCGGAGAGAGTCCAGCGCCTGCCGCGCTGCTGCGCCCATTTGCTTAGCGCATTCGACCGCGAGTGCGGAGCGCGTGTCCGCGGGGATGTGATCCACCCACGCGTCGACCGACGTGAGCGTGCGCTCGGAGAGGCTGGCGAGCGGATGACCTCGCGCCGAGAGCAGCAAGTCGAGTCGCTTGGCGGCGGCTGGATAATTGCGGTCGGCGAGCTCGTGTTCGATGCTTTTCAGCTCGTTGGCGGCGTCGACGGAATCGTCCGGCGGCGCGAAGACCACCGCTGCCGATGAGCGCGGCGCGCAGGCAATGAGGATTACCGACAGCAGGAGCGCCGCCGTCGGTTGCCATCGTTTACGTTTGTGCATTGGGCGCTGCATCACCTGCCGGTCTCCCGTCGCGGGCGATCTTAGCTTACGCGGCGCAAGATTCGAAAACTAATAGAGTTTTTGGCTGATCAGGTGTGGGTAAAATTCCCCTTCCCACGAAGCGTGGTCCGGTCCTATCATCCGCCAGCCGGAGGATATTTGAAACCAACCGCTCAGAACGCATCCCGTGCCGTCGATACGAAAACGCATTCGATACTGATCGTCGACGACAATCATTTGCTCACGCAGGCGCTACGCGCCGTGCTGGTTAAGGCTGGATTTGAGGTCGAGACGTTTGACAGCGGGCTTGCGGCGCTGCGCCATGCGGCGGAGCAGCGCCCTGACGCAGCAATCATCGACATCCACCTGCCGGACATCAGCGGCCTGGTGCTGACGCAGCGGCTGCGCGACCTGCTGGGGCCGCGGACGCCGCTGATCGTGCTCAGCGGCGATACGTCGATGGAAACGATCAACAGCCTGCCGCACGTGGGGGCGACTTATTTTTTTTCCAAACCGGTGCAGGGGGCGGAGTTGGTGGCGCGGCTGCGAGAGTGGATTGATCAGAGTAAAGCGAAGATGGAGGATGGAAGATAGAGGATGGCGAAGAGGGGATTCCATCTTCCATACTTGAATTACATTTCACCCACTTCGCCACGCGCGTATTTCTGAGCAAGCTCGATGTAATGGGGAACGAGCCAGCGCATGTATTCGAGTTCCTTTTCCTTGACCGGGCGGACGATCTTGCCCGGGACGCCCATGACCATCATGCGGTCGGGCACTTCCAGTCCCGGCGGGACGACCGCGCCGGCGGCGATGAAGCATTCGTTGCCCAGGCGCGTCTGCGATAGAAGCGTTGCGCCCATGCCGATCAGGCAGCGATCGCCGACGCGGGCGCCGTGGACGATCGCGCCGTGGCCGATGACGACCTCTTCGCCGATGACGTTG
>JAQGHM010000172.1 GCA_028291615.1 Phycisphaerales bacterium | reverse complement strand
GTCATCGTCCATCCCCAGTTCGCGCAAGAGCTTGGCCGAGGGGCGGGTGTGGATCTCGATCGGGACTTCTTCAAGGAAGTCAGCGAAGGGCTGGGGGAGGTCTGCGACGGCACGTTCGACGAGGGTTGCGAATTCGGTTTTGCTGACAGGGTAGGGCATCGGCTACAATCCTTGGCCGAGTCAGTTTAGCACGTCCAGCCCCGCGCGATATTTTGTGGAGTCCTTGATGAAGCGATTAGTTTTTGCCGCATTGCTGTCGTTGTTTGCAAGCGGCTGCGGGACGCCCAGCTTTCTGGTCACGCCGGTTCAGAATACCAGCAGCCTCGACGAGCAGACGGTGCGGGCGGGGAAGGGGTTTGGCGCCCCCAAGATCGCGATCGTCGAAGTCGAGGGGATGATCGCCAATATGAAGTCCGGCGGCTTCATGCAGCCGGCGGAAAACCAGGTCAGCCGGTTCGCGCAGGAACTGGAGAAGGCGGCGAAGGACCCAGCCGTCAAGGCGGTGGTGCTCCGGGTGAACTCACCGGGCGGGACCGTAACGGCATCGGACATCATGTACGAGACGCTGGTGCGATTTAAGCAACAAACGCACAAACCGGTCGTCGCGTCGCTGCAGGACCTGGCAGCGAGCGGGGCGTATTACGTCTCATGTGGGGCGGACAAGATCGTCGCGCATCCGACCAGCGTGGTGGGGAGCATCGGGGTGATCTTCAACACGTTTAACCTCGAAGGAACGCTGGCCAAAATCGGTGCGAAGACCGACGCAATCAAGAGCGGCCCACTGAAGGACATGGGCTCGCCGTTCCGGGAACTGGATGTGGAGTCGCGGGCGGTCATGCAGGGGATGGTGGACGAGTATTACCAGCGATTCATCGCAGTGGTGACGAGCAACCGTCCGATCAAAGAGAGTGCAACCGTAAAAATGGTGACCGACGGCCGGGTGTTCAGCGGGACCCGCGCGGTGGAACTGGGCCTGGCGGATCGGACGGGGCTGCTGGACGACGCGATCGAGGAGGCGATGAAACTGGCGAACGCGCCCAACGCCAAGGTCGTAATCTATCGGAGACCGTATGGATTCAGCGGTTCGATTTACGCCCAGAACACGGTTGGGCAACCTCAGGCGAACGGCGGTGGGGTGATGGAGTTAAAGATCCCGGGCGTGCATGACCCATTGCCGTCGGGGTTCTACTATCTCTGGAATCCGTGAAGTGCTGAATGATCCAGATCAACTGCACCAATTGTAAGGCCTTGCTGCAGATCGACGACGCGTTCGCCGGCGGCGTCTGCCGGTGCCGGCATTGCGGGACGATCCAGACGGTCCCCAAGCACCTGAAGAACGCCAACGGGGATGGCCAGGGAGTGCCAGCGACGGCTGAAGCAATAGGATCGGGCAAGGCGGCCAAGACGCTCTACCAGAAGAAGAAGGGCGGAGCGGACCAGGGAGGGGCAGGGAGCGGCACAGGACTGGATGACTTGGCCGGGATCGTGGCAAGCAGCGGCCTGGCAAGCATCCGGCTTCAGAAGAAGAAGGCGGAGGCCGCAGCAGCAGCAGGTCCCACCGCGCCGGTCGATCCGCAGAAGAACAGGGCGCTGCTCATCGCTGGTGTGGCGGGGGGCGTAATCGCGCTGCTGATCGGAATCATCATTTACATGGCGGTTCGGGACCGGACGGGTGGGGAGATAACCGATGGGACCGCGGGCGGGGTGGGCGGCGGGACGGGGGCGGTGCAGACGAACAATGCCAGCGGCGGGGGCAGTGGAGACACGGCGACGACGACGGGTGGCAACACGAACACCCAGGCGATCACGCCGCCGGTTGTGGTGCCGAAGAAAGCGCCGCCGAACTTCCTGGGGCAGGCGCTAAATGAGAGGAGCGTGGCGTACGTGCTGGATCGTGGGGCGGCGTCGCAGACGGAGGGACGTCTGGACTTGCTCAAGCAGGCGCTGCTGCGATCGGTGCAGACGCTGGGCCCGGATCGGAAGTTCGCGGTGATCTGTTGGTACATCGAGGGGACCAAGCCGCTGTCGTACCCGGCGACGGGTTTGAAGGCCGCGACGCCTGAGAATATCGCGGAGTTGCAGAAGTTTCTCGACGACGTGTACGCGGTGGGGCAGACGAGAATGTCAGTGGCGATGGACAAGGCGTTCAAGACCGGAGCCGAAGTAGTGGTGTTGGTGCCGATCAAGACGTTTTTAGATGAGAAGTTTCACCCGCAAGTGATGTCGTTGCGTACCAACGCCAAGGTGACGACCAAAGTCCATTGCCTTACGTTGGGCCAGCCCGATATTGCGCCACAGTTGAAGAAGATTGCGACGGAGACCAAGGGGGCGTATCGGGACGTGCCGATGGGGGATTTAAGGGCGGCGGCCGGCCAGTAGGGTGCACATTGACGCACGGGGCAACCCCAGCCAGTAAAAAGTGGGGCAGTATCGTCTTGGGTACGACCGATATTGTTGGTTTTCAGTTTCTATTCATGCGTTTTGTGGCCATTGCCGATGAATGCTTTAGAGATGGCGTGGGGGTTTTTATCGGACTCGGCGACCGTCTCTTTCAGAAGGTCCCACAACTCATCGGGCGGCTGCCGTGAAGAATCAGTCACGTCGATCTTTTATCGTTTTGTCGAGCCTCGTCGGTGTGCTCACCCTGACCAGCGTCTTATTGCGCGCGATGCAGGGCGCGCCGCTGACGCCGGACGCAGCGAGCAGCCTGATGGCGGGCGACTCGCGGACGGCGCTGCGGGTCATCTTCAACACGCAGGTGGCGCCGCAGGCGGGGCGGTGGCAATCGATCTACGTTCATCACAGCCGGACGCCGCGCGGGGACGCGGCGTCTTTGGCGCACGGCGACCAGCAGGGGTGCGGGGACCATTTCGTCATCGGCAACGGCGACGGCGCGCTGGACGGGGAGATCCAGTTCACCCAGCGGTGGAACCTGCAACAGCCGGCGGACCCTGCGCCCGGGCTGGCGAACATCGACGCGACGTGCATATCGATCTGCGTGGTGGGCGATTTTGACCGCACGGCGCCGACGCCGACGCAGCTCAAGCGGCTGGAGCATCTCGCGCAAACGTTGCAAGAGCAGTTTCGGATTCCGGCGACGGCGGTGTGGTTGTTCGACTGCGCCAACTCTCCCGCGGGGGCGGGGCGATACTTCCCGGGGAGCGCATTTCAAGGGCAGTTGCTGCGGTAACTTCGGCCCGGCTTTTCCCATTCAAATTGCGGCGTGCGCTGCGTTGCAACGGCCTCAGGCGAGGGCGTTGGACGGCGGTCGTTTGGCTTGCTATTCCGGCGGGCTTCGCCTAATTTGGAGATGGCTCCAGGACGGCGATCGTCCGGGGGAGGAAAGTCGGTCGCATGGCGCAGAAATTACTTCAGTACGACGTCCTGGAGAAGCTTGGGGAGGGCGCGCGCAGCGTGATTTACGCCGTCAGTGACCCGACCACCCGCCAAGTTTTCGCGCTCAAACACGTCATCCGCGCCGAACAGAAGGATATTCGCTTCGTCGAGCAGGTGGAGACCGAGTACGAGGTCAGCCGGCAGTTCAATCACCCGAACCTTCGCAAGTCGTTCGAGCTGAAAATCATCAAGACGATGCTCGTGAAGGTGGCCGAGGCGTACCTGGTGATGGAGATGGTCGACGGCAAGCCGCTGGACGTGCGCCCGCCGACGGAAATGATGGACATCCTGGACACGTTCATCCAGGCGGCGCAGGGGCTCAAGGCGATGCACCAGATGGGATGGGCGCATTGCGACATCAAGCCGAACAACATCCTGCGCAACGACAAGGGGCACGTGAAGGTGATCGACTTCGGGCAGGCGTGCAAGATCGGCACGATCAAGGAGCGCATCCAGGGAACGCCGGACTACATCGCGCCCGAACAGGTGAACCGCAAACCGATCAACCAGCAGACGGACGTGTTCAACCTCGGTGCGACGCTCTACTGGAACCTGACGGGCAAGCACATCCCGACGCTGTATACGGTGAATAAAAAGGGTGAGAACAGCTTCCTGCTCGATGACCGGATCGACACGCCGATGGACCTGAACCCGAAGGTTCCGCAGGCGGTCTCGAACCTGGTGATGGATTGCGTTTCGACCAAGCAGCAGAAGCGGCCGGTGGACATGGACGCGGTGATCACGCGCCTGGAGCTGGGTCGGCACATCATCCAGAAGGGGCAGATCGCGTCGAACCTGGCCAGTGCCTCTGCTGCAGCGGCTGCGCCGATTGCGGGGAAGACGGATCGGCCGCCTGAATCTCCTGCGCCTAGTTCTGCGGCGGGATGATTCGAAATGGTTCCGGGCAAGTGAAGAATAAGCAACGGGTTTAGTTCTCGTCGCGCGCTCTCACCTTCGCTTATTGAAATCGCCGTCTCGCTCTACATCACGAGCAAGGAGACGCACGTCATGAGCCGATGGACACTGTTTGCTCCGTGGTTATTGGGAATGATCTCGGTGATCGCGTTGGCGGCCGCGGTTGACGCCGATGAGTTGCCGCCGGGCGCGATTGCCTGTCTGGGGACGCGTGACCTCCGCCACGGGCACACCGTCAGCGCCCTCTCCTTCTCCGGCGACGGCAAACTGCTCGCGTCGGCGAGTTGGGACCAGACCGCGCGCGTCTGGGACGTCGCCAGCGGTCGCGAAGTCAGCCGCTTCTCGGGGCACGGGGATGGGGCGTCCGCGGTGGCCATTTCTCCCGACGGCCTGCTGGTCGCATCGGGGGACATGCAGCGCACGACCGTCCTGTGGGACGCGCGAACCGGGAAGGAACTTCATCGCCTCACCGACAACCCGAACACCGTCTTCTGGCTTCGCTTCTCGGGCGACGGCAAACGCCTGGTGTGGAGCAGCGGCAAACTGGTGCGGATCTGGGACGTGGCCGCGTGGCGCGAGGAGCGCAGCATCGACACCGGTAACAACGTGCGCCCGGTCGTGCTCTCTCCGGACGAACAAACGCTGGCGGTCGGGTGCGAAGGGGGATCGATCCAGATCCGGCGCGTCGCCGATGGGACACTGGTTACGACGCTCCAGGGCCACGCGAAGGCGGTCTTCGCGCTGGCCTTCCATCCGGACGGCACGCGACTACTCTCCGGCGGCGCGGATCGAACCACGAGGCTATGGGATCTGGCAACGTCGACTGAGGTGCGACGGGTCGAGCTGTCCGATCACTGGGTGCGGCCGGTAGCGTTCGTCAACGGCGGGCGTCAGTTTGCGTCGGCCGCGCAGGACGGGACAGTCGGCGTGTGGGAGACCGAGAGCGGCAAGGACGCTGGCAAACTCGTCGCCACGGGCCGCGAGGACGCGTGGGTCATGGCGATGGCGTCGTCACCAGACGGAAAAATCCTCGCGACCGCGGGCACCGAACTTGCGATCCGCCTGTGGGATGCCCAGAGCCTGAAGCCGCTTGACGCACTTGGCCACACGCGTGAGTTGAGCGCCGCCGTCTTCGGCAATTCGGACAAAACCATCATCACCGCGAGCCAGGACGGCTCGATGCGCGTCTGGGACGCGCAAAGCGGACAGGCGCTGGGGCGCATGGGCGTCAGCGGTCGCGGTAACGTGCATCTCGGGTCCGCCCGCAACGGCCGGCGCCTAGTTATTCGTGGCGAAGACGCCACGCTGCGTATCTGCGACTTTGAGCGCGGATCGGACGTAAGCACCGCGAAGCTGCGAACGCTGGAGCTCCTTAACAGCGGCCCCGGCGTCAACGGCGTCACGCTCTCCGCCGATGGCGCGCTTGCGGCGGCGACGTACGGACACGCATCCGTCCGCGTCATCGACACGCGCACCGGCAACGAGCGCTTCACCGTTCACATCGATCCGCGGCAATGGGCCGAACTGCCGCTCGCCTTCTCGCCGGATGGGCGTCATCTCGCCGTCGGCAGCGGCGATCTGGACAAGAAGTATGTGACGCTCTTCGACGCCGACACCGGCCGCGAAGAAACCCAGTTGCCCATCCCGTCGGCGGGCGATAATTCGATCGCCTTCTCGCCGGATGGCGCGACGCTGGCCGTCGCGTGCCGTGGGCAACCGATCCGGCTGGTCGAAGTCGCTAGCCGTAGCGTGCGCGGCCTGCTCGAAGGGGATGGCGACGCGGGGACCTGTCTCGTCTTTTCTCCCGATGGCCGCATGCTCGCCGCGGGGGGCGGGCCGGATCGGCCGACCGTGCGCGTGTGGGACCTTGGTTCGGGGCGGCAGACGCGTAGGCTGGTCGGCCATACGGGGTGGCTCACATCCGTCGCCTTCTCCTTCGACTCCAAGCGCCTGGTTTCGGCCAGCCGCGACACGACCGCGATCGTCTGGGATGTCGCGCGTTCCGGCGACCAGACGGCTAAAGTCCACGAGGTGGATGCCGCCGCGATGGCCGAATTATGGTCTGGTCTAGCGGACGACGATCCTGCCAAGGCTTACCAAGCCATTCGGCAACTCTCGACCGGAGGCGACGCGGCGGTCGGTTTCCTCGCGTCGAAGCTCATCAGCACAGCGCCCGTCGACGACGCCGGCATCGAGCGACTCATCGCCGGTCTCGACGCCGACGAATTCACCGCCCGCGAAACCGCGGGCAAAGCGCTCGCTGAATTGGGGGACGCCGCCGCCACCGCGCTACGCAAAGCGATGAAGGAGACTCAATCCAGCGAAGTCCGCACGCGCGTAGAGGTCCTGCTGACCGCGCTGCAACAAGGCAGCGTCACCGGCCCCCGGCTCCGCGAAGTTCGCGCGGTGGAAGTCCTGCAATGGGTCGGAACTGCTCGCGCCATCGAAGTGCTGAAGCGCATCGCCGACGCCCGCACCGGCAGCCCGATTGCCGCCAGCGCGACCGACGCCGCCAAACGCCTGAGCGGCGGGCGGTAACTCGCACGGCTGCTTCCGCGCGCCGTCGCTGTTCAATCGCTCCCAAGTTTTTATACTTATCCCGCTCGTGACCGCGGTCATCGGACTGCGGTCACGAGCGTTTTGACTTGATTTGGTACACCGCACCCGGAGACAAGTGATGCAACAACAACCCCCGAAGAAGATCGTCCTCGCCTACAGCGGCGGACTCGACACCAGCGTCATCCTGCCCTGGCTGAAGGAGCGCTATCCTGGGGTGAAGCTGGTGGCGTTCGCCGCCGAGCTGGGGCAGGGAGATGAGCTCAAGGGGATCGAAGAAAAGGCGTACAAGAGCGGCGCGGATGAAGTGGTCATTATGGATCTGCGCGAGGAATTCGCGGAAAAGTATTGCTTTCCGATGCTGCGGGCGCACGCGATTTATGAGCAGGATTACCTGCTGGGGACAAGCATCGCGCGCCCGCTCATCGCCGCCAAGCAGGTGGAAGTGGCGCACCAGACGGGGGCCGATGCGGTCGGCCACGGGGCGACCGGCAAGGGGAACGACCAGGTGCGGTTCGAGCTGACGTACATGGCGCTGGACCCGAAGCTGAAGATCATCGCGCCGTGGAAGGATCCGAGCTTCGAGCTGCGCGACCGCGAGAGCGCCGTGGAATATGCGGCCAAGCACAACGTGCCGATCCCGGTCAGCAAGGAGAAGATCTACAGCCAGGATCGCAACCTCTGGCATATCAGCCACGAAGGCGCTGAAATCGAGCACCCGGACAAGGAGCCGAACTGGCAGAAGTGTTTGACGATGACCGTGCCGCCCGAGCGCGCGCCGGACCAGAGCGAGATCGTCGAGGTCGAGTTCCGCGGCGGCAATCCGATCGCCGTTAACGGCAAACAACTTAAGCCCGGCGAGCTAATCGCGGAGCTGAACAAGATCGGTGGGCGGCACGGGGTGGGCATAGCGCTGCTGGTGGAGAATCGTCTCGTGGGGATGAAGAGCCGGGGCGTCTACGAGACGCCGGGCGGGACGATTTTGTACGAGGCGCACAAGGCGCTGGAGCAGCTTTGCGTGGAGCGTGATACGCTGCATTACAAGCAACAGTTGGTGCTGCGCTACGCGGAGATGGTATATAACGGCCAGTGGTTTCATCCGCTACGCGAGGCGCTGCAGACCTTCGTCGATCACACCAACGCGACGGTGACGGGGACGGCGCGGGTGCGGCTCTTCAAGGGGCGCGCGATGGCGATCTCGGCGACCAGCCCGCATTCGCTTTACGATCCGCAGCTCGCGAGCTTCAGCATGGAAGGATACGACGTAACGGCGGCGCGCGGGTTCATCGATTTGTTTGGGCTGCCGATGAAGGTGGCGAGCCAGGCGAAGCGGTGGTAGTGCGTCGAATGGGGCCCGCCTTAGCCAGAAACTAATCTTTCGAGTTCCTGCGATGTCAGGCCTGCGCGTTTTAATTGCACGCCTTTTGCAGCCGATGAACGCTTCAGCGGCACGCTCGATGGGACGACGTCGTCGCCGTTCCAGCCGTGCCGTCTCGGAGCGCACATATGAGTCACGAAAACGCGGGCGAACGGCAGGGGAACCTTGTTGCACTCACCTGGCAACAGATCACGATCGGGTTGATGGTCCTCCCATTGATTTTTGCGACCGCTTTTGCGGTCTACGCCTCGCCGGGACAACACGCGCTCGCATACGAACTGGTGGGAGGGATCGTCGTCTTGATCACGGCGCTGGGCTTCTGGCACGTTCGCGCGGTTGGGCGTCCTGATCTGCATCCCGACATCCTGGCGATCCTTTTTGAACCTGGCGAGATACGGGAGTGCAACGGCATCCATGTGGTCGGTCGAGCCCGCCAGGTCGAAGCCGGCATCCGCTGGGAATTCGCTGTACAGAACCTGATGGACGCGCCGCGCCGTGCACGGATCACGGTCTCGGTGTTGAACGATGACAATGCGATCAGCGCCGAGGTGCCGCCGATCGATGTTTCGGTGGGTGGTTCGGCCGTCAAGCTGGCGCAGGTGGATGTCCCGATGCGCGGACAGTCCAGAGTCTTCACGCTCGTGGCGGAATACCGCGTGAACGTTGCCGGAATCGGCGGCGCGCGCGTGCGTTTCGCGCGGCGTGACGTTGTCGCCGAGCCGAACAAGGCGCTGGCTGGCGCGACCATTGCAGCGGGGTTGATTGCGGGTGCGCCCGGCGCCATTCTAGCCGGACGGACTCTCGCTAAGGACCGGTGCATGCCGCGGATCGAGGTGGATGTCGAACCGCGCTGGGGCGTTCCAATCGCTGGAGCCCAGGCGCTTGGCGCCGCGGCCTCCGAAGCGATCCTCTGGACGCCGGGCGATGACGCCGACGCGCATCGCCTGCGTGCGCTTCACGCCAGACTGGTTCGAAGACCGGGTCAGTTCCCGGCGGCCGCGTAGCGGATCGGACGCGCGTCCGGTAAGGGGTGGGGCGTGCATCGACAACCCGCCTCCCCTCCACTACGATTCCGCCCCATGGTTCGGCGCTTACCGATTCGACTGTTGATAATCCTCGCGTGCCTGAGCGGCGGGGCGGCGCTGCTCCCGCCGCGGTACCTGCCGCTGGGCATTCTCGTGGTTCCGCTCATTGGCGTGATCGGCGGGATGCTCCTGCCGCCGCGCATGCGCGGCAAGACCTGGGGGCTGGGCGTCAGCGCCAGCACGCTGTTCGCCGCGTTCGCGATGGCGATGCATTACGACTGGCACCAGGGCGGATATCAGTTTGTCGTGAAGGGGCCGCGGATCGAGCAACTCGGATTTCAGTTCGCGCTGGGCTTGGATCAGATCTCGCTGCTGCTGGTGTTGCTCACGGCGGTGCTGCACCCGATCGCGGTGACGGCGTCGCTGCGCTCGGTGCACATGCGCTCGCGCGAGCATTACGCGAACATGAACCTGCTGCTGGTCTTCATGCTCGGCACGTTCATGGCCACGGACCTGCTGCTCTTCTACGTCTTCTTCGAGGCGTCGCTCGTGCCGCTCTTCTTCATCGTCGGCATCTGGGGCGGTAAGGAACGGCGGCGGGCGGCGGTTACGCTGTTCCTCTACACCTTCTCCGCGTCGGTCTTCGCGCTGGCGGCGATCGTCTACCTCGGTCTGCGGGCGCAGACGTTCGACATCCCCTCGGTCGTGTTCTTCGCGCAGAACCACATGGCGACCAACGAGCGCTTCTGGGTACTGATGGGCTTGTTGGCGGCCTTTTGCGTGAAGACGCCCCTCTTCCCGCTGCACACGTGGCTCCCGCTGGCGCACACCGAAGCCCCGACCGCGGGCAGCGTCGATCTGGCGGCGCTGGTGCTCAAGCTCGGCACCTACGGCCTCCTCCGCATCGCCCTGCCGGTGGGAATGATCAACGCCGACGGCAGCGTCCTCTTCCCGCAGGTGCTTACCGTGCTGGCGGTGCTCTGCCTGATCGGGATCGTCTATGGCGCCCTGGTCGCGTGGGTGCAGACGGACATCAAGAAGCTGATCGCCTATTCATCGGTATCGCACCTGGGCTTTTGCGTGCTGGGGATGCTGGCGCTCAACCCCGAGGGGATGGCCGGCTCGGTGCTCTACATGATCAACCACGGCATCGTCAGCGGCGCGCTCTTCCTCACCGTCGGGATGATCTACAACCGGTATCACACCCGCGACATCCGCGAACTTTCAGGCCTCGCACGGGCGATGCCCAAGCTCGCGTTCTTCATGATGCTCTTCACGATGGCGGCGCTGGGCCTGCCGGGCTTGAACGGTTTCGTCAGCGAGTTCCTGACGATCTTGGGCGCCTTCACCAGCGAGCACTTGGGCGTCGCCTACGGCGTGATCGCGTCGCTCGGCATCATCCTCGGCGCCGCGTACATGCTGCGCTTCGGCAGCACGCTACTCTTCGGCCCGCTGCACTATCCGCTAGTGCACGAGGAACATGGCACGCACGCCACGGTCCACCCCAAGTACATCCCCGGCGGCGACATCACCAAGCGCGAGGTGCTGGTGCTGCTGCCGCTGGCGATCCTCGTGATCGTGCTGGGCGTCTTCCCAACGCCGCTGCTCAAGTCACTCGAGCAGCCGTTGAACGCGATCCGCCACGCGGGCGGCGCGGGGGCGGTCGATCGACCGGTAACGCCGGCGCTACCGGTGGCGACAGTGGCTGAAGTCGGGGCGGCGAAGGGGCGCTGAGTTTCCATTTCTGTTGCGCGATTTAACGGGCGAAACCGCAAAGCGACTGCCAGCGGCAGACGGGCTGATAACGCTGTAAGTCTTGAGCAGGACGTGTGCCGAAGGCGTTATATTCGGCGCGCGGGGTTATAGCGGACATGCCGATTAGGCGGGGATAAAACTTCCATTCGTGATGTGTGAGTCGCAATCGTCGTTTGCCCTCTTTTCCGGGAGGGGTGACGTATGACCCTGCAATGGATTCTCAGTTGGTGGAACCTGATCTTCGTCGCGCCGTTCGCGGTGGCACTGGTCTACCTGTTCGCCTGCACGCTGGGCGGCGTGGGCATGGGCGACGCCGACGCTGATGCGCACGGCGATATCCACGCCGATGCCGATGCTGATGTGGATGCCGATGCTGACGCGCATATCGATGCCGATGCAGATGGCGATGTACATGCCGACGCAGACGCGGATGGGCATGACGCAGACTCGGATGCCGACGGCGATGGCGACAGCGATTCCCACGAGGCCGAGCAGACGCCGGCGCACCTGGCGGCGCTGGCGTGGCTGGGCGTCGGCCGCGTGCCGCTCAGCCTGATCGCCCTCGTCCTCCTGCTGACGTGGGGCGCGGCCGGCTTCCTCACCAACGCCATCCTGCGGCCGCGCACGGACTTCGAAGCGGCGCGAATCTCAATCCCGCTCGCCATGCTCGCCAGCGTCCTGATCACGCGGACCCTCGTGATGCTGATCGCGCGGTTCGTGCCGCTGAACCAGAACCTCGCACTGCGGCAGAGCGACCACGTGGGCGAGGTCGGGCAGGCGCTGTACGGAATTGACGAGCGATTCGGCCTGGTAGCGGTGCGGGACGGCCGTGGGGACCTGAAGCAACTCCCCTGCCGGGTGGCGGCGGGCATCGAGCCGATCCCGCGCGGCGCGAAGGTCAAGCTCGTGGCGTATCGCGCGGACGAACGGTTTTTCTTCGTGAGACAACTGGATTGATTGACCGACCGAAACGTGTCGGCGGGATTGAACACTCGAACACTTTGCAATTGGAGAACTGTCATGATTCTCATCCTCTTATTCGTGCTGGGCGCCGCAATGGCGATCGTCCCCTGGACCGGGCTGGTACCGCAACTTCCGCAGACGGGAGGCTATGTGCTCACGATTGTGGGCTCGATTCTACTGGTGGCAGTCGCGTTCATCACCATCTTTACCCGCTTCTACCGCAAGACCTCGGCGAACATGGCGTACGTCCGCACCGGCGGCAAAGGGCCCAAGGTGATCCTCGATGACGGCGCGATCGTGATCCCGATCATCCACAACCTGACCGCGGTCTCGCTGGAGACGATGCGCCTCAACGTCGAGCGCCGCGGCCCCCATGCCCTGATCACCAAGGACAACCTCCGCGTCGACCTGTCGGCCGAGTTCTACATCAAGGTTCAACCCAGCCGTGAGGACATCCAGCAGGCGGCCAGATCGCTGGGCGGGCGCAGCGTGCAGCCCGACGCCGTGGCGGAATTGGTGGAAGACAAGCTGGTCTCGGCCCTGCGCACCGTGGCGGCGACCAAGGAATTGGTCGAGCTCCACGCCAAGCGCGATGAGTTCGCCTCGGCAGTGCAGGAGATCGTCACCCACGACCTCGCGACCAACGGCTTAACGCTCGAGTCCGTGACGATCTCGTCCCTCGACCAGACCGACCCATCCGCCCTGCAGGAACGGAACGTCTTCGACGCCCAGGGCCTGCGCAAGATCGCCGAGATCACCCAGAAGGCCCGCGTCGAGCGCAACCACATTGAGATGGAAGCGCAGCGGCAGGTGGTGGCCAAGAACGTCGAGACCAAGAAAAAGGTGCTCGACATGGAGCGCGACCAAGCGGAGTTTGAAGCCGACCAGCGGTCCAAGGTCGCCAACGTCCGCGCCGCCCGCGAGCGCGAGGTGGCCGAGTTCAAGCTCTCGCAGGATGAGGCCGTCGCCCGCCGCGACATCGAAAAGCAGAAGCAGATCGAGACCGCCGAGGTCGAGCGCACGTTGGCGGTCGAGCAGGCGCAGGTGGCGCGCAAGATCGCGCTGATCGCCAAGAACCGCGAGCAGGAGACCAGCGAGATCGTCAAGCGCCAGGCGGTGGAAGTCGCCGAGCGCGCCAAGGAGGTCGCCGTCGCGGAGAAGGAGCAGGAGCGTGCGACCGCACAGGCCAGCGCGCTGACCGCCGAGGCCGAGCGCGAGGCCGCCAAGCAGCGCGTCGTGACGGTCACGGTCACCGCCGAGGCCGACCGCGAAGCCGCCAAGAAGCTCATCGCCGCCCAGCAGGTGATCAACGAGAAGAAGATCCGCGACCAGACCGAAGCGGACGTAATGGCCTACACGCAGATCAAGGATGCGACAGCCGAGAAGGACGCCGCCGACCTGCGCTACCTGGCCAAGCTGAAGCTGGCGGACGGCGACGCCCAGGCGGCAAGCAAGCGCGCCGACGGCGAACGCGCGATCAAGATGGTCGATGTGACCGTCGAGCGCGAGCGCGTCGGCGTCGAGCAGGCGCGCGTGGACGTGGAACGCCAGAGCCTGTCGAACAAGCAGGAATTCGAGGACGCCGCCCTGAAGTTCGAGCTGGAAAAGTACCGCGTCAACGCCGAGCGCGAGGTGCGCATCGCCGCCGCCCAGGCGCTGGGGAACATGTTCGCCAAGGCGACGATGCAGATCTTCGGCGACCCCGACACGATGGCCAAGATGAGCATGCAGTTCATGCGCGCCGCCAGCATGGGCGCCGCAGCGGACGGCCTGCTCAAGACCCTGCCCGAAGAAGGCAAGACGATGCTCGACAAGATCGGCAACGCGGTGATGTCGCAGCTCAGCGCAAAGCCAGCGGAAGGAAACGGCGCGGCGGCGGCGGCAGAGGTCGCGGTGGCCGATGCGCCCGAGCGGAAGGGCCGCAAGCTGTAATTGCTGCTTCAGTGGGTGGCCCATCCCGCGTGGGGTGGGTCACCCGGTTTTACGCTTGGAATTGCGGTGATCCATCATGGGTTTGCGTGAAAACCTGGTAGCAATCGGATTGAGCGTCCCCGAAGAATTCGGGGCGGACCTCGAACGCTGGGCCGGAAAACTGGCGGAATCCCCCTGCCGCAACACCGCGACGGTCGTAGGCCTTAGCACGGTCTTGTTCTACCTGCTTGAGAAGAACCGCAATCCAAAGGTGAACGACGTCTTCGACGCGATGGTCTATTGCTCGACGTGCCTCTCCGTCGGCTACGGCGACATCTTCGCCAAAACGCCGCTCGGAAAGCTCCTGGGCTCGACCCTCATGACAATGGGCCCAGCCATGGCAGCCAAGACCCTCGACGGCGAAACCGAAGGAAAACGCGATGCCGTTCAGGAGGAAGTGTTGGATACCTTGCGCAAGATCCTCGTGAAGATCGAAGGGACGTGAGCGCCCTTCAATCGTGCGACCGTCCCGCTACACTGGGACGCGCGAATGTCTCACGCCGACGTGGAATATCGACCCGATCGCCCGCCACTGGTTCCGCCCGGCGGGATGGACCTGCAGGCGCGCGACATGACGGCCACGTTTTCCGCCGACGTAACGCTGGCGGAGGCACAACAGAAGCTGGCGGAGCTCGGCCAGTGGCTGCCGGTCGATGGGGATGCGACGTGGACGCTCGGACGGCTTGTGGAGACCAATTCCACCGGCCCGCTGCGGCTAGGATACGGGGCCTGGCGCGATCTCCTGCTCGGTTGTCAATTCTTGAACGGCCGCGGGGAGCTGATCACCGCGGGCGGGCGCACGGTAAAGAACGTCGCCGGTTACGACCTGACCAAGTTTGTGGTGGGCCAAGGCGGAGTATTCGGCCGGGTTGTCACCATCACAACGCGGACATACCTGCGGCCAACCGGCGCATTGCTCGCGCGATTCGCGCCCGACGCATGGCAGATCAATCGTCTGCTCCCGACCCCCTGCCGGCCACAGTGGACGGCGATAACGACCGACGCGATGTGGTGCGGTTACCTGGGCGATGAACGAACGATCGCGTACTACCGCGACGCGATGCCATCACACCAGCCGCGTGAGATCATCGCCCGAACGGTGGAGGAAGACACCCGCCATCGTGCCGAGCTTTGGCAGGCCGCGGGGGTCGATGGATCTTTCCGAGCCTCGGTCCCGCCGGTCAAGGTCCTGGAGTTCGCGAAGTCGGCGGCGCTAAAAGATTGGTCTGCGGACGCCGCGTTTGGCGTCGTCGTGGGGATGGCAACCGCAGCGCAGCGACAGACGATCACAGCCGCGGTGCGCCAGGCGAGTGGCACCGTCTTTTTTCTGGAGCAGGGAAAGGTTCAGATCGAGATGGATCGAGGAATATCGGAGTTGCTCGGACGATTGAAAACGGCGTTTGATCCGGATGGGAATCTCGTGGGCGTTCTATGACTGATGCTCCAACGAAGATCACCCCCCTGCCCCTCGACCCGCGAACCTACGATCGCGCCCTCTCCTGCGTGCACTGCGGCCTGTGCCTGCCCGCGTGCCCCACCTACACGCAAACGTTTCACGAAGGAGATTCGCCCCGCGGCCGAATCCAGTTGATGCGCGGACTCGCCGAAGGCGTGATCGAGCCAACCGAATCCGTCCGCAAACACCTCGACCTCTGCCTCGACTGCCGCGCCTGCGAGACGGCCTGCCCCAGCGGCGTGGTCTACCACGAGCTGATCGAAGAGACGCGCGAACTGCTGAACCGCGACGTAAAGCTCACGCTGCAAGGCCGGTTCATGCAGTGGATCTTCTTCCACGTCTTCATCTATCCGACGCGGCTGAAGCTGGCGCTCCTCCCGGCCCGGCTGATGCAGAAGATCGGCCTATACGGCCTGCTGCGGCGGATCGGATTGTTCAAACTGCTGCCGGCGCAGTTGCGGAAGATGGAGCAAATGCTGCCGGCCCATGGAAAGGTTTGGCCGGCGCGATTGCCGAAGATGATGCCCGCGCAAAACGCCCCGGGCGCCACAATCAGCTCGGATCCGAAAACGATCGTCGCCTTCTTCCCCGGCTGCATCGGCAGCGTCATGTTCGAAAAGGTAAATCGCCAAACCATTGAATTGCTAAATGCCTGCGGCGCCGACGTCCGCGTCCCCCGCGCGCAAGTCTGCTGCGGCGCCATCCACCATCACAACGGCCATTGGGAACCAGCCCGGGATTTCGCCCGCCAAAACATCGGCGCCCTGATGGGCACAGGAAACACTGCCCCCACCTTCATCGCCACCAACATCGCCGGCTGCGGCGCGATGCTCAAGGATTACGATCACCTGCTCCGCGACGATCCGCAATACGCCGATCGCGCCAAACTGTTCTCGTCGCGCGTGCGCGACATCAGCGAAGTCCTGGCGGAACTCGGCCTGCCCGAGATGAAGCACCCGGTG
>JAQGHM010000160.1 GCA_028291615.1 Phycisphaerales bacterium | reverse complement strand
ACCGGCTTGAGTTGTTCACCGGTGATCTTCCCCATCGTCCAGTGCGGCACGATCAGCGACAGCCGCATCAGCTTTTTTGCATCCTTGAAGGCATCGAGCGTATCCGACACCTCCACCTCAAACCCCTCAGCCTTCAGCGCCCGCTCGAGTACTTCGGCGGCCTGCTTGGGTTGATGCCCGTCCCAACCGCCCCAGACGATCAATGCTTTACCCGCCACGCGCGACACTCCTTGAAAGTAGTCAGTAGACAGTAGCCAGTAGACAGGAGAAGGAAAAGCCTGGATTCGCTACACTATCCGATCATGCGAATCAGCCTCATCCTGCTCACGCTGTTCATGATCGCCACGCCACTCAGCGCCGCGGACGCCCCGCCGCCACCGAAGAAGATCGTCCTGATCGCCGGCAAGAAAAGCCACGGCCCCGAAGGCAACGGCATCCACGATTACAACTGGTCCGCCCGCCTGCTCAAGACCGCGCTGGATCGATCCAACGTTAAGGATCAGATCAACGTCGAGGTGCACCTCAACGGCTGGCCGAAGGACGACAAATCGCTGGCGAACGCCGCCACCATCATGATCATTTCCGACGGTCGCGATGGCGACAAGTATTCCGAAGCCCTCCACCTCGAATCGCCCGAGCGCGTTGCTGCCGTCCAAAAGCTCATGGACAATGGCGTTGGCCTGGTCCTCCTCCACTTCGCCACCTTCGCCCCTGACCAATACGCCAAAGAATGCTTCGAATGGACCGGCGGCTACTTCGACTGGGAAGAGAACGGCCAACGAAAGTGGTACTCCAACATCACCACGCTCGACAACGCCGAGGTGCAACTCGCCGCCCCCGATCACCCGATCAGCCGGGGCGTCAAACCGTTCAGGATGAAGGAAGAGTTCTACTACAACATCCGCTTCGCCGAAGACGACAAGTCACTGACGCCCCTCCTGACTGTCCCCGCCTTAAAAGGCCGCGAGAAAAACGGCAACACCGTCGCCTGGTGCCGCGAGCGGACAGACAAAGGCCGCGGCTTCGCCACCACCTGCGGCCACTTCTACGACAACTGGAAGAATGACGACTTCCGCAAGCTCGTCCTCAACGCCCTCGCCTGGACCGCACATGTCGAGGTCCCTAAAGGCGGCATTGACTCACAATTTCCGACGCGCGAAGAGATCGAGAAGGCCGAGACGAACGCCAGGGAGTAACGGTCTCGTATAGATTGAGATTTCCCCCTTCGTGCCTACGTGCCTCAATGCCTCCGTGCCTTTCCCCATCACTTTCCACTCAATTCCCCGGCCACATTCGCCGCTTCCGGCGTCCCGATCGCGCGCAGCAGCTTCATCCCGATCGCTCGGCGTCGCATTTCCGGATCGGCAGGCGGAACCTTGTCCATTTCCTTCAGCGCCGCTTCCAGCCGCAGCTTGACCTCGGCCGAATCCGCCTTGTCGATCGCCTCCCGCAGCAGCGTCTCGATTGACGGGCCCATTTCCTTGAGCCCCTGCGTAGCCTTCTCGCGCGATTGAAAATCATCGCCGTCCAGGGCGAGCAGGTATTTGCCGAACTGTTTTCGATCCACGCCGGCGCGCTTCACCTTGTCGCGCAGGAAACGGGCGACATCGTCGCCGCCGGCGGCCAGGCGCCAAAAGGCGTCGGTCTCGGCGACCAGATCATGGCCGCCGATCGTTTCCCAGAGCTTGCGCATCGCCGCGTCGTCCAGCCGCATCACGTCGGCATCGTCCAGCGCCTCAACCTTCACGTTATCCAGCCCCCAGCACTCTTCGTCCGCCGGTTGCAGGCCCTCGGCGCCCTGGAAACTAAACTGGATTTCCGCCGCATCATGCGGGATGAGGAAGCTGAGCTTATAGACCGAATCGACCGGCCGCAGCACGCTGTCGCTCGACGCCCACTCGAACCCCAGCGTGCCGCGCTCCGCCGCCCCGGTCTTGGCCGGAAAAACCTCCCCGCTCAGGACCGACGGGTAGCTCTGCGTCATCGCCTCCTCGCTCACCGATCGGCTCTCAAAATCCATGTTGCTGAAGCTCGCGTCCACCAGCAGCACGTGACTCCCCTCGATGCCCATCCGCCAGACGTCCGGCCCGATCCGCGCCCCGTGCGAACTGACCGTGGCGTTGCCATCCCACGTGGCGATGATGAAAAGCTCGAGCGAGATCCGCACGTACTTGTGCTTCGGCAGCTTGTCCAGCTTGAGCGTCAGCTTATCGGTGGTGAAGCCGCCGAGGAAATGCCGGTTGTCCTTCGGCGTCACCTCGACCTTGTCCGCAGACCATTCCTTGCCGGGCGGAGCGTTTTCGAAATCGTTGGAATAGACCACGCTCCCCGCCCGCGCGGCCGTAGCGAAGATTGCCAGCGCCACCCCCGCCGCCGCCACGATTCGCAGCGAATTGTTAAACATCAGTATTAGTCGCGCGAATCGATCCGTCATCGCAACAACCTCTGCGCACCCCCGTGGTTCGACCTTGTTGTACCCGTTCGCCCGAGAATCTGCCACGCCGTTCCTCCCCGCGCGCGCTTCCCCTACAATCATCGCATGGCCGTTCTTCTCAAGACCGATTCGATCAGCAAGTCCTTCGGACCCCGCGCCCTCTTCCGCGGCATCAGCCTCTCCCTGGACGATCAACAGCACGTCGGCCTCATCGGGCCCAACGGCGCCGGCAAGTCCACGCTCCTCAAGATCATCGCCGGCCTTGAACACGAAGATACCGGCAGCATCGAGACCCGCCGCCAGATCCGCATCGCCTATCTCGCCCAGGAAGACGTCTTCCCGCCCGGCCTGCGGATCGAGCAGGCCGTCGTAATGGGACTCCCCGATGACGACCACCGCGACGAGCACGAGAAGAGCCTCGAAGCGCAAATCCTCCTGACCCGCCTGGGTTTTACCGACTTCGACGGCCCGGTAGACGTCCTCTCCGGCGGCTGGCGCAAACGCCTCGCGCTGGCGCGCGAGCTCATCAAACAGCCCGACCTCCTGCTCCTGGATGAGCCAACCAACCACCTCGATCTCGAAGGCATCATCTGGCTTGAGAAGTTCCTGCAGCAATCGCGATTCGCCTGCCTGCTGATCAGCCACGACCGCTATTTTCTGGAGAAGGTCGCCGATCGCATCATCGAGCTCAACGGCGCATACCCGGACGGCTACCTCAGCATCAACGGCAGCTACAGCGCGTTCCTGGAGAAGCGCGAGGAATTCCTCGCCGCCCAGGCGGCGCGCGAGCAGTCGCTCGCCTCGACTGTTCGTCGCGAGATCGAGTGGCTCAAGCGCGGCGCCAAGGCCCGCACCACCAAGGCCAAGGGACGCATCCAGCAGGCGGCGGTGATGATGGCCGACCTCGCCGACCTGAAGACCCGCAACAACCTCGGCGGCTCGGTTGACATCGACTTCGACGCCAGCGGTCGCCAGACGCGCAAGCTGATCGCGCTCAAGGGCGTCTCCAAATCGCTGGGCGACCGCCCGCTCTTTCGCGACCTCTCGCTCGTCCTCGCCCCCGGCGCGACGCTGGGCCTCCTGGGCCCCAACGGCTCGGGCAAATCCACGCTTCTCAAACTTCTCAAGGGAGAGCTCGAACCTGACAGCGGCACGATCACGCGCGCCGCCGAGCTGCGGGTCGTCTCCTTCGACCAGACCCGCGCCAGCCTCGATCCCGCGCTGCCGCTCCGCCGCGCGCTTGCGCCTCACGGCGACAAGCTCTTCCACCAGGGCGCCGAGCTGCACGTCAGCAGCTACGCCAAGCGCTTTCTCTTCCGCCCCGAACAGCTCGACATGCCGCTGGGCAACCTCTCCGGTGGCGAGCAATCTCGCGTGCTGATCGCCCGCATGATGCTCCAGCCGGCTGACGTTCTGCTCCTCGACGAGCCAACCAACGACCTGGACATCCCAAGCCTCGAAGTGCTCGAAGAATCGCTCGAATCCTTCCCCGGCGCGATCGTGCTGGTCACGCACGATCGCTATTTGCTCGATCGCCTCGCATCGGACCTGCTGGCGCTCGATGGCAAGGGCGGCGCGAACCTCTACGCCGACCTCTCGCAGTGGGAAGCCGCCCAAGGCAAACCCGTGACCGATGCTGCAGCAAAGACAGCAGCCAAGCCGGCCCCCGGCGCTGCGAAGGAGAACAAGAACCCGCCCGGCCTCAAGCGCCTGAACTGGAACGAGCAGCGCGAGTGGGAGCAGATCGAGGCGAAACTCTCCGACGCCGAAGCCGCGCTGGAGAAGGCCCACCGCGAGATGGACGATCCCACCGTCCTCGCAGACCGTACCCGCCTCGCCGCCGCCTGCGCGCTGGTGGAGACGACGCAACTCGAAGTGCAGCGTCTCTACGCGCGATGGGAAGAGCTTGAGGCGAAGCAGAAGTAAGATCGCTTCGCATTGACCCTGCGCCGCGGGTGACGGACAATCTCCCGCATGCGGGGAATTATCCTGATCGTCATCGTGCTGTTCGCAGCTTCTCTTCGCGCCACCGCCGCCGACGATTGGCCGCCCGTCTATAACATCCCAGAGCTGAAGGACATCACAATCGACGGCGACGGCGGCGACTGGAAGGACCAGGGGTTCCGCATCGAAGTGCTCGCCCCCGCCGACGGCAAGATCGTCCACTCCACCGAGTTCGACGCGCTGGTGCGGCTTGGATGGAACAAGGAGGGGTTGCTGGTGTTGATTTCGGTCGTCGATCGAACGCCCGTTGAGAAAGAACAGCGCGATCAGCTTGAACAGGGCGATTCGGTGGAACTGTTCGTCGAGCCGGACAACGGCGGACCCAAGCTCATAGATTATGTGATCGCGTCGGGCAGCGAACGCCTCAATCCCGAGCGCCGCTATCGGATCGATGATCCCCGAAACTCTGATCCAGCCGTGAAGGTCGCGGGGCGAAAGACCGCCGCAGGATACGTCATCGAAGCGCTAATCCTCAACATGCATCAGGGCAAGAGACTCCCGCGCCGGGCATTTCAAATCGTCATCAACGACGCCGCGCCCGGTCGCGCTCCAAGGCGCTACACGTGGTACCCCGCCGACGATACTTTTACTCATCCGGAACACAGTCACCATCTCCACCTGGCGACGGGGCCCAGCCCACCCGTCACCACTGCCGTCGCGGGCGTCTACGAAAACCTCCGCCATTCGCGCATCACGCTGCTGACGCACTCGGGTCTGCTTGGGCAAAGGATCGAGGTGAGCCCAGGCCCATCCCTTCGCGAAGTCGCCGTCACCAACAGCACGCAATTTCCGCTGGCCGTGGAAAAGATCGGCTCGATCGCCGATCGCACCGCAGTGTCGATCGTGGTCCCGCTGCCGCCACTGGGCAAGCCTTACGAGCCGCTCAACGTCTACGTCGATTCGAATATTGTCGGGAGGCTGACGCCCGTGGACATCGACGCCAAACGCCGGCACGCACTCTCGAACATCGATCTGAAATTCAACCCCGCCGTCTTCGCCGGCGATGCCTTCCCGCAATGCGACTTCGCCGATCCCATCCACGCGCATGACCTGATCGGCGGCGGCTACACTTTCAAAACCACCTTCTACAACGCCGAGCACGAACCAGTGGAGAAGCCCGACAAGCCCGGTCGCTACGGCGCGGTCGTCGACATCACCACCGATGCAGGCGTCTCGCTGCCGGCGCGGCTGGTCACACTCTTCAAGCTGAAAGAACGCGGAGCGCGCGAGCAGGATCTGGATCTGCATACAAATCTCCCGCCGCAGCTCGGCATCGATCCGCAGGTGGTCAAGGAGCAGCAACCCGCGCTGGCCGAGCACCTGACCGAGCGCTTCATCGACGGCTTCGGCGCCGAGCCCGACGCCGCCCTGCTGCTGGCCGCACTGGCTGAATCCAAACCGGGCGAGGGCCGATTGGCCGGGATGAATTCGATCTGGGCCCGCGACCAGCGCTGGTGGCTGCCGATCAAGCGGAAGCTGGGGCGGTACAAGTACAAGTGCCTGATCGACGTGCCCGACCATTACGACCGCGTCACGACGAAGTTTCCGGTGATCCTGTTCCTCCACGGTTCGGGGGAGCGCGGCGACGACGTCGATGAACTTCGCGCGAGCGGCCTGCCCAGCCTGGCGAAGGCGCCGGACAACGCCTTTATTCACATCCTGCGTGGCGACTTGAAGCCCAATTGGCCTTTCCCCGGTTTCATCCTCGTCTCGCCCCAATGCCCGGCGGGCGAGTGGTGGTCGGCTCAGCAACTCGCCGTCTTGCTGGACGATCTGGAGCGCACGTACCGCGTCGATCCCGATCGCGTCTACGTCACCGGCCTGTCGATGGGCGGCTACGGCGCCTGGGAACTCGCGGCCGAATTCGCCGAGCGCTTCGCTGCCATCGCGCCCGTGTGCGGCGCTGGCAGTCCCGATGACGCGCCACGGCTCAAGAACCTCCCCACATGGGTCTTCCACGGCGAGCGCGACACGGTCGTTCCCTTCCAGCGCAGCGCCGAGATGGTCGAGGCGCTGAAGAAGGCTGGCGGGCGGGTGCGATTCACCGCGTATCCTGAGAAGGGGCACGATGCGTGGACGGCAACGTACAGCAATCCGGAACTCTACGGCTGGCTCTTCGATCAGAAGCGCGGCGCGCCCGCCGAACCGCCTGCCAAGCCTTAACGGGCGCGACGATTGACAACGGACAACGGACCACTGACAACAGAGGCCATGCGACCGATCGTCCAGATTTCCCTCGACCTGACCGACGTAGACGAAGCGTTGTCCACCGCCGAGATGGCCTTGCGCGCTGGCGTCGACTGGCTCGAAGCCGGCACGCCGCTGATCATCGCGCATGGGATGCTGGGCGTGCGGCGGCTGCGCGAGCGTTTTCCGACGACGCCGATCGTCGCGGATCTCAAGACGATGGACGGCGGGTGGCTCGAAGCCCAGATGATGGCCAAGGCCGGCGCGACGCACGTCGTGGTGATGGATCGGGCGCACGAGGAGACGATCAAGGTGGTCGTGAAGGCCGGGCGGGATTACGGCATCAAGGTGATGGGGGACAACCTCGCTTGCCCGGACATGGTGGCCGGGGCGAAGCATCTGGAAGACCTGGGATGCGACTACGTGGTGCACCACATCGGCTACGACGAGCGCCGCGGCATTGCGGCCGCTGGGCAGCGCATGCCCAGCCCGCTCGATCAACTCCGCGAAGTGGTCGCCGCGGTGCGGGTGCCGGTGCAGGCAGTGGGTGGGCTGAGTTTGGAGCAGGCGATCCGCACGCCCGAGTACGGCGCGCCGCTGGTGGTGCTGGGCGCGCCGCTGACGATCGACGCCGATGCCTTCAAGACCGCGAGCGGTGATCTGGAATCGTCGCTGCGGTTGATCTGCGAGCGGGTGCATGCGTACGGCGACGTGACAATCGGAGGATGAGCGCCGATGCGACTGACGGACAAGGCGATCATCGTGACCGGTTCGACGCAGGGCGTCGGTGAGGCGATCGCGCGCCGCTTCGTGGCTGAGGGGGCGCGGGTTCTGGTGCATGGGCTGGAGCGCGAGTTGGGGGAGCGCATCGTGGCGGACCTGGGCGACCGCGCGGCGCTGCACTGCAATGACCTGTCGAAGGCGGAGTCGGCGGCGGAACTGGTGGAAGTGGCGGTGCGCGCGTTCGGGCGATTGGACGGCTTGGTCAACAACGCGGCCACCACCCGCCGTGCGACGCTGGAGCAGACGGATGCCGCCATCTTCGATTCCGTGATTGAATGCAACCTTCGCGCCCCCCTGCTGCTGATCCGCGCGGCGATGCCACACCTGCTGGCGTCGCACGGCGCGGTGCTCAACATCGGATCGGTCAACGCTTACTGCGGGGCGGCGAACCTGGTGCCGTACAGCGTCTCGAAGGGCGGCTTGATGACGCTCACGCGCAACATCGCCGATGCGTATTGCGCCACGGGCGTGCGCGTGAACCAAGTGAACCTCGGTTGGATCCTGACCGAGAACGAGAAGCGGGTGATGATCAACGGCGGCCTGGCGGCTGACTGGTGGCGCGACCCGCCGCGCGACGGCGCGCCGACGGGGCGGCTGATGCTGCCCGAGGAGGTGGCGACGGCGGCGGTCTACTGGATGGGGGACGAGTCGCGGCCCGTCACCGGGTCGGTGCTGGAACTCAACCAGTTTCCGATCATTGGGAGAAATTCGGTGAAGGAGAAAGCGTAGCGCGGCATAATCGGTATTCAACGGTGCGAAGCCGCAAGCGGCGAAAGCAGACGGGTTGCCCTCCTCGGTGAGGCGGGCAACCCGGTGCTTTATTCTGTTCCCCCTTTTTCTCATCGCGTCTCCTCAGGTCATTTCTGCTGCTGCTGGTTCGCTCCCGTCGGTTGTCCGATGATGATGATCTGTCCGCCGCCGAAGCCGGGCATTTGCATGTGCGGGGCGTTCAGGGTGCGGTCGATCTGGCTCTTGGTCTGGCTCAGATGGGCCTTGGTAGCGAAGTCGATCTGACCGTTGGCCTGCGCGAGCAGCTTGCCGATCTGATCCGACAGTTCCTCCATCGAGTAGCTGGCCATGCTTTGCAGGTCGGCTGAGACCAGCGCGCCGGGCTTGCTCTCAGCGATCGAGAGCATGTAGCTGACGTACTGCCGCTGGAGGTTGCGCTTGATGCTGGAGAGCATCGGCTTGGCGTCGGTGAACTTGGTATCGCCGGGCTGGGTGAGATTGCCCCAAACGATGTTGCGGACGCGCGAGATGAGCTCGGCGGCGGTGAACTTGTCGTCGGCCTTGCTCTTGAGCTCGGCGTCGTACACGCGCTGCAGCACCTGCGGGGAGACCAGCGCCAGCAGCGCGAACGACTGCATGCTCTGCACGGTCTGGTGGGCGGGGAAGTCGATCCGGCTGATCGGATTGCTGTACCAGTCCATCCAGCGGCTGGGGGGCAGGTCGTTCAGCAGCGCGGCATCGGTGGAGAAGAAGTCATCCTTGAAGATGCTGCCGGCCAGCATGTCCAGCGCCTCGCGCTGGCGCTTGGGCTCGAGCAGTTGCAGCGCGGGCTTGGCATCCGGGTCGCCCGATCTATTGCGATTGAAGTACTGTCCACCGACCAGGCGGCTGACGTACATCATGTCCGATGCCTTGTGCGACATCACGGTGAGGTACGTGCTGCGGAGGTAGTAGTTCGGCTCGTTGCCCTTGACGGCCCAGGTCTTGATGTTCTTCAAGAGCGCGTCGCAGAGGGCCACGCGCGACTTGGACCAGGCGATCGGATCATCCGACAGGTCGAAGCGGTTGGCGGATGGGTCTACGCTGGTCAGGCCGACCGTGTCCTCATCGGTGGCGTAGGCGTACTCACGTTTGGACGATTGGCCGGCGACCTGCTGCAGCATCGCCTTTTCGTCGCCGCCCTTGTCAGCGGACTTGTAGCCATACTCGATGGCCCAGTAGTCGTAGGGTCCGATGCAGGGGGTGATGAAGTGGCGGAGTTTTTCGATGTCGTCGCCGGCGAAGTAGACGACGGGGTTGTAATCCATAACCGACGCGACAAGCGGCTCGTCGGTGGTGTCGCGGCGCTTCTTGATTTCAGTTTCGCTGAGCCAGGCGCTGGCCTTGAAGTTGTGGCGGAGGCCCAGCGTGTGGCCGACCTCGTGGGCGACGATCTCGCGGATCACGTCGCCGATGAAGCGATCGGGGATTTTCTTGCCGCTGGCGGCGACGGCGAGGTGCGCCATCGCAAGCTGCTGGCGGAGGCCGACGGCGTAGTTGCACTCGGTGCGCGAGGGGTTAAGGCGGTGGGAGAGCGGCGCGCCATCGACGGTCGGCTGAGCGCCGGCCATCGGGGATTCATGCAGGAGCTCACCTTGGCCGGTCAACGACCGGGCGGCATCCTTGACCTGGTCGAGCGTCATCCCCTGCGGGATGAATTCGGGATGCTCGACGAGGAAGGTGGTGAACTCGGGACCCATCATCGCGGCGACGGGAGCGGGGCCGAAGGTATCGAACTCGCGGAAGTAGAAGCGGAGCATCGAGTCGTCGAAGATAATGTCGGCATCGAGGATCTGGCCGGTGCGCGGGTCGGCGCGGCTGGGGCCCATGGCAAAGCCACGGCCGGTGACGATCCAGCGGATGAAGTTGTAGCGGCTGTCTTCGGGATCGACGTTGGCGAACTCGTTGTCATCGGTCTGCTGCTGCACGACGATCGCGCCGACGATGCCGAGCTTTTCGTAGGCCTTGTTCCATTCGGCGATGCCCTCGGCGACGTACTTGCGCCACTGCAGCGGCACGGTCTTCTCGATGACGAAGACGATCGGATGCTCCGGCGGCGAGAGGTCGAGGGACGCATCCTTCTTCTTCACATCCCAGCGGTTGACGTAGCGGATGACGTTCTCACGCTCGGTGTACTTGATGGCCCAATCCTGGCGGACGGTGGTGAAGTAGCCGACGCGCTCGTCGGCGATGCGCGGGGTGAAGGAGCCGACGGCGGGGAGGCGGCGGAAAGAATAGGTGAGGCCGACCGACATGCCGGCGCCTGTGCGCCCGGCAAGGGCGATGTCGGCGTCGATCAGGACGTTATCGGGGAACGCTTTAACTTTGGGGAAGGTGGACATTTCGCGCCGCGGCGCGAAGGCTGCTCCTGGGCCCGAAGGGGCGGGCAAGTTGACGAGCGGCGCGAGGAGTGGCCCGCCCATCTCGACCACGGGATCGCCGTTGGGGGCGTAGGTCACGATCGGCATGGCGGTGAGGAAGCTGTCGTTGTAGGTGCGGCTGACGGCGTCATTGACGGTCTGCGCAGCGTTGGTGACGAAGCGCGCGTCGGGAACGGCGATCACGACCAGTTTCCCCTGGATCTCGAAGCGGACCAGGTAATCGTCCCACTGAAAGCCAGCCTGCGCGCCGCGCGAGATGCTGGTGGCGAGCAGCAGGTCCTGCTTCATCAGCGCGCGCGGGATCTGGCAGAGGAGCCTGGTCTGATCCTTGGAATTGTCCTCGGCCTTGTAGCGGTAGATGGTGAAGAGCCCGGGCATCGGCGTCATGTCTTTGACGACGGTATTGAAGTCAGGCCACTTGGGGGGCTCGGCCGCGGGCTGGGGCTGCGCCGGCGTGGTGGCGGGCGCGGGAGCGACCGGAGCATTCTGGGCGTGGGCGGGCAATGAAGCGGCAGCGAACACGGAAGCGGCGACGGCCGCGAAAAGCGACCGGCGAGCGCGAAGCAATCCATTCATAGAGCGACTCCGTAGGATGAGATAAAGCGGACGAGCCCGGACGAACGATTCTAACCGATTGACCGTGGGGATAAAGCGGAAAGTAATACGGTCACGAGCGATGGTGGGTTTGAGGCGGGGAGGGGCGGAAAAAAGTATGCGGGTCCGGAAGGCGCGAGCGATATTTTGATACAAGCGTATTTTGAGCAGTGACTTACATCCATTTTCGCGTGCATTTTGGAGAGCGAAAAGTGAGGGTTTTTCGCGGGTTTTTTGAGGGTTTTGGGTGGGCAAAAAGGGGGAATGCGGGGCGGAATCAGAGCCTTGTTGCGATCGCGGCGGATGGAATGAGAGAGTGGTTCCTGATCCTGACTGATTGCGCGACTCGTTTTTTTGGCAGTCATTGCACCCCTTGTTTGGATTGCCTCATTTTACCGAACCGTTTGCGGTTTTGACAGGGAATTCCGCAGGAAGACCCTCACCCCGGGCCCTCTCCCACAAGCGGGGAATGATGGGCGGCGCGCGGCGGAGTTGTGGGTGTTAGTCGACTCGGGCGGTGGCTTGGGTGGCGGGGGCGGGGAGGTTGGGTTTGGCGGCTTCGACGATTTTGGGTTTGGCGCTTGGGTCGGCTTCGAGGTAGATCGGGCCCCAGGTGTTGGGGCGGAGTTGCGTGAGCACGTCGTTGGGGGCGCTCCAGAAGTAGTCGAGGGCGTGTTGGAAGTTTCTGAAGTGGATGTTGAAGGCTAATGCGTTTTGTTTTTTGGGGTCGTAGCCGTGCAGGGCTTTGCCGGGGATGAAGATCTCTACCACGTAGCGGTCGGGGAAGATTCGGCTGACTTGCTTAACGCTGGGGTGGGGGATCAGGTTGTCTTTTAGAGCGTCGCCGTCGCGGTGGTATTGGCCTACGGTGCCGGCGAGTCCGTCCTGGCCGGGGAAGCTGTTGGGGACGAAGAAGAACTGGTGGCTGGAGGCGTCATACGAGACCTGGTCGCTGGCGACGGGCTTGGTGGAGATCCAGAATTCGAAGTTGTCGCGCGTCCACCACCAGCCTTGGGCGGGTGCGCCCTGGATGTCGCTGTCGAAGACCTCGCAGCCTAAATAGACCCCTTCTTCGCGCCAGCCTAAGTAGACGTTGGGGAGGGGGAGCTTGGAGCGTTCGAGGCCGACGGTTTGCGAGTGGCGGATGCCCTGGATCTTGGCTTCCCTGGGCCAGTCGGAGAGCTCGCCGTTCAGACGGATGGCCTTGGCGAGATAGGGGACGCGGGCGACGGGTTTGTCGGCGAAGGATTCGCGCCAGATCTCATGGCCGTCGTCCTTGGGACTGTCGGTGTGCAGGCCATTGAGGAGCGGCGCGGTGGCGCGGATGGAATCGGCCAGGGCGTCGTAGGGTTTGTCGTCGATATCGACGAGGCCGAAGTTGGCGTCTTCGCCGTCGTTGGCGCGGCCGCTGGGGGGCTCGTCGTTCCACTGGAACCAGTCCGCGCCGACGACGAAGGGGACGCGGGCCAGGCGGGTGGTCATCAGGCGGTAGCCGTCGGCGCGGGCTTGTTGATCGAGCACCTGGCCGACGAAGCCGACGGTATTGCGATTGCCGCTGCGGCCGTCGAGGGAGTGGAAGGAGTATTCGCTGAGCATGATGGGCTGGCCTGACAGCTCGTGCATCATGCGGAACATGTCGGGGTCGAGGCGTGCGTCGGCGGGGTAATAGTTGAGGGACTGCACGTCGGTGTAACCGCGCGAGGCGCGGACGACTTCGGGGAGCGCGTAGCCCTTGAAGCGCACGCCGAGGATCAGGTGGTTGCGGTCGTACTTGTGGACGAGGGTGGTGGTGAGGCGGAAGTAATCTTCAGCCAGGTGGCTGAGCCAGGCGGAGAAGAGGCGGGCGTAGGGTTGCTGGGGCTGGCGGGGGAGGGTTGGCCAGGCGTCGAGGTCTTTCCAGTCCTTGAGCTTGGCGTTCCAGTCGTGATTGAACTTCTCGATGGTGGTCCAGACGGACTGGATGACGCGGACGACCTCGGCGCGGTTGGGGTCGTTGGCGGGGAGCTGGTCGAAGTAGACGCCGGGGCCGGAGGTGCTGTCGCCCCAGTCGAGCTCGTTATCGAGGAAGTAACCGACGAGGCTCTTGTTGTCCTTGAGCGGATCGACCTGGGTCTTGACGGCCTCTTCAGCGGTGGCGGCGAACTCGGGGGAATAAAGGCGGCGCGCGGGCCCGTGCATCCACGACCAGAGGTTGAGGTCGCGGGTCATGGGGAAGTTCTGCTTGTGGAAGACGGGATGCGACCACGCGCCCAGGGATTTAAAGCCGGTGTCGCGGACGCGCGTGAGCGTCTTGGCGGCCCATTGGTCGAGGTTGCCGTTGTTGGAGAGGCCACCGTCGTAGTCGGCGGAGATGAATGCGGGGCCTTCCTTGTCGCGCGGGATCTGGAAGGGCTGGACGGTGGTGACGCTGTTGAGGAATTCGGGTTGGTCGTCGGGGGAGAGGAACCACCAGACGCCGTGGGCGGACTGGGCGAGGCGCCAGAAGCCGGGGGCGCCGTTTACGGTTTTGAATCCAGCGGGCTGGGTCGTGGGCTGGGTTGAGGCTTGGATGGGGGCGGCGGCGGCGTGCGTGGTGGAAGTGACCTCAGCGCCGGAGAAGTGCGGCTGGAGCCAGACTCCGGCAATGAGGATCAGCAGAGATAGGATGGCCACTCGACGCATGAAACTCCTAAGTCCAACGGTCGTCCACGACCGCGGCCCATGCGGGCTCAGCAGACTCAACATCAGCCTGACTGACGCCTAAGTTTAAGCCGAAATTACTGTCCGGAATATTGACCGGAACGGGGCAAGTCTCCACAAACCCTGTTCGGACTGGAGGATACGAAAGAAGGGTGGCAATACATCCTCGCCCTTCGCCGTGTTTATCTGCCCTGCGCAACTGTCGGCGAATCCATTCGCCTCGAATGGATACTTTAGGACTATCGGAAAATGTCGCTAGCGGACTGAGTAAAAAGAAGGAGATAAACCCGTTATTTGACAGGGTGTGCGGGTGTGGCGTGGATGTAAAGCAAAGGGAGCACATCATTTATTACGAGTTGCGGCGTGGCGGGGTTCTCGCGTGAATTGAGCGCGCAATGGGGCTAATGGCTTGACGTGATTGGTGGGTTGGGTAGATTATCGCCCCTCCTACGTCAAACTTTGGGGGGGTGTACGAC
>JAQGHM010000143.1 GCA_028291615.1 Phycisphaerales bacterium | reverse complement strand
GCGTCAGGTTCGAGGACGGAGGTCTCGCGGGTCTGAATGGCGCCGCGGAACGTGCCGACGGGGACGTGGGCGCGCAGACCGGTGCGGACAACCTCGGCGTGATCCTCGGCGACGCCCGGCGCCCGTTCCTGCTGGAGCTGGTTGCCCAGAGAGACTTCGCCGGGCATGACGAGCCCGAACTTCGCGCCATTGACGCCGGAGCGCCAGGCGCTTTCATGGCTGGTCAGAACGCCATGGCTATAGAGGTTGACGTCCTCTCCGAAGTAGTAGACGTCGTGCGTTTTTCGGTCGATGACGAAGTAGTTTTCGGCGATCTCTTCGATGTGGCCATTGGCGGTTTGGCGTTCGAAGACGATGCGGGTGCGGACGCCGTCGATGACGCGGGTTTTGGGCGTGACGGTGATCGTCAGGCGCTTGTGAATGCCGTCCTCGTTTCCAGCGAAGACGGCGGTGAAGCCGGGCTCAAGATTCCAATACTGGTTGCGACCGGTCGGCACCAAATCCCGGCGGCGCGCAGGGGTGGGAACGTCGGTTGAGTCGGCTGTAGCGCGGAGGATCGTGGGCGCTCGGATCGGCAGGGCGTGTGCAACCGACGACAAGGTAAGTCGAGCTTCGAGTTCTTCCAAAGCAGGGTGGTTTTGCACGGTCGACTCCTGGCACCGGACGCCCGCTATTTCGTTTGCAAGATCGGGAACGGCGCGCGGACTTGTGGTTGTCGGGGCCACTATAACTCAGCGGCCGGGTACGACAGAAAAATTTTGCGATGTTGACGACAGGGGTTGCGGCGAAGATTCAGCGGTGAGAAGGGGGCGGGTTTTGTCCGGATTGAAGTTCGGCGTGGATCTTTTCGGTGCCGCGACCGGTCAGAAACTCGTTATGCCCGTCGGCAAAGAGGGCGTGGAAGCCGTTGCCGTGGTTGGTCATGGGTTCGTACATCACGACGAGCGCGGGGTCAGGCGAGCCCTTCATCATTTGACCAATGTACACGTAGGATAAATGGCCGCCGCTCGACAGGTTGGCAGCGGCTTGTATATAGACGCCGGGGGCTCGCGTGTCGTTGCTGGACGGGCAGACGAAAATTTCGGGAGTGATGTCCTGGGTGAGGATCAGATCCTCCAGGGCGGGCGGCCAGGCGCCGCGATACTCATTGGCGTAGAGGAACATGGCCTGTCCGAGGGCGCGCATCTGTTTGTTGCACTTGACGCGGTTGGCGGTTTCGCGGGCGCGGTTCAGGCCGGCGATCAAGTACGTTGACAGAATCACGACCATGATGAGGACCGCGATTCCAGCGATGGCGATCTGTTTGCGGCGACGGGTGGGCGTTTGGATGGCTGAGGGGTTCATTTGATCCATCGTCTGAAAAGCCGAATGTTTGCCCGATTACTGACCGCGATAGTTATCCTCGGAGCGCTTGGTTGAAATCCCAATTAAACGGATGAGATGAGCCGTCTTGGCAGCAACAATGACCGCGAAGCCGACGGCAACGATCCAAGTCACGGTGGCATTGTCAGTCGAAACCGCAAGGTAGAAGGCAACGGAGGTGGTTACAGCGACAATTGTGGCTAGGGCGAGAAGCTTGAAGATGCCACGGTAGACGACATGCATGGTCAAGTCGTCCTAATCATCAATGGTTGGCAGCGGGTTGGCAATCAAAATCGGAGCGATCAGCGGTCGGGATTCAAGGACGGCGGCGGGTTTTTCCCGGATTGGAGCTCCGCGGAGATCTTCCGCGCGATGGGGCCCTGGAGATAGATCGCGCGGCCGTCGTTTAGCAGCGCATTGAATCCATCGCCGTGGTGGGCGAGGGATTCGTAGATGAGGACCGTCCCGTAATCCTGATGGGTGGTGCGGCCTTTTCCCAGGTAGATGTACGACTGGTGGCCTGGCGACTGGAGGTTGGCGGCGAGTTGCTTCGTGGCGCCTGCAGCGGGGGTGTCGTTGCTCGAGGGGCAGATGAAGTTGTCGGCCGTCACGTCCTGGCTCAGTGGGAGATCTTCGAGCCGATCGGGGAGGGCGCCGCGATGTTCGAAGCTATACAAGATCAGGGCCGTGCCCAGCGTGCGAAGGTGGGAGGCGCAGCGGATTCGATGCTCGGCTTCTGTGGCGGAGCGGTGGGCGAAGGGGATGACTACGGCGGCAAAGGCGAGCTCGAGACAGCCGATGGTCAGGGCGGTGATGGCGATGGCGCGGCCTCTAACGGTGCGGCGCGCGGTCTTCAAGATGGCGGCGATGCCGAGGACAATGGTGATTAAGGCCAACGCGGGAAGCGCGTAGACGAGGATGAAGCTGAAGGCGATGACGAGGATTCCCAGCGGCAGAAAATAGAGCAGAGCAAAGGCGAGCGATGTGAGGGCGATGCCGCTGAGCCGATTTGCGCCACGGTAGGCGGGCGGTGTGTAGATTGTCGTGGGGGCGGTTGCGCCGGGCGACGGCGGCGGACGGAATACGGCAGGGCGTGCTTCGGGGGTTGGCTGGAGAGAATGCGGGTGCGCGGTGCGCGGGGCGGGGAAGGTCTTGTGACAGTTGGGGCACTGAAGTAGCTGACCGGGGGCGGCGTGGATGTTAATCGGATGGTTGCATTTGGGGCAGTAAAAGGGCGGGGTCGTCATGAGGGACGTTTGGTTTTTAGAGCCGCTTGCGCGGCGAAACACGGGCGGGGACGCCCGTGCCGCCTGTGATTTAGGCGCTGGCGGTTTCGCTTTCGCTTTGCGGGGTTTCGCCGGTGCCGGTGTAGGTTTCGATTTGCTTGAAGATGTCGTCGGTCGGTTTGCGCTGGTAGATGAAGTCATCGAGGCAGGCGCTGCGGGCGGTGCCATTGGGGAGTTCGTAGTTGATCCAGGCGATGCCCTTGCGGTCCCAGTCGGTGCGGTCGATCGAGCGGATGGCGTCGAGCGGGATGGGCGGGTGGCCCGGCACGCTGAGCTGATTGTCCTGCAGTCGATAAGCGCCGCGCGAGTAGTAGAGGGCCCAGCCGAGGACGAAGAGGCCCATAGGCGGAAGCGCGAATGCGAGCACCTTTTGCATGAGCAGATCGGTATCGCTGTGCTGCTTCATTTCCTTAATCTGGGCCTCAAGCTCGACGACCTTGGAATTGTTGTCGGCCTTGCGGGCGACTTCCTTTTCCTTTGTGAGCTCGATGATCTGCTGATTCTCGCGCGGCCACCTGATCCAGCCATCCACGCCAAAGTAGGCGCCCATCCCCACGAGCATGACGACGATGGCCAGTCGCTTGAGGCGGTACTCGTTGGAGGCGCGGGCGACAAGGGGCCCGGCGGGGTCGGCGACCTTGGAGATCGAATCAGACATCGTGTTCCTTATTACTCTGCGTGGGACGTGGTGTGGCGGAGGGCCTGGTCGATGCCTTCGAGGGTCTTGCGCGTGGACTCGATGGCGTTGGCGAAGGCAAGTTGGCCCTGGGCGCGCTTGTCAGGCGCGATCTGCGGGGCGAAGCGGGCTAGGTCGTCGCGCTGGGCGATGAGATTGGCCATCAGCCTGGCGGCCTTGGCGCGCGCGTCGCGGAGGAGCTGGGACTCGTCCGTCTGGGGGTGGTCGCTCATGGGGGCGGATTGTAATCGAGCGCGGGGGAAGGGAACAGGCGGCGGGTAAAAGGCAAAAGGTAGAGGGCAAAAGGCAAAAGGAAAGACGGCGCAGACCGTTAGGCCCGCGCCGTCACGTTGTCAAATGTTTTCGCCGCTTCAGGAACGCGAGGCGATGATCGACGAGATCGGCTTGAGGACCTTGGGGATCAGTTGCTCGATGCAGAGGGCCTCGCCGCGCTCGGCCATCTGCGCGATGATCTTTTCCATCGGGTCTTTGGGACGGTCGCCCCAATAGCGGCGGAGGATCAGATAGACGCTGATCACGTCGTTGGAGTAGTCGCCGGTGCGCACCGGGTAGCTGTTGGTGCGGGTGATGATGTCGACGCGGCCCTGGAGGCGGCAGTCTTCGGAGAGGGCGACGGTGATGCTGGGCTGAATATCGACGGCCTTGGCGCCCGGCTCGGCAAGCAGGCAGGCGAGCGGAGAATCCTGCAGGAGGCTTTCGGCGATGATCTCATCGTGGTTGCCACGGAAGCTGAGGTCAAAGCCGAAGAGGATGTCGAGGTAATCCACCTCGACGGGAGAAAAGCCCAGATCGTATGGAACCTGCTGGAGGAGCAGACCGTGGAGCTTGAGCGCGTCTTCAAGGTTCTCTGGATTAACATGCCCGGCGCAGAGGCGGCGGGACTCGAGGGTAACCCAGCGGTAGGCGTCGTTATCGCGGTTTTCCTCAATGGAAAGATCGCCGTTGTCGTATTTGCGGAAGCGGGACATCTCGGGAAACTGCCGCTGGACGCGCTCGAAGAAGTGCAGGACGGTCTCCCGGTTATGCGGGAGGCTGAGCTGCGTGGCCAAACGCATATTGACGTAGAAGTCGTCGCAAACGGACGCGAAAGGTGTGTACATAGCGGTCTCCCAAAACCCCGATTACAAACAACCACAATCCTTATGGTTATCGGTCAATTCCCCGCGGGAAGTGTATCGGGCGCAGAAATAAACGAAAGCAATTCGAGCAATCGGTGCGGGAAATTTTCAGGGGGGTTCGTCAGGAATGCTGGGAATGTGGTTGAGGTTGGTTTTCGGGGCGGTTCGATTGACGGGCGCGACGGCGGGGCGTACAAGAAATTGTGATGGTTAAGCCGGTCCATGCGCTGGTCGGGGCGGACGCTTTCCTGCAAACGCAGAAACTCCGGGAGATCCTGTCGCAACTTCCAAAAGACGCGCAACGAATCGACGTGGACGGGGAGCGGGCGGAGTTGGCCGACGTGCTGGACGAGCTTCGCAGCTTTGCGATGTTCGGCGGGGCCAAGGTGGTGGTGGTGGGGAACGGGGATGAGTTCATCACGCGGTTTCGGGAACAACTCGAAAACTATTGCGAACGTCCAGCCGACAGCGCGACGCTGGTGCTGCGGGTGAACACGCTGCCATCGAACCAGCGGATTTATAAGATCATTGCGAAGACCGGAGAGATCACCAAGTGCGCCCCCCCTGCCGATCGGGAGATCGTGCCGTGGGTCATCGGGCGGGCGAAGAACGAGCACAAGCTGGCGGTGACGCCGCAGGCCGCGGAGATGCTCAAGGATCTGATCGGCGACGACCTGGGACGCATGGACAACGAGCTGGCGAAGCTGGCGCTACAGGCCACGGGTGGAAAGGTGGACGTCGCCGACGTGCAGCAGTCGGTGGCGTTCCAGCGCGAGCAGGAAATGTGGAACATGACCGACGAGATCGCCGCCGGTCACGCGACGGCGGCGCTGCGGCGCTGGCGGCAGTTGGTGCAAATGGATTCGTCAGCGGAATTTCGCGCGGTGACGTGGCTTGGAATGTGGTTGGAGAAGGCGATCAAGGCGCTGGCGATGAAGCGGCAGGGCGCGAACGCGTTTGCGATCGCGAAGGAATTGAAGATCTGGCCGGCGGAGAAGGGGACGGCGTTCGTGCAGACAGCGCAGCTATTGGGGGACGAGGGGTTGTACCGGGCGCTGAATCTTTTGGTAGAGGTGGATCACCAGAGTAAATCGGGCGTCGGCGATGCGGCGGAGAACGTGGAGCGGTTTCTGCTGGCGGTGGGTGGGGAGATAAAGGCGGGAACAGTAGGCAGTAGGCAGTAGGCAGTAGGCGGTAGGCGGTAGGCGGTAGGCAGAAGGCTGTAGAAATGCAGAGGACTCAGACGTTGTCCACGCCGTTGAAGTGGTAGGTTTTACCGATTTCAACTGGGGAGATTTGTCGCTCGTGGTGGGCGGCGAGTTGGGCGAGGACTTTGTCGCGGGTGTCGGGCTTGATGTGGACGCAGATGATCTTGGCCGGGCGGGTGAGCTTCGCGGTTTCGGCGGCGACGAGGCGCGGGGTGAGGTGGCCGGACTGGATGGCGAGTTGTTCCATCTCATCGGGGAAGGAGCAATCGACGAAGATGGCCCGGAGGTTGGAATGCGTGCTGGCGGCGGCCCAGATGTCGTCGGTGCAACAGGTGTCGGAGGTGAAGACGACGGTGGCGTCGGCGGCCTGGGCGACGAGGCCAATCGTCGGCACCTCGTGATTGACGGGGATGGGGGTAAAGCGGATGCCGTCGATGTCGAAGGGGATTCTGGGCTCGATGGGAATAAACTCGAGCGCCATGTTGTTTGAACCCAGCATCTTGATGCGCGAGAAGTCCGGCCAGATGACGCCGTTGAGCAGGTGGTCCTGCACGGCCTTCAGAACGCCTGGCGTGGCGTAGATGCGCATGGAGCGTTTGAGACGCGGGAAGACTTCGGCGATCGCGATGGGAAGACTGGCGATGTGGTCGAGGTGGGAATGGGTGAGGATGACGTGCCCGACGTTGGCGAGCTGCGCGCCACCGAGCGAAAAGCCGAGGCTGCCGGCATCAATGGCAATCGTGTCGTTGATCAGGAAGCTGGTCAACGACTGGGTCTGGGAGTGATCGCCCAGAGACGTGGGAAGCAATTGTACCTGTAGCGGCATAACCGTCTGTGCGGCTCCTCCACCGCTTGTCAGGGAAATGCTAACAGAGCGGAAGGCTCGTTGGCAAATTTTGCTATCGTAACGCTTGTCAGACGCTCGCGCTACCGTAAGATTCGGCCGGAACTGGCCCGAACCCACAGAAAAATTTATCGGCCAGTTGCGAACATCACCCTGACGGCGACGTTTTGTTAATAAATGGAACAACGAACAGCGCAATCGAAGAATCGGATCGTTCAAGTGGGGCTGACGCAGATGACCTGCGGCGTAGACGCCGATGCGAACCTGGCAAAACAGGTGCGCTTGGTTGAAGACGCGGCAAAAAAGGGCGCCCAGATCATTTGCACGCAGGAATTGTTTCGCTCGCAGTACTTCTGCCAGTTGGAGGATCACCGGTTCTTCCAGATGGCCGAGACGATCCCGGGGCCAAGCACCGAGGCATTCTCGCGGATTGCGAAACAGTACGGCGTCGTCATCGTTGCGTCGCTGTTCGAGCGGCGGACGCAGGGGCTCTACCACAACACAGCGGTGGTGATCGAGACGGACGGATCGATCAAGGGGATTTACCGCAAGATGCACATCCCGGACGATCCGCTTTACTACGAGAAGTTCTACTTCACGCCCGGCGACACGGGCTTTCGCGCGTGGGATACGACGTTTGGGAAGATTGGGGTATTGATCTGCTGGGATCAATGGTTTCCCGAGGGGGCGCGGCTAACGGCGCTGCAGGGCGCCGAGATCCTGTTCTACCCGACGGCGATCGGCTGGCACCCGTCGGAGAAAGCGGAGTACGGCGAGGCGCAGCACGACTCGTGGGAGGTGATGCAGCGAAGCCATGCGATCTCGAACGGCTGCTACGTCTGCGCGCCCAACCGGTTCGGCGTCGAGCACGTGGCCGGGGCGGACGGCAAGCCGGTGAGCGCGGACGGAATCCAGTTCTGGGGCCAGTCATTTGTGGCGTCGCCAAACGGGCAGGTGGTGTATCGGGCGTCGGTGGAGAAGGAAGAGGTGATCGTCGTGCCGTGCGACCTGGAAAAGGTGGAGTTCAGCCGGACGCATTGGCCGTTCCTGCGGGACCGGCGGATCGATGCTTATGGGGATATGGTGAAGCGGTTTGTGGATGCACCATGACCAGCGAAGATATCCGCTCCGAGATCGAGAAAGAGCCATTCGTTCCTTTCCGCCTGCACCTCGTGAGCGGCAAGACTGTGGATGTTACAATCAAGGGGCAGGTCGAAATGCTCCAGAATGCCGTTTTGATCTTTCAGCGCGACCCCGGGCCGGATGGCGAGACGCTATACGACGTGATCGCGCTGCGAAACATCGAGCGGCTGGAGCAGATCGGGAGCCGAGGCACTGAACACGCGTGAACTGAATCAGACAACTGGAGCCGGCATGCTTAAGGAACAGGTTCATACAATTCTGACGCGAGAGCCGTTCACGCCCTTTCGCATTCACCTGGTGAACGGCAAACACTACGACGTCGATCACCGCGATGTCGCCCGTTTTCTTGGGTATGGCGTGCTGGTCTTCATCGGCCTCAAACAGGGCAGTCACCAGGCCAAGGGCTATGATCGCTTCCCTTTTGACCACATCGTCCGGATCGAGGATCGTCCCGCCGTCCGCCGCCGAAAGAAGGCATCCTGACATGGGCCGACTGAAGGTCTTCGACAAGTCACCCGCACAACTGGGCTATTCCTTCCCCCCTGAGTGGCACCCGCATAGGGCGACGTGGTTTTCCTGGCCGCGGCCAGAAGGCATTTCCTTCCCGGACAAGTATCACACCGTCCCAGAAAACCTCGCGCGCATCATCCGCGAGATCGCGCCGCGCGAGGAAGTGCACATCAACGTTCCAAACGGGAACTATCAGCGGATCGTTTCAGACCAGTTAAAGGCGAACGGATGTCCGCTGACGAACGTCTTCTTTCATCATATTAAGACCAACGAGAACTGGTGCCGGGATCACGGGCCGGCGTTTGTGCTGAAGGCGGGGCGCGGCGGGAAGACGCAAGCGGCGATCGTCGATTGGGGGTTCAATGCATGGGGCGGGAAATATCCGCCGTACGACGATGACGACGCGGTGCCGACGCGGATCGCCGAGGAGTTCAAGTTGCCGGTATTTTACCCCGGCATTGTCATGGAGGGAGGGGCGGTCGATTTCAACGGCGCGGGGACGGTGCTGACGACCGAATCCTGTCTGCTGAACAAGAATCGGAACCCGAAGCTGTCGAAGAAGCGGATCGAGCAGTACCTGAAGGACTATTACGGGCAGTCGCACGTCTGTTGGCTGGGCGAGGGGATCATCGGAGATGATACCGACGGGCACGTTGACGACCTGGCGCGGTTCGTCAATCCAACGACGATCGTTGTAGCCGTGGAGGAGGATCCGAAGGACGAGAACTACAGGATTCTCCGGGAAAATGTGAAGCGGTGCCGGCTGCTGCGGGATCAGGATGGTCAGCCCTTCGACGTGGTCGAGATCCCGATGCCGGGCGTGGTGGAACATGACAACCAGCGGTTGCCGGCCACTTACGTAAACTTTTATTTCGTGAATGGCGCGCTTTTGGTTCCGACCTACCGGCACAAAAAGCACGATAAGAAGGCGCTGGAGGTCCTGGCCAAGTTACTGCCGAAGCACCAGGTGATCGGGATCGACTGTGTCGAGTTGATCTGGGGCCTGGGCGCGATCCACTGCCTGACACAGCAGCAACCGCGCATGTGAAAATTGTGTGAACGCGCGATGGAATGTGACGCACTATTTCTCGCGCACGTAGTATTATCCCTAAACATTACTGGGGCCCGAAGCGGCCCTAGAGGGACACAGAGGAATGAGCACTGAGATTTCGGTCGACAACCCCACGACGCCTCCCGCCATCAAGGCGATCCCCATGGTCGGAGCGGTGGGTGCGAATGGGAACGGCACGGGCCTCCCGGTTCTGGCGGAAGTGCCGGCGCCCGCGACATGGTCGCCGGCCGATTCGGCCCGGACTTACGGCATCGATCACTGGGGACAGGGATACTTCTCGGTGACGGCCGAGGGAACCGTGGCGGTGCACCCGACGGTCGAGAAGGATCGCAAGATCGACCTGAAGAAGCTGGTGGATGAACTCCGCGAGCGCGACATCCAACTGCCGCTGCTCCTGCGCTTCACCGACATCCTCAAGCACCGGGTCTCCAAGCTGTACGAAGCCTTCTCCAAAGCCATCCGCGAGAACGAGTTCAAGGGCACGTACCGTTGCGTCTATCCGATCAAGGTGAACCAGCAGCGGCACGTGGTGGAAGAGATCCTCGACTTCGGGCGGGAATACGGATTCGGCCTTGAGGCAGGGTCGAAGCCGGAGTTGCTGGCGGTCATGGCACTGGTCGGTGACGATCAAACGCCGATCATCTGCAACGGCTTTAAGGATGACGAGTTTATCGAGGCTGTGATCCTCGCGACCAAGATCGGGAAGAACATCATCCCGGTGGTGGAAAAGTTCAGCGAGCTCGAGCTGCTCGTGAAGTACGCCAAGCTGCATAACGTCAAGCCGTCGATCGGCGTGCGCGTGAAGCTCTCGGCCAAGGGGGCGGGACGGTGGGAACAATCCGGCGGCGTGCGCTCCAAGTTCGGCCTCTTCATCAGCGAGGTAATGGAATCGCTCGAATATCTCCGCAAGAACGACATGGGCGATTGCCTCAACCTGCTGCACTTCCACCTGGGCAGCCAGATCAACAACATCCGCAACATCAAGAACGCGATCATCGAGCTGACCCGCGTCTACGTCGAGATGCAGCGGCTTGGCGCCGGCTTGCAGTACATCGACGTCGGTGGCGGCCTGGGCGTGGACTACGACGGCTCAAAGACCAACTTCGAATCTTCGATCAACTACGGCATCCAGGAATACGCCAACGACGTCGTCTTCCACATCAAGGAGATCTGCGACCAGGCCGGCGTCGAACATCCGACGATCGTCTCAGAATCCGGCCGCGCGATGGTGGCATACCACAGCGTGCTGGTCTTCAACGTCCTCGGCTGGAGCGGCTTCAAGCGCTTCGACCTGCCCACGACGCTGACGGTGAACGAGCGCGAGGAACTGCCGGCGCCGGTACAAAACCTGTTCGACACCTATGTGGGCATCACCGATAACAACTGCACCGAGTATTACCACGATGCGCAGATCGCCAAGGACATGGTGCTGAACCTATTCAACCTTGGCTACTGCACGCTGGAGCAGCGGAGTTTGGCCGAGCGACTATTCTGGGGCATCTGCGCCAAGGTGCTCTCGTTCGTGAAGAAGCTCGACTACGTGCCGGAAGAGTTTGCCGGCCTGGAGTCGATGCTCTCCGACACCTATTTCTGCAACTACTCGATCTTCCAGTCGATGCCCGACTCTTGGGCCATCGACCACCTCTTCCCGATCATGCCGATCCACCGCTTGAACGAAGAGCCGACTTGCCGCGGCATCCTCGCGGACATCACTTGCGACTCGGATGGCAAGGTGGACCGCTTCATCGACAAGCGCGATGTCAAGGAAGTGCTGGAACTGCACCCCTACGAGCCCGGCAAAGAATATTACATTGCCGCGTTCCTAGTCGGTGCGTACCAGGAGATCCTAGGCGACCTGCACAATCTGCTCGGCGACACCAACGCCGTTCACGTAACGATCGACGAGCAAGGCCGCCCGAGCATCGACGAGGTCATCGAAGGCGACACGGTGCGCGAAGTGCTGCATTACGTGCAGTTCAACGCCGACGAGCTCATGCGAACGATGCGCAAGAGCGTGGAGCGGGCGCTGCGGGACAGCAAGCTGACGCTGGACGAATCGCGCGTGCTGCTGAAGTTCTACGAAAATGGGCTGGAAGGGTACACGTACCTGGAGTAAGTCCAAAACCCGAAATCAGAAACCAGAATCAAGGTCGAAACCCGAATGAACCATTGCGTCTTCATTCGGGCTTTCTTTTTGATTCTGGTTTCTGGCTTCTGAATTCTGGCTTCTAAATCGTCCCGTTCCAATCCGGCGGCAGCAGCAACACCGGGATCTTCGTGTTCTTGATCAATTCAACCGGTACATTGCCCGCCAGCAGCCGCGCAAAGATGTTCTTCCCCGTCATCCCCAACACAATGAGCGTCACCTCGCGCTCCGCGGCGACATTCAGGATCGCGCGGGCGATGTCTTCGCTGAACATCAGCAGCGTCTGAACGGAGAGCCCCTTATCCGCCAGGGCCTGGCGGAGCATGCTGATCGACGATTCGCCGTCGGCCTGTTCCTGCTCGCGCATCTGGCCGCCGCTGGGACGCGAGACGTGGACGACCAGGACCTCCGCCCCCAGGCGCTTGGCAAGGTCGGCGACGGGTTCGACCGCCTTTTGCGCGGCCCAGGGACTGCTGACCGCGATCATAATTCGACTCATAACGGTGCGGATTCTACCGCCGGGGGGCCCGGGATGTATAGCCGTGGGCTGATCGGTCGAACCATCGCCATTTACGCCTCATTATCAGGGGCGTGAATTTGCGCGCTTGTGGGCGTTAATCGGGGTGCGCAGGCAGTCGATAAAAAGGAGGACGCGCGGTGCGCTGAGGGAGATTACCGGACGATGCGATACAGCAAACGAGGGAGCCGGGCGCGGTTGATCCGGCTGGCGATCGTGATCGCGCTGGGGGCCAACGCCCTCACCCTATACACGCTCCTCCCCACCGCGATTGCCCGCCCAACATTACCGGTAAGTCCGACCGCCGTCGTGGCGATCGCGGGCATCGCGCTGACCGGCCTCGCGGCCGCGTTGCTCGGGCTGACCATCTCCATCCGGTCGCGCACAAAGCACGAGGAGTTGCTCCGCCGATCGGAGGCGTTCGCCCGCGCGACCGTGGACGCGCTCCCTGCGCATATCGCGATCGTAGACGAATGGGGCGCGATTGTTTCAACCAATCGCGCGTGGCACGAGTTTGCCGAGGGGCACGGCGTGACACCCGCGAACGTCGGCGTCGGCGTGAACTACCTGGCCGAGTGCGATCGCGCCGCTGCGCGCGGCTGTGCCGACGCCGTCGCGATTGGCGCCGCGCTGCGCGGCGTGCTGGCGGGCAAGGACGAGCACTTCACGCTTGAATATCCGTTCCACAGCCCAGATGCTCGGAACTGGTTTCAGGTGCGGGTGAGCCGCTTCCCAGGCGATGGCGCCCCGCACGCGTGCCTCGCGCACGAGGACGTAACCGCCCGCAAGTTAGCCGAAGAGCAACACGAGAACGCCAAGCACGAGGCCGAGGCCGCCAACGCCGCCAAGAGCGCCTTCGTTGCCAACATCAGTCACGAGATTCGCACGCCCATGAACGCGATCATCGGCTACGCCGACATGCTGCTCGACGCTGCTGGCTCAGCCGAGCAGCGCCTGGGATGCGTGAAGGTGATCCGCCGCAACGGCGAGCACCTGCTGGCGATCATCAACGACATCCTGGATATCTCCAAGGTCGAGGCGTGCCGGATGTCCACCGAGCGCATCACGTGCGACCTGCCGCAAATGGTCGCCGACGTGATCGGGCTGACCCAGCCCAAGGCGATCGAGAAGGGCCTGAAATTCGAGGTGACGTTCGACGAGCTGATCCCTCGAACGGTGCAGACCGACCCGGTACGCGTGAAGCAGGTGCTGGCCAATCTTGTGGGCAACGCGATCAAGTTCACCTCCTGCGGCGTCGTCCGCCTGTACGTATCGCAGGAGGTCAGCTACTTCAGTCAGAACCTCCGCTTCAGCGTCAGCGACACGGGGATCGGCATGACGCAGGAACAGGTGTCGCGGCTCTTCCAGCCGTTCAGCCAGGCCGACGCCTCCACGACGCGCAAGTTTGGCGGGACCGGTCTCGGCCTGACGATCTCCAAGCGCCTGGCGCAAATGCTGGGCGGCGACATCGAGGTCGAGACGCAGGAAGGGGTCGGCAGCACGTTCCGCTTCTGGATTAACGGCGGGCCGCGCGAGGGGGTCGAGCTGGTGAGGAACTTGATGCAGGCGCAGCTCGACCTTCCGGACCTGACGGCCACGTTCGAAGGCCAGGACATCCGCCTGCAAGGCCGCGTGCTCCTCGCGGAAGACGGCGAAGACAACCAGCACCTGCTGACCACGTTCCTTCGCCAGGCCGGCGTCCAGGTGGCGCTGGCGAACAACGGCGAGTTGGCGGTCCGCCTCGCGCTCGCGAACGATTTCGACCTGATCCTGATGGACATGCAGATGCCGGTGATGGATGGCTACCGCGCCACGGCGAAGCTGCGCGATGCTGGTTACCGTCGGCCGATCGTCGCGCTCACCGCGCACGCGATGGCCGAGGATCGGCTCAAGTGCATGGCGGCCGGTTGCTCGGAATACCTGAGCAAGCCGATCGATCGCCAGAAGCTCCTGATGATGTGCGCGAGTTACCTGTCGGCGGCGATCGTGCCGGTCAACGAGTCGCCCACACCGGTCGCCGAGCCAGCGGCGGTTGATGAAGCACCAAATTCTGCGGGCTTGCTGACGAGCACGCTGGCCGGCGACCCGCGCGTGGGTCGAGTGCTCGAGAAATTCATCGCCCGCCTCCCCGAACGGGTCGTGCAACTCCGGGGCGCACTGGAAGTGGGAAACCTGGAATTGCTGCGGCAGTCGGTACATAACCTTAAAGGGGCCGGTTCGGGCTACGGGTTCAAACCGCTGAGCGAACAATCGGCCAAAGCGGAAGACGCGCTGAAAAGCGAGCGGACTCTCGACGAGATTCGCGGACAGGTTGAGGAATTGATCGGGTTAATCGAACGGGTGGCGGGGTATACGCCGACCACGGCAGCAGTTGGCGGCTGAGATCAATCTGAAGGGGCGAAAACTTCCCGAAAATCCAGCCATACTTCTCAACCTTGACAGGCCCCTTGTCAGCGGGCGGTGGATTGCTATACTGTTCGATTCTTCAAACTTGGAAGGATTACGGAGACCGCATGGCCGTCAAGCTACGACTTAAGAGAATGGGGCGAAAGAACCACCCGTTTTATCGCCTCAGCGCGATCGATTCCCGCAGCCCGCGTGATGGGCGCGTGATCGAAGAACTCGGGTTCTACGATCCCCGAAACAAGGAAGCTGGCAAGCAGTTCGTTGCCAAGCTCGAACGCTGCACGTATTGGCTCGGCGTCGGTGCGGTTCCGTCTGAGACGGTCTCCTCGCTGCTCAAGAAGGCCGGTGTGGAGCACAAGCAGTTGAAACTCCCCAAACCCGGTAAGCCCAAGGCGGCGCCGGTGGTGGCGGAAAAGAAGGCTTAACTTAACGTTCGGCGCGGCAGGCAATTGCCGCGCCGTCGTTGTCGATACATTGTCGGGATGATCGAGCCCGGCCTGCCATGGCACTCCGGATTGACATCCTGACCCTGTTCCCGGAGATGTTCCCACCCATACTGGGTACGAGCATCCCCAAACGGGCGGCCGAGAAGGGCTTGGTATCGTATCATCTGACTAACATCCGCGATTTCGCGACGGATGGACATAAGTCAGTGGACGACAAGCCGTTCGGCGGTGGGCCGGGAATGGTGATGATGTGCCAGACCCTGTTCGACGCGGTCGCCCACGCCGAACAACAGGACCCGCGTCCCGCGACGCGAATCCTGCTCAGCCCGCAAGGGCGGGTGATGGATCAGCCGTTGGTCGAAGAGCTCAGCAGTAAAGAGCGTCTTCTGCTGATCGCGGGACACTATGAAGGCTTTGATGAGCGGATCATCCAAGGCCTGTCGCCGATGGAATTAAGCATCGGCGATTACGTGCTCAGCGGTGGGGAGCTGGCCGCGATGGTCGTGGTGGACGCGGTCGTCCGCCTGTTGCCCGGAGCGCTGGGCGCTCAGGATGGGGCCGCCGACGAATCGTTCGCCGACGGCTTGCTCGAGTATCCGCAGTACACCAAGCCCCGCGAGTACCGGGGCATGACGGTGCCGGACATCTTGCTGAGCGGCAACCACGCGGCGATCGCCAAATGGCGGCTGGAACAGCGAAAGGTTCGAACGAAAGAGCGCCGGCCGGACTTATGGCAGGCGTACGAAGAGAAGCAAAACAAGACGCGATAACTCGCGGATGAGTCAATCAGGTTCGCCGTCCGTCTCGCTCCGATGGCGTGACTGGCCCAACGCGGAGATAAAAATCATGACCAACAGCATCATCACAGGCGTCGAAGCGGCGCATCTGAAAAAAGATCTCACGCCGTTTGAGGTCGGGGACACGGTCGACGTGGCGACGCGAATCGTCGAAGGTGACAAGGAGCGCATCCAGGTCTTCTCCGGGACGATCATCATGCGCAAAGGCGCAGGGATCAACGAGACCTTCACCGTCCGCCGCATCGTGAACAACGAAGGCGTGGAGCGCATCTACCCGGTGCACTCCCCGTTCATCGCCAGCATCACGGTCAAGCGCAGCGGCGAGCGCCGCCGCGCCAAGCTCTTCTACCTGCGCGACCGCGTGGGCAAGTCCGTCCGCCTGACCGAGAAGCGAAAGGTCAAGAAGGACGAGCCCGCCGCCAAGGGCGAGGCCAAGCCGGAACTGGCCGGCGCTGCGAGCTAATTATTCTCGAGTTCACGGCCCTCAAGCGGGCCGGTTAATCAAAATCCGACCCGGCGAGGACTTTTCTTCCTCGCCGGGTTTTTTGTGCGCGGGAGTCGTTTGCGATATCCTCTCAATCATGGCCAATTGGCTTCAAAAGCTGTGGAGTTTCAAGCCCGTGATCAGGGAGATTTCCGGCAACAAGCCGAAGAACTCGCTGGGCGATCAGGGTGAGAACATCGCGGCGCGGTACGTCCGCAGCACGCTGGGATACAAGCTCCTCACGCGAAACTTCAAGATCGACGGCGGCGAGGTGGACATCATCGCCCGCGACGGCAAGACGCTGGTCTTCATCGAGGTCAAGACGCGCGCCTACGACGACCCGACGCCCGAAGACCAGGTCAACGAGTTCAAACAGCACCAGATCACCAAGGCCGCAAAGTATTTCCTCTCGCGCTACGGCTTCCCGCAGCCCCCAGCCCGGTTCGACGTGGTGGCGATCGTCTGGCCCAAAGGTCAGCCGCCGATCATTCGCCACACGCCCAGCGCGTTCGAAGCGACGTTCTGAAATGCAGTTGCTAGCGGGGGCAATTGATGATTGATACCCATTGCCATCTCACCGACGCGCGGCTGCTCGAACAGTTGGACGACGTGCTCGAGCGCGCACGTCTGGCCGGCGTGGAGCGGATGATCACGATCGGCACAGACCTCGAAGACGACCGCGCCGCAATCGCCCTTTGCCGAGGCCGTGAAAACCTCCGCTGCGTCGTCGGCATTCATCCGAATTACACCCAGACTGCATCGCTGGCAGATCTGCCGGAACTGCGCGATCTGCAGGCCGACTGGGCGGTGGTCGCACTAGGCGAGATGGGCCTCGACTACTTTCACAAGTTTGCCGATCGCGATCACCAGCGGCGGCTCTTCGAAGCCCAGATGGCCCTGGCGGCAGAATTCAAGCGCCCAGTCGTCATTCATTCCCGCGAGGCGATCGACGACACCCTGGCGGTGATGAAAACGTTCCCCGGTGTAAACGCGGTGTTCCATTGCTTCACGGGATCCTTAGCGGAGGCCCAGCGCATCCTCGCGGAGGGATACTGGATCAGCTTCACCGGCCCCGTGACTTACAAGAAGAACGACGACCTGCGCGACGTGGTAAAGCTCGTGCCGATCGATCGGCTGATGGTGGAGACCGATGCGCCCTACCTGTCGCCCGAGCCCAAACGCTCGCACAAGACCAACGAGCCCGCCCTGGTGATGTACACCGCGGCGAAGGTGGCAGAGGTAAAGGGAGTACCGCTCGCGGAGCTGGATCGCGTGACGACGGCGAATGCCGAGCGATTTTTTGGATGGGGACAGTCCTAGGCGCTGATCCTGATGCTCGCTTCCATGCGCGCATCGGGTGCGGGCATGTCCAGGTTACTCGCGGCAGCGGCGGCCTTGGTCTTCCCAAGTTGCTCCAGCAGCATCGCCCACGTCTCGCGCTGGTAGCGGAGGATGCTCAACGCCTCGTCGAGCGCCGACATCTGGTGCTCCAGGTTGGCATCGACGAGCTTCATGTAGATGAAGTTGTAGAGGGCCGACATCTTCTTGCACAGGTCGGGCGCGACGGCGGGCTTCAGCGACGACTGCATTTCCGTGATGATCTTCTGCACCCGCGAGATCATGCTGTAGCTTTGTTCGAAGTTCTTCTGCTCCAGCGCGACGCGCGCCTGCTCGCCGAAGCGCAGCGCGCCGTCGTAGAGCATGAGCTGAAGTTGCTCCGGCGTGGCGGTGAGGACCTTGGTGCGAAGGTAGTTTTGTGCGCCCTGTGGGTTCATATGCTGATCACTGCTTCCCGGCGTGAGCCTTGTTACTGCAATTCATATCGGCACGGTGACGGGCGGACATTCAGTGCAAGGCGCGGGATTTGCCATCGAAGCGCAGGAACTGCGCCAGGGGTCGGGTGAGTGCTGATGCGCGCATCAGCGAAAAATTATGGCTTGAACGTCTGGATCTGCCCCAGGGACTGTTGCTGGGTCTGCAGTCCCGCCAGGACGGATTCCATATTGGCGAACTGCTTCTCCAGCCGCGCCCGTTTCTGCGCGATGATCTGGTCGAGGTCGGTGATCCGGTTCTGGAACTGAAGCGTCCGGTCGTCCAGCGTCTTATTCTCGCGCGTGACGATGCCGTTTACCGGATCGATCAGCTTCGTGATCGATGAGGTGATCGCAAAACCGACGCCCGCCGAATTGTCTGTCACCGAGCTCCCCGTGACGATCTTCGACCCGTCGAGGATCGTGCCGACGGCAGTGCCGGAGAGGCCCAGGTCATACAGCGACTGCGAGCCGCTGAGCGCTGTCAGCGTAAGCGACGCGGTGGTCGAGCCGGTCAGGTCGGTCAGGCGAAGCCCTTTCCCGTCGTCGCGGATCGCGGCCTTGAGCTTGGTCCCCGCCGCCGTGTTGATCGCGTTGATCACGTCGTTCAGCGTGTTCAGGCTGCCCAGCGAAACGTTGACGCTCGTGCCGTCGCGCAGCCCGATCTTGAAGTCGTCCTGCCCGACGCCCAGCGTGCGCACGCCGCGGTTGGAATTCAGTCCTGCGACCGGCGTGTCCGTGCCCAGCGCATTGCCCGCGGCCGTGAACAGATTCTGGACGCCGTCGGGATCGGTCGCGTAGGCGGCGCGAAACTTTTCCTCGTTGAACTGCACCTTGGCGCCGTCGCCGAGCGTCACGCCCACATCAGCCAGCGTGCGATACCGTCCCGCGCCCGCAACGATCGTGTTAAGCGAAACATAGAGGTTGGATTCAACGGTGCGAACCGTGTTGTCGCCCAGGAGCAAGCCCTGCTCCTTGGTGGCGGGATCGAACTTGGTTAGGTCCTTGATCTTGTCAACCAGGCCGTTGAAATCGTCGGCGAACTTCTTGAACTGATCCACGACGCCGTCCACGCTGCGCGTGACGCCGAGCGTGACCGGCTTGTCGCTCGTGCCGTGAAGCTCGACGGTCACGCCGCGAATCACGCCCGATACCTGGTTGCTGTTCGACGTGATCAGGAGCGGTTCGGCGCTGTTGGACGAGCCAAGGAAAACCGCGGCGTTCTGCGCTTCGACGAGGTTGCGCGTGCCCACATTGGTCGCCCCCCCGTCGAACACGACGCGCCCGTTGCGCCCCGCGTTCTTAGCAGTCAACGAGAGGCGGAACGGCACCGTGCTCGACCCGTCGCTGATCACCTGCGCCAGCACGCCGAAGTTCAGCGTCGTCAGCTTCGTCTGCACCGTGGCAAGCGTGTCGTTGGCATCGAGCGTCAGCGTCTTCTCGAAGCTGCCGTCGATCGTGGTCGTCGCGGTGGCGGCGGTGCCGGCGATGTTCAGATCGGTGGCGCTGGTGCCGCTGATGTTCTCCACCTTGAGCTGCAAGCCGCCGCCCGCGGTGTCGGTGAGCAGCAAGCCGTCGCCGTGCGTGTTGATGGATGCGGTGACCCCCAGGCTCTTGCTGTTGATATCGCGAATGACGTCACCGATCGTGAACTTCGTCCCCGTCGCCAGGTTGACCGTGGCGGCCTTTCCGGCCGAATTAGTGATCCTGAAACTACCCGGAGATACGCCCTTGCCGCCGTTGTAGTCAGCAAGCAGCGTGTTGGCCGAAACCCACTGCCGCTGCAGGTTCTTACCCGCGATAGCGGTCTGCCCGGTGGCCGCGGTGCCCAGGAGGCCCAGGTCCGTGGCCGTCGTCCCTCCACCAGCCTCGGCGATCGTCAGCAGTCCCGTGCCGCCGCTGTTGTCCTGCACCTGGATTCCGTTGCCCGACTGATTCAGAGTCCCCTTGACGTTGATGCCCGCGCCGCTGATCGCGTCGAGCACGTCCTGCACGCTCTTCGCCCCCGACAGATCCACCGTCGCCCCCACGCCCAGCGCGTTGGTGATCTGGATCGAGCCCAGCGTCAATCCCGAGCCGCCATTAAGCGATGCGACCAACACCGAATCGATGCCAGCCAAAAGCGGTCCGCCGCTGATCGTCCCCGCCCCCGAACCGGCAATGCCCAGGTCGGTAGCCGCTTTGGAATCGCCAAGATCCGCGACGGTAATCGCGCCGCTGCCGGTGAGCGTAACCCCGTTGTCGCTCGGATTCACCGACGCGGTGACGGCGCCACTCGTGCCGGTCTTGATCAGGTCGAAAACATCGCCCAGCGTCTTCGCGCTGGCGAGGGAAACGTTGTAGGTCGTCCCGCCAGCGGTGATCGCGATGTCGTTGCCGCTGGACGCCTTGCGAATGCCCCGCCCGTCGTTGATTCCATTGAGCGTCGTGGCCGTCGAAAGGTAATGGATATCGCCACCCGTGATCACGCCCGACGCCGCCACAACCCCCGCCAGCCCCAGGTCCGACGCCGCCTGCCCTTCGCCAAGGTCCGTTACGCTGAACGCGGCCGTCGATAGACCGGAGGTATCGGTCAGCTTAAGTTTGTCCCCGGAGACCGAAGCGCGAACGGTGATGTCCAGCGACGTATTGATCTTCTTGATCACATCATCAAGGCTCACCGCCGCCGAGACGTCGATGCTGGCCGAATGTCCGCTGCTGTCCGTAATGCGGAAAACACCCCGCCGGATCCCCTGCCCGCCCCGCAGCTCCGACAACAGCGTCGATGAAGAGACCTCGCCGCCCCCCTGTTCGATCGTGATCGTGCCCGCGCCCACCTTGGCGTTAATGTCGGTATATCCCTTGCTCACCGATTGCTGGGTTGTCACCAGGCGCGCGACCTGGAACTGAAACGCGCCGATCGCAGCTCCGTTCGAGGCGCTCGCCGTCAGGACATTCTCATCACTGCTCGCGGTCGTGGCGGCGGCGAAGGTTGTCGTCTTCTGGATCGATTGGCCAAACACCCGGATCGAGCTGAGGCGGGCCTGGATATCGGTATAGGCCAATCGCTGCTGGTTGGCACTGTCCACGCGGGTCTGGAGAATGTCCTTAGGCCGGGACTCCAGCTTGATCAGTTGATCGATGATGTCTTTGGAATTGATCCCGCTGACCAGGCCAATTCCAGTGGATATGCGTCCCATAGCTATTTAATTCATCGACCAACCGGCGTCGCCGCTGGAGCCCGATGCCTCCAATCGCCCGAGGTCCGCAGCAATTTTTTCGATGAAGCGCGACTCATCCATCAGGCAATCCAGCGCCCACAGCGCGATGAAGCGCTGCTCGGCCGCTTTGGTCTCTCGTAGCAGTTCGGCGATGACGACAAATTGACTCATCTTGAGAAGGGTTATCGGAACATGCGATCGCGCCGCGTGAGTAAAAGTGGTCGTTGTCGCTATCATCGTCAGGTATGAGAAACGACGGACGCGCCAACGATCAGCTCCGCCCAGTACAGATCACCCGCGCCTTCACGCAAACACCCGCCGGCTCCATCTTATGGAAGCAGGGAAACACGATCGTGCTCGTGACCGCATCGATCTCGCAGGAATTGCCCCCGTTCTTCAAGGAAAACAAACCGGGCGGCTGGGTCACCGCCGAGTACGTGATGCTCCCCGGCTCCACGCCGCAGCGCAAGGGTTGGCCAAAAATCGGACACACCGACTCCCGCGGCACCGAGATTCAGCGGCTGATCGGCCGATCCCTCCGCGCCGTGCTCGACCTCTCCAAAATCGGCCCACACACGATCGCGCTGGACTGCCAGGTGCTGCAAGCCGACGGCGGCACCCGAACCGCCTGCATCTCCGCCGCCTGGGTAGCCCTGAAAGATGCCGTCGCCAAACTCCCCAAAGACATGCCGGGCGCAGCCAAACCGGGCGCAGCCGCTGACCTGCCCATCCCCGCCCGCTACGACCCCGCCTATTACAACCCCAACGCCGCAGTGATCGACCAACTCGCAGCCGTCAGCGTCGGCGTAGTAGACGGCGAAGTGCGCCTGGATCTCGACTATTACGACGATTCGCGAGCAGGCGTCGATATGAATGTCGCCCTAACCGCCAGCGGCCGCTTCGTAGAAGTCCAGGGCGGCGCGGAAAACGGTGAAGGATTCGACCGCGCAACCATGAACCGCCTCCTCGACCTAGCCGAACGCGGCTGCCAAGGGTTGATGGGATACCAGAACGAGTCGCTAGGTCGGTGAGTACGACGACATACGAGACGCGAAGAGCGCAAAGAAGAGGGGGGCCAAATCGACGGTTGGGGTATTTTTGGAAAGCGCTTTGGGTGTGGGCGGAGCGTTGGCACGGCGCGTGGATTTGTTTCGGGAAAGCGACGGTCATGGGGGCTCCCTTTTTCTGAACCCAAGCCCCCAAGCCCCAAGCCCAAGCCGTAACCGTTCAGTCCGATCGCGGCAGTTTCCGCCATGGCGATCTTCGGTGATGTGACTCGAATTATTCGGCGATCAATTGGGGCGGGACAGACCATGACGCAGGGCATGGATCGCCTGCTCGAAGTAATCCATCGCCGACCGGCCCGTCAATCGCAGGGTCTGCAAGGCCGTCAGCACTCGCTCGACAAACCGGCAGCCGTCCAGCGAGTGCGAGCCCAGGCTCTGTTTCCGCCACATCACCGCCGGCCGAAGCATCCGCCGGCGCGCGAAGTGCGACCGTACAGTTCCTATTGATTGGGTTGACCGGCGGACAGCGCCGGCGGCGGCATTGCCCTGCTGACTTCAAATTAACGGTGTCATGTTGCCCGCAGAATCGGGTAGCGAAGAAAAACAATTACTCCGCCAACCATTCCCAGAACCCTTATCCAGGGCTGGCGAGGCTAAAAGGTAGGTTGGATCGATTCAATGCGGTTGCTTGCTCAGATGCTGGCTCGGCCGGTCCGGTATCGGGCGTGCCTTCCGCAGATTCTTCAACGTCGCGAGGTCCAGTGCGTTGACGCGCTCGAGGAGCCCGACCGTACGGTCCCGGTTGCGGGCAATTCTGTGTAGCAGCTTGTCGAACTGCGGTAGCGTGAGGGACGACGAGTCCCGTTGGGGGGCGCGATGGAGATGCCCCGTTGCCGCCGGGGGTCGAATGCGTCACTGAAGTGGGCAAGCCGGGCGCGGGGAGGCTTGTGATGCGTTGGGGCGCGATGGGTTGTGCGCGCAATTGCAGAACCGCACGGAACAAGTTCCGTGGGCTTTGGGGGCGTTACTGCCCGACCGTTGCGAGGGCGCGGCTGTGGGCGTCTACGGCCTGGACGATCGCTTCCTGGAGATTTTTGCCGGTGGCGGTGTCGGCCATTTGGTTCATCAGGATGGAGAAGACGTACCACTGGTCGTCTTTGGCTTTGAGGTAGCCGGTGAGGGTGCGGACGTTGTTGACGAAGCCTGATTTGCCGAAGACTCGGCCTCTCAGATCGGTGCCTTGGAAGCGGTGTTCTAATGTGCCGTCTTTGCCGGCTATGGAGAGGCTGGTGAAGTAGGGTTCTTTGGTTTCGGGGTTGTGGAAGTTGTGGATGAGAACCTGGCAGAGGGCGTTGGCGGAGATGGTGTTTTCCTTGGAGAGGCCGCAGCCGTCGTCGAAGTGGAACTCGGTGGCGGGGACGCCGATTTTTTTCAAATACTCGCTGTTGGCTTGGGTGCCGTTTTTCCAGGAGCCGGGTTCGTTGGCGGCGGCGGCGCCGATGCGTTTGCAGAGGGCTTCGGCGTAGAGGTTGATGCTGTCCTTGTTGGCGCGGGCGAGCGCGGTGGCGAGGGGGGTTTCGTGGATGGCGAGGACGCTCCAACTGGGGTCTTTGTCGATGGGCGTTTTCAGGAGCATGGCGCGGAGGGTGCGGTCGCGGGTGGGCGTGGCGGCGGTGACTTTGACGCCGTTGGCGGCGAGGGTTTCCTGGAGGACGGTGGCGGTGAAGAGGCTGGGGTCGTGGACGGTGACGGAGATGGGGACGTCGGTGCTGTAGGGGGTGTGGCCGTTGAGGATGAGGTTGTTGCCGCCGGGGGTTCGGGTGAGCCAGACGGCGTTCTCGCCGCCGGTGACGCAGGTGTTGGCGACGGTGGCGTAGTTGGTGGGGGGAACGGTCTGGTATTTGACGACTTCGCCGGGGGCGGTGACGCGGAGGTAGAAGTCGAGGCAGTTGAGGTTGAGGCTGAGGCCACCCACTTCGGCAACGTAGCGGAGATGCGCCTGGTTGGGGGGCCAATGGGGGTGGAGGAATTGTTCGTCGAAGATGCTGTCATCGACGAGGAGGCGATCGAAGGAGGTGATGTTGCTTTTCTTGAGTTGGTCAGCCCAATTTTTGAAGAGGGTGGTGACGTCCCAGCCGGCTTTTCTGAGGAGTGCGGCGTCGCCTAGGGAGGGGTCGCCGTCGCCGATGAGGACGAGGTCGTTGTTGTGCTTGAGGAGGAGGGTGCGGAACTTGAAATCGGGGCCGAGGTTTTCGAGGGCGGCGGAGGTGGTGACGAGCTTCAGATTGCTGGCGGGGATGAGGGGGATCTCGGAGTTATGCTTGAAGACGGACTTGTCGGCGGCGGCGGTGTCGCCGAGACGGAAGATGGCGACGCCTACTTCGGCGCGCTGGAGGGTTTTGTCTTTCAGGACGGTTTGGATGTCGGTGTTGAGATCGGCGTATGTGAGGGGGCAATGGCCCAGGAGGCAGGCGATTACGACGATAAGGGGGAATTGGCGGGGGGGGTGGTTCATCATCCTTGATCCTTGTATCGGCCCGTCCGAAGGCCTCCGGGAGTAGACTATCGGATGGAAGGAAAGCTGCAAGACGGTCGGGGCGGGGAAATGCGCAGAATCTGCCGGGGGGGGAGGATGGACCCATTGGGTTAGAAATTAAGAGCTCAGAAAAATACTGCCGCAAAGACGCAAAGATCGCAAAGAAGACGGGGTAAATTTAGAAGCTCTAAGAATCCGACGTCGCGGGGGTCGGCGTGGGGGTTGGAGGAAGTAAGCCTTTACGCGCTATGCGCGAATAATTGCTGGACTTGGGGAAGCGGGCTTTCTTCTTGATTCTGGTTTCGGATTTCTGGTTTCGCCGTATTCACCGAGTCACCCAACACGCCGCCACATGCCCCGGCTCCCCCTGCTTCTGCTCCAGCGGCGGCACCTCCTCCACGCATTTGCGCAGGACGCGAACGCGTTCACCCGCCGTGGTGATCTCCACCGTGTCGGCTGCATTCGCCTGTTTCGCCGCCTCGCGTGTCAGCGGACACCGCGGGTGGAACGGACATCCCGTCGGCGGCTTGCTCGGGCTGGGGACCTCGCCGCTCAGCACGATCCGCGTCTTCTTAGGTCGTGGGTCGGGCTCGGGCACCGCCGACAACAATGCGACCGTGTATGGATGCTTCGGGTTTGCGTACAGCTCGGTGCGGCTGGCCTTTTCGACGATCCGCCCGAGGTACATCACGGCCACTTCGTCGCTGAAATGCTCGACGACCGCGAGGTTGTGCGCGATGAAGAGGAACGCGATCTTCCGCTCGCGCTGCAGGTCGTCCAGCAGGTTGAGGATCTGGCTCTGGATCGAAACGTCCAGCGCGCTCACCGGCTCATCGCAGACGATGAAGTCAGGCGACAACGCCAGCGCCCGCGCGATGCCGATGCGCTGCCGCTGCCCGCCTGAGAATTCGTGCGGGTAGCGGGAAGCATATGACGGGTCGAGCCCTACGCGCTGCAGCAGAGCCGCCACGCGATCCACCCGATCGCTGCCCCAGGCGATGTTGTGCACCGTCAGCGGCTCGCCGACGATGTTGCCGACGGTCATCCGCGGGTTCAGGCTGCTGACCGGATCCTGGAAGATGATCTGCATCTGCCGCCGGAGGTGGCGAAGGTCTTCCCCGCGATGCGCGAAGAAGTCGTCGCCCTTGAACGTCACCGAGCCGGTCGTTGCCGGGATCAGGCGAAGGATCGTGCGCCCCACGGTCGTCTTGCCGCAACCCGATTCGCCCACGAGTCCCAGCGTACGCCCTGCCTGCACGTCAAAGCTAACGCCGTCAACCGCCTTGATCTGCCCCACCGTCCGCTGAAACACGCCGCGCTTGATCGGGAACCAGGTGCGCAAATTGCGCACCTGTAAAAGCGGTGGCCCCGCATTCAAGGGAGGCGGCGTCGCCGGTGCGGGAAGAGTGGGAGACGAGGGAAACTGACTCAATTGATTTGCTCCGTCCAATCGTACATCGACTAACAGCTTAACCTGCGCTTCTTGCGATCTTTGCATCTTTGCGGCTGTACTTTTCTCGCGCTAAGTAATCATGCTCCCCACCGCCCGCGCCACCACCGCTCGTTTATTCGCCAAATCAGGCCGCGTCGTAGGCGAAGACTCAAACCCTTCGGCCAAATGACAAGCCGCCCAATGACCCTTCGAAACTTCCCGCAGCAACGGCTCTTTCACCGCGCAAGTCTCCAACACCCGAAACCGTTCCTCCGCCGTCACCACCTCAACCGTTTCCGCTCCCGCAACCGCCGCCGCCTCGCGCGTGCGGGGACATCGCGGATGAAACTTACACCCGCCCGGAAACCGCGCCGGATTCGGCACCGTCCCCGGGATCGACACCAGCCGCTCCGAGTGCGCCCCAAGCCGCGGCACGCTCTTCAGCAATCCCTGCGTGTACGGGTGCAGCGGCGCGTCGAATAGCTCCTCCACGGGCGCATATTCCACTACCCGGCTGGCGTACATCACCGCCACCACGTCGGCGTTCTCGGCCACTACGCCAAGGTCGTGCGTGATCAGCAGCATCGCCATCCCGGTGTCGCGCTGGATCTTGCGCAGCAGTTCGAGGATCTGCGCCTGGATCGTCACATCCAGCGCAGTGGTCGGCTCGTCGGCGATCAGCAGCTTGGGCTTGCACGACAGCGCCATCGCAATCATCACGCGCTGCCGCATTCCGCCGGACATCTGGTGCGGATATTCGAACAATCGGCGGCCCGGATCGGAGATGCCAACGTCGCGCATCGCCTGCTCGGCGATCTCGTACGCCTGCTTCTGCTTGACCTTTTGATGCAGCATCACGGCCTCGGCGATTTGGTCGCCGATCGTGTAGACGGGGTTGAGCGACGTCATCGGCTCCTGGAAGATCATCGCGATGTCGCGCCCGCGCACGCCGCGCATCTCCCGCTCCGACAGGTCCAGCAGATCCCGCCCCTCGAACTGCACCTCCCCCGAGAGCACCTTCCCCGGCGGCGACGGGATCAACCGCAGGATCGACAATGCCGTCACCGATTTGCCGCAGCCGCTCTCCCCCACGACGGCCAGCGTCTGCCCGGGATAGATTGAATACGATACATCGCGCACCGGGCGGATCTGCCCGCGCTCGGTATTAAACGCGACATTCAAATCACGAAGCTCGAGTAACGGTTTTGCCATGTGAATTAGTCCACCCCTCGAAGTCGCGGGTCCAGCGCGTCGCGCAAGGCATCGCCCAGGAAATTCAGGCAGATCGACAAGCCGAAGATCGCCGCCGTCGCCCCGGCAAACTGCCACCACACATTCCGCATCAGTTCCAGCTTGGCGTCATCGATCATCACGCCCCACGAAGGCTGATCCTTCACGCCCAGCCCCAGAAAGCTCAGGATGACTTCAGCCTGCACGAAGCTGACGATCCCCAGCGTAAAATCGATGATCACCAGGTGAAACGTGTTGGGCAGGATATGCCGGAAGATGATGCGAGACGTCCCCGCCCCCACCGCCTTTGCCGCCGCCACGTAATCGCGCTCGCGGTGCTTGAGCACTTCGCCGCGCATCAGGCGGCACAATCCCACCCAGCTCGTCAATCCCAGCGCCATCACGATCGACGGGATGCCGACCAGCTTAAACTCCTGGCCGAACATCTTGAACTCGCGGTCCTTCAGCGCGTACGCCAGCGCCACCATCAGCAAAATCCACGGGATGCTGTTGATGGTCGTGTATAACCAGGTGATCAAAGCATCGACCCACCCGCGATAATACCCCGCCAGCAAACCCAGCACCGTTCCGATCACCACGCTCAGGATGCTCGCCAGCAAGCTGACCGTCAGCGCCACGCGCGTGCCGTACAGCAATTTGTAAAGCACGCTCCGCCCGGCGATATCCGTCCCCAACCAGAGGCTCGGTCGAATTGTCGAGTGCTCATTTGCTGTCCCCTGCTCCACCGTCCCCGTGAACGCTGGCGGCGCGTACTGCGCGCCGACCTGTGCATCGAAGACGCTCTTTCCCAATAGCGGCGTGAACGCGATGATCGCCACCAGCGCGTAAATCGCCAGCACCGACGCGTAAACGTAATTCAACTTCCGCGTGTGCAGCCGCGCCATCGCGTCCCGCCAGAGCGAGCGCGGCCGCTCGCTCAGAGCCACCGCGCCCATCACGGTATCCACCGCCGCCGGCGTCGCCGCGCTGCTCACGACAACCTCACTCTCGGATCGACCAGCGTATAAGCGATGTCGGTCAACATCAGCATCACGCAGTATGCGATCGATATGCCGTAGGTCATCGCCAGCAGGATCGGGCGATCGTTATTAAAGAGTGCCTCCACCATCAACCCGCCCAATCCGGGAATCTGGAACATCCGCTCCAGCAGCAACGATCCGAGCAGCAGGTACGGCAGCACCGTGACTGTCTGCGTCACCACCGGAATGAAGACGTTCCGCAGCACGTGCGTCAGCATCATGTTGTTCCGACTCACGCCCTTGGCGCGAGCGGTGCGCACGTAATCCGTGTAAACCTCATCCAGCATCACCGTGCGATAAAACCGCACCCCGCCGCCCAACCCAGCAGCGACGCCCACCAAAATTGGCAGCGCCATAAAGTGCACGCTCTTCAACCCCGTATCCCACCCAGCCACCGGAAAGATCCCCGCTCCAAACCCAAGCACCGACTGCCCGAGGATGATGATGCTCAAGTACGGCACGCACATTCCCAGCACCGCACCGAACGTCACCACCAGGTCCGGCCAGCGGCCACGATTGAAGGCACAGATCAGCGCCAGGATCAATTGCAGTCCCAGTTCGATCAGGAAGATCGGCAACTGCACCGCAAGCGAGACCGGCGCCTTGCGCGCGATCAGTTCGCCCACCGGCTGGTGATACTTGATCGACTCCGGAAACCGCCAGAGCACGACATCGAAGAACTGCGAGTTGAAATGCCCCTTGTACTCGCGCCCGTCTTGCTCGGCCTTCGCACGAGAATCCAGCCACACCGGTTTATCCAGCCCCATTTCCTTTCGGATCGCCCTCAATTGCGCCGGCTTCTTCCCACGCCCCGCCACCGTGAACGCCGGGTCGGGCGCCACGTAAGAGAACAGCACGAACGTGATCAGCAGAATGCCCAGCACGATCGGGACCGTCATCAGGATTCTTCGAATCACGTAAGCCAACATGCGCGACGAAATCCTCTCGCTTTGCGATTAACCCCTGGGCAAACCCTGCTTGCGAAGCTCCTTGTCGATCTCCAGGTTCGCCATCCAGCCGTGCACGTAGTCCACCAGCTTGAAGTTCTTCAACCACCGATGCTGAAGCGCGAAATCCATCGGGTAAAACATCCCCATCCACGGGCAGTCCTCGTTGACGATCGCCTGCATCTTCTTATACAGCTCGCGGCGCTCCGGGCTGTCCGACATCACCTTCGCCTGCTCGTACAGCTTGTCGAACTCGGCATTCGCATAATTCGAACTGTTCAACCCGCCTTCGGAGATATTCTTGCTCCAGAACAATTGTAGGATGTTCTGCTCATCCGGCCAATCCGTGTTCCAGCCGAGTTGATAAAACTGCGCCGTCTTCTTCTTCTCCACCTGCTCCAGGAAGTTCGCCCAGTTCGTGTAATCCACGTCCAGCGTCACCCCGATCTGCGCCATGTTCCGCTGGACGAAATCCCCCATCTGCCGGAACGTCGTGTCGCTCCCCGGCAATAGCAGGCGGATCGTCGGGATCGGCTCGCCGCCGTTCACGCGCACCGCCTCCTTCATCTTCTCCAGCGCCGCTTCTAGGTTGAACTCGGCGTACGGATTCTTCAGGTTCGGATCGAACGTCGGAAATCCCGGGACGATCGGGCCAACCGGCCTCATTCCCCGCCCGTTGCGAAACGTCGCGATGAACTGGTCCCGGTTAAATGCCATGCACATCGCCTGCCGCAGCGACTTGTTCTTGCCAACCAGCGGGTCCTGCATGTTGAACCCGTAGTAGTAAATCGACGGCTCGGGTTCCTTGACCAGAGTCACCCCCTGCTTCACCAGTTCCGGCGTCAACTCCGTCCCCGTGCGGATCGCCTGTCCGTACGCGTCCTTCGGAATCCCGTGATAATCAAACAGCCCTTCGCGGAAGACGTACCACGGCGGCAGATCCTCCTCAAAAAACTCGAACTGGATCCGATCCATCTTCGGCAGCCTATCCTTCGCCGCGACCGGCGTCCCCGGGTCCACCATCGGCCCACCGCGATAGATCGGGTTCCGCTTCAGCAGGATGCGCTGCTGCTGCAGGTGATCGTTGTAACTCAGGCTGTAAGGCCCGGTGCCCACGGGGTGTTGCCGCGTCTTCTTCTTGTACTTATCGACCGCTTCCCTGCTCATCGGCGCCGACGGCAGGTGCGCCAGCGCGTAAACGAGCTGCGGAAACGGCTCTTTCAGCTTGATGCGGATCGTGTAATCGTCCGTGGCCTCAAAGCCCGCGATCGGGCGATCCCAATCGATCTTGGATTCGTCCTTCGTATCCTCGGTGTACTTCTGCCATTCGTCCGCCCCAACCACCGCGTCGAATATCGCCGCGTTCGGGTTCGGCAGGTGGAAATCGAGCACCCGCTTCCACGCGTAAATGAAATCTTTCGCCTTCACCTCCGGCCCCGTCTTCCCCGGCCAAACCGCGCCATCAGGATCGTAGAAGTGAATCCCCTTGCGAAGGTGGATCGTATATTCGAGCCCATCCTTGCTGATCTCCGGCAGCGCCGTCGCCAGCTCGCTGATCAGCTCGTAAGGCCGCTTGTAATAATCGTAGTTATAAAGGCACTCGAACAGGTTCCCCGCGATCCGCGAGCTCGGCACGTCGCTGATCTCCGCCGGGTCCAGCGATTTGATGTCAGAAATGTAAACGATGTAAAGCGTGTCCGGATCCCGCGCCGACACCGACGCGAACGACAACGCGATCCCCACCACCAGCGCCCCCACCACCGCTAAATACCCGAAGAAAATCCACTTCACTTTCCGCATAATGCTATATCTTCGCGGCTTCCTTCTTCGGATCAAACACGTCCCGCAGACCGTCCCCCACGAAGTTCAAACTCAGCAGCGTTACCGCCAGCAGCGTACACGGAAAAACCAGCAGCCACCAGTGAACCTTCACCGGGCTAAGCTTCGTCACCCCGTCCGCCGCCAGGCTTCCCCACGTCGGCAGCGGCGCGTTCACGCCGACGCCCAGGAAACTCAAAAACGATTCCTGCAATATCGCCGACGGCACCGTCAACGTCGCGTAAACCATGATAGGCCCCACGAGGTTCGGAAGGATATGCCGGATGAAGATCCGCGACTCCTTCAACCCCATCGCCCGGCATGCCTCGATGAACGGCTGCGACCGCAAACTCAGCACCTGCCCCCGAACCACCCGCGCCATCGTCAGCCAACTCACCAACCCGATCGCCGCAAACAGCA
>JAQGHM010000082.1 GCA_028291615.1 Phycisphaerales bacterium | reverse complement strand
TGGAAAAGCTGGCAAAGACCTAGCTTTGGCACGGCTTCTCACTTCTTCCTTCGCGTCCGCCTTCGCACCATCGCGCCATCGCGGTTGATCCCCCAAAAACTGAAGGTCCCTTCCCGCTCGAAAATTCACCCAAATCAGCTTGTATTGTGTACGGAATCTGTTAAGATGCCCATAGTTCACAGAAAGGGGGCCTCATGACCATCGCTTTCCCGCAACAAGAAATCACCCCCCGCGCCAACGCTCCGTCCACACCCAATCCCCGCTCCGACAAACCCCTCGTCCCCAACCAACTCCAACCCCCTTCAAGCGCGCATTACCAAACAAACCCAACCAATCCCCATTCCCAACCGGAAAACCGCAATCCCCAGCCTCCGCCACCGCGCAACCGACAAACAAACCCACCGAAACCCAACTCCGCCAAGCCGCCGATGCGACCAAATGCGACAGGATGCGACATATACGCAAAACGCAAAATTCCTCCCCCCCATCTTACCACCCGAACCTTGACAACCCGCCCCCCCGCGCTCACCCTTGGCGCGCATGGCCGCCGACTCCTCCTTCGACATCGTCTCCGAGATCAACCTCCAGGAAATGGACAACGCCGTCAACCAGGCACTCAAGGAGATCGGCACCCGCTACGACTTCAAGGGGACCAGCGCCATGATCGAGTTCAATCGCAAGGAGAAGGAGCTGACGCTGCTGGCCGATCACGAGGCCCAGCTCGAAGCTGTCCGCACCGTCCTGATCTCCAAGATGATCAAGCGCGGCGTAGATCCCAAGTGCATGGATAAACAGAAGCTCGAAGAAGCCACGCATAAGACCCTCCGCCAGAAGGTCAAGCTCAAGGACGGCATCGACAAGGAAACCGCCAAGGCCATTCAAAAAGGGATCAAGGATCTGAAGCTGAAGGTCAACGCCAGCATTCAGGGCGAAGCGCTGCGGGTGAGCAGCTCGAAGAAGGATGAGCTGCAGGCCGTCATCGCCCACCTCAAGGCGCATCCGCCGGAGATCCCGATTCAGTTCAACAACTATCGCTGAGAGGTGACTGACATGGGAACGACGACGACGACGACGATGAAAGCCATCCGCTATCACGCTTACGGCGGGCCCGAGCAGTTGCGCTATGAAGACGCGCCCCTTCCCAGCGCCGGCGCCGGCCTGGTCCTCGTGCGCGTGCGCGGCACCTCGGTCAACCCGTGGGACTACAAGCTCGCCTCGGGCGCGTTCCGCAACATGGTGCCGATGGATTTTCCCGCGATCCCCGGCGGTGAATTCGCCGGCGAGGTCGAGGCGGTGGGCGCGGGCGTCGATCACGTCAAGCCGGGGGACGCCGTCTATGGGGATTGCCCGAAGGGGGCGTACGCGCAGTTCGTCGCCGCGCCGGGCGAATCCGTCGCACACATGCCGCGGAGTTTGACTCACCTGCAGGCCGCGTCGGTGCCAGTCGCGGGACAGACCGCGTGGCAGGGCCTGTTCGATCACGGCCACCTCCAGGCCGGGCAGACGGTGCTGATCCACGCCGCGGCGGGCGGGGTCGGAAGCTTCGCGGTGCAGCTCGCGCATTGGAAAGGCGCCAAGGTGATCGCCACGGCGTCGGCCGCGAATACGGAGTATGTCAAATCACTGGGCGCGGACCAGGTGATCGATTACAAGGCCACGCCGTTCGATACCGTGGTCAAGGATGTCGACCTGGTCCTGGACCTGCTGGGCGGCGAAACGCAGGGGCGCTCGTTTACGGTGCTCAAGCAGGGGGGGCGGCTCGTGGCGACGAGTCAGCCGCCAAACCAGGAATACGCCGCGCGCTACAAGGTGCGGGCGCTGATGATGCAGATGAAGCCGTCGGTCGCTGGCCTGAAGCAACTCGCCGAGTTGCTCGACGCCGGGACATTGCGAACCGAGGTCACCAAGACTTACCCGCTCGCGCAGGCCAAGGCAGCGTGGGAATACGGCCAGTCCGGCCACACGCGAGGCAAGGTGGCGCTCGAGGTCCCCGCGTGACGTTCTCCCGCCGAACCTTCCTCGCCTCCACCGCTGGCGGTTGCCTGGCCACCTTCGCCTCTGGCGACTTGCTCGCTCAATCTTCCCCCGATTCGCGCTTCGCGAACTCTCCCGCCGAAGCCGCCGACCTCGTCTCCCGCATCGTCGATCCCGAAATCCAGGCCGGAGTAAAGCTGGCGATCGACAAGAACCTGAAGACCGCCGCCAGCGAGCAACAATACCCCGGCCACTTCACCATCAGCGCCGACGGCTCGGCCTACGGCGCGGACTCCACCTGGCCGGGCCTTGACTCCTGGCAGATGGCCGGCGCGTATCTCCTCCTGGGGCGCACGCAGTTGATCCTGGACTACTTCGAATTCGTCCGCGCGGCCCAGCGCAAGGACGGCAACATCCCCTTCGCCATCTTCGTCGGCACGACCAAAAACGACGGCACTTGGCTGCGAGGCCTCAAATCCCCCGACGATCTCTTCACCTACGCGCCGCCGCAGCGCCCCAATCTCCCGGCCACCAGCCAGGCGACGCGGCAATGGATCGGCCTCTTCGATCACTGGCAGCCCAAGGCCAATCCACTGCGCACGCTGGGCGCGGTCAGCTACATCCTCACCGCCGCCGAGATCTATGACGCCACGCGATCCGCCTCATGGCTAGCCGAGCGCCTCCCCTCCCTCGAAGCCGCCGCGAAATACCTGCTCAGTCAAAAGACCGACAACGGCTTGATCGGCGGCTCCGGTTTCTACACCGAGCTCCCCCCGCGCTACGGCTGGGACGGCGTCACCCAGTGCTACGTCACCCACGCCTTCCGCCAACTCGCGCGGCTCATGGGCAAAGCAGGCCAAACCTGGTCCACCCACGCCGACGCGCTTACCGACCACTTCGTCACCGCCTTCTGGCGCGAAGATCACTTCGCCGAATACATCCACGCCGACCGCGGCCTGGTTGATACGCACGGCCTGTCGGATGTGAACTGGGCCGCCGTCGCCTTCGGCCTCGCCACCCCGGCCCACCTGAAACTGCTCTGGCCGCGCCTGATGAACGCCGACGGTTTCTGGCCCGGCGACATGCCCACACAGAGCGTCACTAAGCCGCAAGCTTACGAGAAGTGGGAATACCACGAACCACTCCCGTTTGGCGCGCCGCCACTCAAAGATGTCGCCGCGATGGGGCGCGTTTGGTACCTCGAAGCCCAAGCCTGCCTCGCCGCCGGCGAGACTCAGCGCCTGATCGACTCCACCCGCAAAGTCTGCCGCGCGAACAAAGACGGCTACTGGTTCGAGCGCTACCAGGTGCAACCCAAGGGCAACGTCACCGCCGCCGGTGCGGCGAAATATTGCGAATACCCTGCCGTGCTGGTGCGGACGGTTTTGGGCAACCCGAAGGTCTTCTGCCACTGAATTGGTTGCATCGCCTTTCAAAATGGGGAGAATCCATATTCTCGGATCAGACGTAAACAGGGGAGGATTCAAAGCACATGAGGACCATGGGAGCAGAAGCAGCGGCTGACCCGCAAATCGTAGAGCGCGTGAAGACGATCGTCCGGCGTGACCTTAAGCTCGGGCCGACCGCGCAAATCGCCGACGATATGCCGTTCTTCGGCGGTGACATCGACATGGATTCGCTCGACATCCTGCTCCTGGTAACGAGCATCGAGAAAGAATTCGGCATAAAAGTCCCTAACGCCGCCGTGGGTCGCGAGGTCTTTGAAAGCGTGGCCACGCTGACCCAGTTCGTGCAGAAGCAACAAGCCGCCAGCGGGGCCCCGTCGCCGGCGGTCGATTACCTGGCCCGCCTGCCGCATCAACCGCCATTCCGGTTTGTCAGCAAGATCACGGAGATGCGGGATGGCGACTCGGCCGAGGGAATTTGGTCGCTCGCCGGGAGTGAGGCGTTCTTCGCCGGTCACTTTCCAGGCCGCCCACTGGTGCCGGGGGTGCTGATCGTCGAAGCGTTGGCGCAGTTGTCGGGGCTGGCGGGTCCCAGCGTTGCCATCGATGGCGGCGGTGAAGAGGGCAAGCTCGCACATGCCGACGTGCGCTTTGACGAATCGGTCGCGCCGCCGGCCGACATCGTGCTCAAAAGCAAACTGCTTCGGGCAATGGGGGCATTGCAGCAGTTCAATGTCGAGGCGTCGGTCAACGGCGCGATCGTCGCCCGCGGCACGCTGACCCTGCATCGCACGCCCAAGAGCGCGGAGGCGTCGTGATGGCTTTGCGCTTGGCGTACCTGCTGCTCTGGTGCGGGATGATCTCGAGCCGCGCGTCAGGCGCTGAGCAACCTGCGGCCGTAACCCGCCCGGCGGGCGTCGATGAAAAGCTCTGGAACCTGATGGTCGAGATCGACGCGCGCGGCGCGGGGATCAAGGACCTGTCCGCCGATTTCACCCAGGAAAAGCACACGCCCCTCTTGAAGAAGCCGCTAGTCTCCGCAGGTCACATCCTGATCAAAGGCTCCACCTCGCTCTGGACCACCGCGCAGCCCGAGCCAACGGTCATGCGGATCGACAACAAGGAAATCCGCCTGCTCTATCCAAAACAAAAGGTGATGGAGATCTACCGCACCGACGAGCGAATGGGCTCGTTGGCCGCCTCGCCCTTCCCGCGGCTGGGGGTCCTCAAGGAACACTTCACCTTTGAGCGCATCCCGGCGCGCGGGATCATCGAGGGCGCCGAAGAGGGCAAGTTCCTCGCCCTGCGGATGAAGCCCGCGCAGGAGGAACTGCGCAAGCACATCGACGAGGTGACGGTCGTGCTGGAGATCGCTACCGGCTTCGTCCAGCGCGCCCAGACGATCGACACGGACGGCGACCGCGTCGTGCTGACGTTCTCTAACCTGCGCATCAACACCGGTTTGAAAGACAAAGACCTGGAGATGGAGGTTCCGGCCGGCGTGTCCGTCACGCGACCCTTGGAAGGCGGCGGCCGCGCAGACGAAACGGGGCAGGGCAAACGCAAGTGAAGAATATCGGCGCGTCGGAACTCAGGGAGATGCTTCCGGCCGACCATGGCCGAACAATGGGCACGCGCGTTCGCGCCGCGGCGGCGGGGTTTTGGTTGAAATGCCTCTTCTTCCTCGCGCAGCGCGCCCCCTGGTTCGCCCGCCTCGCCAAGGCGCCGTTCGTCTGGCTGGCGATCTTCTGCTCGCGTGCCATCCGCTCCGCCACCACCGCCAACGGGGCGCGGATGCGGCTGCGAGGCGACATCCATCGTTTCACGCGCGGCGTGGTGGGCAGCTTCTACGACTTCGTCTGCGAGGTCGGCCGCAGCCTCCGCATGAGCCGGGAGGATCTGGTCGGCCGCATTGAGAGCATCGAGGGGCACGAGAAATACGTCGCCGCGCGGGCGACGAAGAAGGGCGCGATCCTGCTGACGGCGCACATGGGCTCCTTCGAAGTGGCCGTCGCGGCGCTACTGCAACATGAGAAGCGAATCCACGTCGTCTTCAAGCGCGACGTCGGTCGGTTCGAGCGCATCCGCCAGGCGCTGCGGCAACGCCTGGGCGTGGTCGAGCAACCGGTGGACGACGGCTGGTCGGTCTGGGTGCGGCTGCGCGATGCGCTGCGCGCGGACGAGGTGGTCGCCATTCAGGGCGATCGCGTGATGCCCGGACAGAAGGGAAAGCGGATGGCGTTCCTGGGCGGGCACGTGCTGCTGCCGACCGGGCCCGTGAAGCTGGCGACGGCGAGCGGCGCGCCGATCATCCCCGTTTTCTCGGTGCGAACGCCGGACGGGCGGATACGCTTGTTTATCGAAGATCCGATTATCGTCGGCGATGACATCGATGAGGCGATGGAGCGGATCGCCACGGTGATCGGCAAATACGTCTTGGCGTACCCGGAGCAATGGCTGGTGCTGCACCGGGCCTTCTGCGAAGACGCTGAGCCGGCGACAGGAGAAAAGGCGTAAACCATGGGCGCGAGTCAGATCGTCATCACCGGGGCCGAGGTCGTTACCTGCCTGGGCACGTCGCGCGAAGAGACCTGGCGCGGCGTGGCGGCAGGCCGGTGCGGAATGGGACCGCTGACCGCGCTGGAGTCGCCCCTGCCGGAGGGGAAGCTCGGCGGGCAGGCGGTCGATCTGCCGACGGATTACGAACCGCAGTCGCCGCGCGAGGTGCGGTATCTGAAGTGGACGATCGAGCGCGCGCTCAAAGAGGCGGGAGCGCTGGAGACCCTGCCGTATCCACGGCAGCGATGTGGCTTCATGCTCGGGACGACGCTGCACGGCATGCGCGGCGGGGGAAAGTACCTGCGGACCGGCGATCGCGCGCCGCTTCAGCAATTTCTCGCCGGAAGCACGCTTGAACTGGCGGTGGCGGGGCTGTCGCTCACCGGATTTGCAGCGACGACGTGTTCCGCTTGCTCGTCGAGTTTGGGAAGCATTGCGCTGGCGGCGACGCTGCTGCAAACGGGGCAACTGGACCTCGTGGTGTGCGGTGGTTACGACACGATCAGTGAGTACGCCTACGGCGGCTTCAACAGTCTGCGACTGGTCGCGGAGGGGCCGCTTCGGCCGTTCGCCAAAGACCGGCAGGGGATGAAGCTGGGCGAAGGGTACGGAATCGTGATCCTGGAACGCGCCGACGGAGCAGTGGCGCGCGGGGCGAAGGCATTGGCGCAGGTGCTGGGCTGGGGAGAGTCGGCCGATGCGCACCATCTGACCCAGCCGCATCCGGAGGGAGACGGCGCAGCGCGGGCGATGGCGATGGCGATCGGTCGGGCGGGAATCACGCCAGCGGAGATTGGATTGGTCGCGGCGCACGCGACGGGCACGCCCGACAATGATGCGGCGGAATTTGCCGCGATGTCGCGAGTCTTCGGCGCTGACTTGGAGCGCATTCCAGTGGTTGGTTTCAAAAGCCACCTCGGCCACACGTTAGGCGGCGCGGGCGCGGTGGAACTGATCCTCGCGATGACCGCGATGCGCGAGCAGGTCGCGCCGCCCTGCGCGAACGTGACCGCAGAAGAAGTGGAGTTTCCGACGTTGCGTCTAAACACCGGCGCTGCAAAGCCGGCGCGGATCGGGGCGACGCTGAGCACGTCGCTGGGGTTTGGCGGCGCGAACACCTGCGTGGTGCTGGGGCCAGCGCCGAAACCGCCGACGCCTGCGGTGCATTCGGGCCGGTCGGAGGCGCTGCGCGACGTCTTCATCACCGGGATCGGCGTGATCGTCCCGGGCGCGGTGGGGAACGAGGCGTTTATTGCGAAGCTGTCGTCTGAATCGCCCGGTGCCTGGGAACGTGACACGGGCGCGATCGCCGAAGAGCAGTACATTCACCTTCTCAACGCGCGGCGAATCCGACGCATGAGCGAACAGGTGAAACTGACGCTCGCCGCGACGGCGATCGCATGCCAGGACGCCGGTATTGCCGATGTGGCGGCGTTCGCGCAGCAGTGCAGCGCGATCCTCGGCAGCGCGCACGGCTCGGCCAACTACAGCGTGGCGTACTACAGTGAGATCATCAAGCAGGGGTTGGTTGGGGCGAACCCGATGCTGTTCGCCGAGGGCGTGCCCAATGCGTCGAGCGCGCATCTGAGCCTGATGCTCGGCGTGAAGGGGGCGTGTCAGACGATCATCGGCACGCGCACGGCCGGGCTGGATGCGCTGCGCCTTGCGGCGCTGCGGATCGCCGAAGGCTCGTGGGAGCGCGCGGTGATCGGTGCGGCGGAGGAACACTCGGAGGTGATCAACGAGGCGTACCGCCATTGCGGGCTGTACGTCGGGAGCGGCGGCGCGCCGTTCGCGGCTGAGGGTGGATTCGTCACGGGGGCGGCGGGTGTCTCGTTCATTCTGGAGAGTCGCGAATCGATGGAGGGGCGAGGCGGTCGGGCGCACGGGCGGGTGCTCGAAGGCGCGTCAGCGCGGCCACGCGACACCGATCGCGTGGAGGCGTGCCGCGAGGTCTTGCAGCAACTCGGGTCGCCCAAGCACGTGATCAGCTCGGCGAATGGGACGTGGATCGATCGCACCGAGCTTGCAGCGTTGCGACGGTGCTGCGCGGGGGCGGTGGTGTCATCGGTGTACGGGCATCTTGCGGAATCGTTCAGCGTCGGGCCGCTGCTATCGCTGGCGGGTACGCTTTTGTCGGGCCGGATGATTGGCCTGCGCGGGGGAGGATTGGCGGACGTGGCGGGGTTGTCGGCGGCGCGCGGGACGGAAACGCCGGAATCGGTCGTCGCGTTGTGCACCGACTATCAGGGCTTGGTTAGCGGCGTGCGGGTGGGGTTGAAAGGAAAGTCGTGACTGGTAAGTGTCGGTTAACTTGTGAGGTTTCGCCGATCGAGTAAACTGCGTTGATATAGGGGTTTTCAGGCTACTGAGACGGATGTCAGCCAAACCACAAGCCACCTACGAATCGTTGAAGATGCCGCCCGCCGAGGCGCGGGACATTCTGTCGCCGCCCGGCTGGGCGCTGGAGTTTGTGGGGGGCGCGGCGGCGTCTTCGAAACGTTCTGTAAATGGCGAGCTTGGCGTGGATCTGCTGGACGCGGGGGAATATGCGCTGGCGAGTGCGCGGATCGCGGATGCCGTCACGATGGGGGCCGACGCGCTGCAACACAGGGTGAATGAGGTTTACAGCGCGATCGCGGCGCGGCTGCGACATTTGGACGCTAAGTATCCCGTGAGGCTCTGGAATCACATCCCGTCGATCCACGGGCGGATGGATGATCGGCGGGATCGATACATGGTTTTCAATGCCGGGCGCTACGAAGCGTTCGCCAGTTGGTACGGCGGCCCGAAGGGGTTCGATCAGGATGTGGCGACGGCGTCGGGGGTGGGGCACAACGGCGCTGATTTGGTCGTCCATTGCTTGTCGGCGCGTAGCCGGGGGATTTCGGTGTCGAATCCGCGGCAGGTCAACCCGCATCGTTACTCCGCGCGTTATGGACCGTTGCCGCCGTGTTTCGCGCGGGCGACGGTGCTGGAAGCGCCGGGGCTGGTCCTGGTCGGCGGCACGGCGAGCATTCGCGGTGAGGATTCGCTGCACAAGACGAGTCTGTCGCTCCAGATGATCGAGACGTTGACGAACCTGGCAAGCGTGGTGGAGACGGCGCAGGCCAAGGTGGGCGGGGGTGGCGGAGTAGCGGCGCGGGGGCAGGAGGCGTGGCTCGGGCGTTATCGTGAGGTGCGCGTGTATTACCCGCGCGCCTGCGACGCCGAGGAACTGGAGACGATGGTTCGCGGTGCGTTCGGCGTCGATTGCCGCGTGGAGATGCGCCGGGCCGATCTGTGCCGGGCGGAATTGCTCGTGGAGATCGAGGGTGTCGCGGAGTTGGGAGCGTGAATCCCGCCATGCAGGGCAGCAGCAGCGAATCTTACGATGCCGTAATCGTCGGCGGCGGCCCGGGCGGGGCGACGGCGGCGCTGGTGCTGGCGCGCGCGGGGCTGCGCGTGGTGGTGCTGGAGAAGACGAGCTTCCCGCGCTTTCACATCGGCGAGAGCCTACTGCCGCGCGCGTTTCCGCTGATCAAGGAATTGGGACTGGAGCAGAAGGTGCGGGCGCTTCCGCATGTCGAGAAGTTCGGGGCAGAGTTTGGGATGGGGGATGATGCGAATAGTTCTCGGTTTACGTTCGATCAGGGATTGTTGCCGGGTTTTCCCACGATGAACCTCGCCCGCGCGGGCTTCGATGAACTGCTACTAAAGGAGGCTCGCGCGGCGGGCGCGGAGGTGCGCGAAGGCGTGGCCGTCGAGCGCATCCTTGCGATGACGAATGGCGCGGTAAGGGTGTCGGCAGGCGGCGAAGAAATTCGCGGGAAGTATCTGCTCGATGCGAGCGGGCAGGGGACGCTGGTGGGGCGGCACCTGGGGAGCCGGAAAACGATCGACGATCCGGATCTTCGGAAGGTGGCGTACTTTGGCCATTTTGAAGGGGTCGAGCGATTACCGGGCAGCGAGGCGGGACACCCGGGAATTATCATGTGCGACGAGGGGTGGTTCTGGTTGATCGCGCTGGACGAACGGCACACGAGCATCGGGTTCGTGGCCGATCCGGATCTGGCGAAGCGCGTCGGCATCCCGGCGAACCGGATGCTGGCGTGGGCGGTGGCGCGGTGTCCGGTCGTGCGCGATCGGATGGCTCGGGCGACGGGTGAGACGAGCAACCTGGTGCTGGCGGATTTCAGCTATGCCTGTCGGCCTTACGCTGGGCCGGGTTATTTTCTGGTGGGGGATGCGGCGGCGTTTCTGGATCCGATTTTCTCGACCGGTGTGACGCTGGCGATGTTGTCGGCCGTTGAGGCGGCGCGGCATACGATCGCGATGATCCGCGACGGGCGCAATCCGGCGGCGGCGCGGCGACAATACATACGGTACATCGACGGCGGATCGCGCCCGCTGTGGCGGTTGATCCGGCAGTTTTACCGGCACTCGTTTCGCGAATTGTTCCTCAACGGCACCGGGCCGATCCAGATGCACAAGGCGGTGATCTCGGTGCTGGCGGGGCAGGTGTTTCCGCGGCCGGCTTGGTGTTTGCGGTGGCGATTACGGTTGTTCGACTTGTGCGTGTGTTTGAATCAGTACCTGCCGCTGGTGCCGCGGCGCAAGCGGTTTTCGCTGCTGGCGACCGAGCCGGTCGAGTGGCCGCTTGGGGCAAGGGGGGCGCAGGCATACGGCTCGTAAGCGATGCCCGCGCAACTTGGCCATGGCGATGCAACTGCTCCAACGTCTCGACGCCCACGCCCGACTTGCCGGGCGGCGGACGGCGTATCGCGAACTGTGCGCGGGCGGGCGGGAACTAAGCTACGAGCAGTTGCGCGACGGAGCGATGGCGTTTGCGCGGCACGTGCGCAGCAAGATTGCGGCGGGGGCGGTCGTCATGCTCTGCGTGCCGAATCGGATCGAATATCCCGTCGCGTTCCTGGGAATTCTGGCGGCGGGGTGCAGCGTGTTTCCGGTGTCGGCGGAGATTACCGACGTGGAGTTGCGCTCGCTGGCCGTGGAAGCGCGAGCAGCGGCGATCGTTGGGACAGATCGTGCGTGCGCTGCGCTTAAGGAAGAAGTCCCCATGGCAATCGGCGTGGCGGAAATCTTTGCGAGCGACGGGGCTGCGGCCGTGGAGCCGGGCGACGGCGCGCTAGACTTGCTGCTGTGTAGTTCGGGAACGACAGCGCGGCCGAAGATCGTTTTGCGGGATACGGCTTCGCTCGACGCGGTTTCAGCCAGCATGTGTGCGGCCATCGGCTTTACGCCGGAGGACCGGGTGCTGTCGATCGTGCCGCTGTGCCATTCTTATGGCTTGGAGCACGGCCTGCTCGCGCCGGTGTGGGCGGGGAGCACGGTTCATTTGTGCGGCGGGCTGGATCTGGGGATCATCATGCCGCAACTGGAAAATGGCGGCATCACACTGTTTCCCGCGGTGCCGTCGGCGTACGACATGATGTGTCAGGTGGGCGAGGCGCAACAATTGTCATTCGTGCGGAAGGCATATGCGGCGGGCGCGCCGTTGCCGAAGAGTGTTTATGATGCGTTCGAAACGAAATTCGGTGTGCGGATCGGGCAACTGTACGGCGCGACGGAAATCGGATCGGTGACGTTCTCCGATCCTGAGGCGGCGCACTTCGATCCGCGCCGCGTTGGTGTCGCCTATGATGGC
>JAQGHM010000122.1 GCA_028291615.1 Phycisphaerales bacterium | reverse complement strand
CAACTACGCGAAGAAACTACCCAACGACTGATATAAGGGGGGCGGACAATGAATCTTCCAATTTATCTCGACCACAATGCCACCACCCCCCTGGACCCTCGCGTCTTCCAGGCGATGACCCCCTTCTTCCTCGACGCCTTCGGCAACGCCGCCAGCCGTGGGCATTCGTTCGGCTTCCGCGCCATGCGCGCCGTCGATCAGGCCCGCGTGCAGGTCGCGGCGCTGCTCGGGTGCGACATCAAGGAGATCGTCTGGACCAGCGGCGCCACCGAATCCAACAACCTGGCGATCAAGGGCGTCGCCGACATGTACGCCGATGTCGGCCGCCACATCATCACCCAGCCCACCGAGCACAAGGCCGTGCTCGACCCCTGCAAGAAACTCTCGCACAACGGGTACGACCTCACCTGGCTGACGCCCGACCGCACCGGCTTGATCGACCTGAACGAGCTCGCCGATTCGATCCGCCCCGACACGATCCTGGTCTCGATCATGGCCGCCAACAACGAGATCGGAACCCTCCAACCCATCCGCGAGATCGGCCGCATCTGCCACGAGCGCGGCGTGATCTTCCACTGCGACGCCACCCAGGCGGTGGGCAAACTTCCGATCAATGTCGAGTCCGATCAGATCGACCTCCTCAGCATGTCAGGCCACAAACTCTATGGCCCCAAAGGCGCAGGAATCCTCTACGTTCGCCGTAAAAACCCGCGCGTCCGCCTCACCCCCCTGTTCGACGGCGGCGGTCATGAGCAGGGCTTCCGCTCCGGCACGCTCAACGTGCCCGGGATCGTCGGCGTCGGGTCGGCATGCGAATTGGCGATGCTAGAAATGCCGCAGGAATCGCCGCGACTCGCCGCCCTGCGCGATCATCTTCAGGCCGGCATCATGGCGCGTGTCGACGGCGTGACCGTCAACGGCAACGAATCACACCGCCTGCCGCACGTGACCAACCTCTCCTTCGCGGACGTCGAAGGCGAACACCTGCTCGCCACCGTGACGCGCGACCTGGCCGTCTCCTCCGGCTCGGCCTGCACCAGCGCCAGCATGGAACCCAGCTTCGTGCTCAAGGCGATCGGTGTCGATAACGACCTCGCGTATGCGTCGATCCGCTTCTCGCTGGGCAAGTCCAACGACCAGGAGCAGATCGACTTCGCGATTAACACCGTCGCCGAATGCGTCAACCGCCTCCGCCACGCGGCGGTGTACTTGAGCATGCTGGTGGGGATCATCCTTCTCGCAATGGGATGTTCACACCCCGACGGTAAGGCCAACGTGATCACCCAACCACCCGCGCCCGAGACGGTGACGATCGATCTGGCGACGGATCTCGCCCCGCTCGAAGCGCATACGGTTCCGCTCCTCCGCCCGACGTCCCCGAACCCGCCCGACACGCTGCTCGCGCCGCTTCGGCCGCTCTCGATCGATCGCATTCCCACGCTGGTGACGCTCGGCGATTCGGTAAAGTTCGACGGCCGCTTCCCCGGCGACAAGAAGGACTGGACCAAGTGGGACCAGGGGGTCGACAAACTCGTGCGGCAAAACCAACTCGCCGCCAAGCCGGTCGAATATGAAATCTGGAACGAACCCGATCGCGCCGCCAGCTTCAAGGGAAGCCAAGCCGACTTCTTCTCAGTCTGGGTGCACACGGCGCGCTTGATCCGCTCGATCGATCCGCTGGCACAACTCATCGGCCCGAGCATCTCGAAACACGATTACGCGTGGACGCAGGAGTTTCTGAAGATCGGAAAGGAATACGACATCCCGCCGACGATCGTCTGCTGGCATGAGAACTCGCTCAAGCCCGACCTGCCCGGCCACATCAATGGCGTCGGCGAAGCATTCTGGCAGGACGGAACGGACCGCTTCCATATCCGCATCCTCCCATCGAACGCGATCGACCGGCGGTACAATCCAGCCGATCCCGTGCTCTTCCTGGCTGGGTTGCAGCAGGCGTATCGCGAGACGAGCTTTCGCGGCATTGACGAGCGATTCGGCATCAAACTCCACCACCTGATCACGAAGGATCGCACGCCCCGCTCGATCTATTATGCCTACACGGCGTACGCCGAACTCATTCAGCGCGGCGGCCATGCGGCGAAGGTTTCGAGCTCGAAGACGGTTGACGGCCTGGCGACCTGGGACGCACCCAGGCGCACCGCCCGCCTGCTGATCGCGCGGAATTTCGCCCGCGCCGCCACCACCCAGCCGACGCCGGGGCAAGCCCCCGCCAATCAACTCGGCCCGCTAACGCTGGTGTTAAAAAACGTCCGCGGCGGAACGGCGCACGTCACCGTCTCCACGATCACCGATTCAGGCGACCAGGCCTTCACGCCCAGCGCTGCGATTGAGAGCGAAGTTCCAATCGCGCAGGGCCAAATTCGCCTGCCACTGAGCGAGATGGCAAGCGGGCAAGTTTACGTGATGGAGTTCAAAGTCACCGGCATGCCGGCGACGACTCAGGCGAGCACGCGACCGAGCACGCAGCCCAAACCGTGATGAACGCACGAGATGCAGTTCACCGTCGGCGATGGCGGCCGATCAGGGTGATCGCGCCCAAGCCGATGAGGGCGAGGCTGGTCGGCTCGGGGACGCCATTGACGACCGGGACAACTTCTCCGGTACCGAGCATCGCGGCCGAGCTGCCGATCGGGGTGACGCCGGCGTCGGTGAAGAAACGGATGTCCGCGAGCTGGGTGGCGGTGAGGCCGGTCGCATCCGATCCGAAGAACAGACGATCCGTGCCGCCGCCGACGTCCGGGTTACCGCTCCAGTTGTAGACGTTGAGGATGTTGCTTCCCCAGGCAGCGGCTTTGCTGTCGGCGAAGGCGACGATGCTGGATGACGCGCCCATGTCAATTAGAGAATTGGCGGCAACGGCCAGCGTCCCAATGCCGGCGACGCCTTTTCCCGAACCGTCGACGCTTCCTTCACTGAATCCCTTGGTGTCAAGGGTGCCGCCGGTAAGCGTCATCGGCGCGGCGTTGTTTATTTGGTCGTTCTGACCGAGCACGACGTACCCGATTGCCCCGCCACTTGTGGCAACCTGTGAGCCGACGGAGACCGAGCTGGTGCTGCCCAGAGCGGGTCCCGACGTGGAATTCAGGATCAGTTTACCGGCATTGATGACCGTCGCACCAGTGAAGCTGCCAACATTACCCAGGACAAGCTGTCCTTGGTTAGCGCTGCTGTTCGGGGCGGTTAGCGCCAGTCCGCCGGGCCCGGTCACGGTATTTGCGAAGGTGGTCGAGCCCGTTGCCGAACCCTCCACATGAATCAGTGAATCCGATTGGAGGACGATCGGATTAGAGATCGTCGCAATTATGCCCGTGTCATTTCGTATGACTCCCGGGAAGATCGACTGCGGGCTTGCGGGGCCCGGCCCGGTCCCGTTGAGGAAGAGGCTGCCGGCGCCAAACGTGTAGGTGCCGTTTGTCGTAACGAAGGTCAGTTGGGAACCGGCCTTGACCGTGAAGCTGGAACTTTGGAGAACGGATCCCGCGGATGAATAGCGCGTCCGACCGGAGTTGGTATCCAGAACTGTTGGCCCGGTATACGACTTGGTGTTTGTTGAGATCGTCAGCAGGCCCGCACCCTGCTTGGTGAACCCGCCGGAGCCGGTCATTCCTCCGCTCAGGGTAAGAGCGCCCGAGGTTGAGTTACCGACGGTATTGCTCACGTTGGCGACGAGGGAATCGGTCAACGTCATGGACGCGGAAATAATCGTGCTGGCGGCGCCATCACCGGAGGCCGTAATGGTCGCAGGGCCCACGTCCAACTCGTCAAACTTAAGCGAGCCGCCGGTGCCGTTACTCAGGGTGGTGGTAAAGGCGGTGCCACTCGTGGTATTGAAAACAAAGGATCCGACGGTGATGGGGGCGTCGAGCGTGGCCGTGCGCGTTCCTGTCGGATTGACGAAGCTCGCCGAGGCGCCTACCGCATTGGGAACCGATTGTGGATTCCAATTGGTATTGACGTTGTAACTGCTCGTCCCCGTTGTAGGCACGAACGTTTCTGCCTGTGCTGACGACATCTTGAACAACACAAGAGCTGCAGCGCCGCCCAGTATCCAGTGTGCCCGCCGAGTACTTTTGTTGACAGTGCGTGAGCGCCCAATCGAGGTGTAGCCCATCTCTCGTTTCCTCTCCTCCACCCTCTGTGTTTGATTATATAAGACAACCTCTGAATAACGCCAAGCAATTCTTTGAGCAAGCATCGTTAATCTTGGCTAGCAGCCGAACGGCGAATCAGCATTCCAACGTCAGCGCCGCCTTCAAGGTCCCATAATCTTTGTCGCCGACGTACCGCACCCCGTTCACGAAGAACGTCGGCGTCCCCGTCACCCCGCTTCTGACCCCCGACTCGTAATCCGCCGTCACGCGCTTTGAGAATCGCTCGCTCGCCAGGTCGGCGTCGAAGCGGTAGATCTCCAAGCCGATCCGTAGGGCGAACTTGCTCATCTCGATGTCGGCCAGTTCTTTCTGGTGCTCGTACAGCAGGTCGTGCATTTCCCAGAACTTGCCCTGCGCCGCGGCGGCCTCGGCGGCTTGGGCGGCGACGCTCGCGTGGGGGTGAATGCTGTAGAGCGGGAAGTTGCGGAAGACGAAACGAAGCTGTTGGCCCATCTCGCCGATCAGGCGCTTGATGACCGGGTAGGCGTTGCCGCAATCGGGGCACTCGTAGTCGCCGAACTCGACCAGCGTGATCGGCGCGGTGGGTGGGCCGATGATGTGATCCTGTTCGGTCACTTCGCCGGCGAGTTTGGGTTGGGTGGGATCGAGTGGCATGATGAACTCTAGGCCAGTACCCGCTCGCGCAGTTGGCCGCAGGCGCCGTCGATGTCCGCTCCGCGGGTTCGGCGGAAGTGCGCGACCACGCCGCGCCCGCGCAGGATATCCAGGAACCGGTCCATCCGCTCCTGCGAAGGCCGGCGATACTCGCGCCCGCTGACGCCCGGGCCGATCGCATTGTAGGGGATCAGGTTGACGTGCATGCGCCCGCCGTCGAGCAGTTCCGCCAGCAACCGCGCCTGGGCATCCGAATCATTTACCCCTTCCAGCAGCGTGTACTCGATGGTGACGATCCGACCGGTCGCCGCCTGATAACGCCGGACGGCCGCGAGGATGTCGGCCACGCGATACCGCTTGCCGGTCGGCACGATCGCCGAGCGCGTGTCGTCATCGGGCGCATGCAGCGACACGGCGAGGTACATGCCGAGGCCTTCCTCGGTCATGCGATCGATCCCCGGGACGATGCCGACGGTGGAAACCGTCACGTGCCGCCAGCCGATCGCGCCGAGGTCTTCGCCGGCCATGCGCCGTATGGCCGCCGTAACGTTGTCGTAATTCATCAGCGGCTCGCCCATCCCCATAAAGACGATGGTCTGGAGCCGTCGGCCCAGTCGCGCCGCTTCGCCGCGCAACCACAGGAACTGCTCGACCATCTCGCCGGACGTCAGGCTCCGCTCGACGCCGGTCTTGGTGGAGGCGCAGAAATCGCAGCCCATTGCGCAGCCGACCTGCGATGAAACGCAACCGGCGGCGCGATCGGAGCGAAACGACGGCATCAGCACACACTCGACCGAAGCCCCAACCGTGGCCGAAGCGAGCGAAAGCGCACGCTTGGACGTGCTCGAACTCTCGCCCACGCCAATCAGAAGTTTAACGGTGCCGTCCGATGCTTCCTGGCGAGTCAGGACGCGCGTGGATCGCAACCCCATTTCGCCCAATACACGTTCCTTCAACTCGCGCGCAACTTGCACGCCGTCGATCGATTCGCCGGCGGAATCGTAATATCGGCGCAGCAGTTTCTTCGTGTTGCCGCGCGGGTAGCCCCAGCCGGAAAACAGCTCCTCCAGCGACCGCACGTCATATTCGGACAACGCCATCATTCCCCGATCTTAACCGATGGCGGCCAAGTCGGCTCGCCCGGGGCGCGCGGCGTGCCGCCGGCGGGTGAGGCGCGTGGCCAACGTCACGTCCGCCAAGGCGTCCTGCGCCGCGGTGTAGTTGCAGTCGATCGCCAGGGCCCGCTCGAAGCACTCGGCCGATTCCACCAGCCGATCCTGCGCTCGCAGGATCAGCCCCACGTTGTGCCACGCCTCATCCGGCAATCCCTCTTCACACGCCGTCCCGCGGCGGTGCATCGCCTTCGCCTCTTCGAACCGGCCCCACTTGGCGAGCAGCGCGCCGAGGAAGATGTGCACGCCGGCATCCTCCGGCTCGGCCTCGACCGCCTTGGCGAGCCACGTGCGGGCCGACTCGTAATCGCCCGCCCGGCGGTAGGATTCTCCCATCGCGACGTACGAGCCCCGGTATGGCGATTCGCCCAATTCCTCGCGAAGGCGGATGGACGTGTGCAGCGCCTCGCGGGCTTCGTCGTACCGCGACAGCGCGCTCAGCTCGATGCCCAGTTCCAGCCACACTGAAAAGCTCCATGGGCACTGCGCGAGATAAGCCCGCGCTAGCAGAACGTTGTGCGCCGGCTTGTCATCGTGCCACGCCTGATCCATCTGCTCGTAGGCCGTGGCGCTTGATACCGCGTTGCCGCGATCGACGATTTGCCGGCGCTGACGTGCCAGCACCGTGCGCGTGTCCGCGAGCGCGCGCTTGGCGCGAAAGTTCCGCGCGTCGAGCTTCAGCGCCTTGCGGAAGGATCGCTCGGCCTCTGCGAACCGCTCACGCGATCGCTGCACCAGGCCGAGCATGTACCACGGCTCGTCCCGGTCGCCCGTCGTGCATTGCCGGGGCTTGCGAAGCAGTTCCTCTGCCTCGTCAAGCCGGCCCCACCGGTGCAGCAGATATCCAAGGGCAAAGTGGATGTCCGCGTCGTCGGCGCCCAGTTCGAGCGCGCGGCGGTACCACGCCAACGCCGTCGGGAAGTCACCCGCCTGCTCGAAGGAATCCCCCATCATGACGTACGTCCACGCCGCCGGCGCTTTCCCGCGCTCGACCTCCAGGCGAATCGACGTTGCCAGCGCCGACCGCGCCTCTGCATACCGGGCCATGCTCGTCAGCAGCGGCCCCAGGTGCGACCAGACGTTCGCCGACTGCGGGAACCGCCGCAGGAACGCCCGCGCGCGCACCAGCGTGGTCGCCGGTTGATCGCGGCTCCAAACGCGCATGAGGCGGAGGTACGAATCGGAATACGAGCGCATGCCCGCCAAACGCCGCGCCCGCCGCCGGTCTGACAACGCAACGAGACTTTGTCACATCGCCGCGAGCAACCCGCGCACGTACCCCGCGTCTTCCGCCAGCCCCGGCAGCACGTCCTTCATGTCCTTCTCGTGCTCGAAGCCGACGTGGCCCTGGAAGTTGATCTTCAGCAGCGCCGTCAGGATGGCCTTCAAATCCAGCACGCCGCGCCCGCACTCGATCGGGATGCTGCGGCGGTCGATCCGCTGCAGATCCTTGAGGTGGATGTCATAGACGCGGGCGCCGATCTTCTCAATCGCCTCGGCCGGATCAGCGCCGGCGCGGGCGGCGTGACCGACGTCGATGCAACAGCCGATCCGCTCATCCATGTTCTTAGTAGCTTCGATCACGTCGAACGGCGACGGAAAATTCTTATCCTCCGGCCCGTGGTTGTGGATCGCCATCTTGATGCCGAATTCCTTCACCATCTTTTCGCAGATCGGCAGCGCCGCCTTGTCCGGGGCGCAGACCATCACCGGCACGCCCACGTCGCGCGTGTATTCGAACATCGCGCGGACCTGGGCTTCGTCATTCTTCAGTGTGACATTGCCGACGCTCAGCGGCGTGATGCCGGCAGCCTTGAACTTCTCCACCGTCGCCTTGCGCTCTTCGGTCGTGCTCTTGAACGGGAGATGGAAATCCTTGATCGAGCAGTAAGTCAGGCCGACGCGCTGGATCGCCTTGATCGCCTCGTCGGCAGTCTTGAACTGCTGCCCGAGCGTGTACGTCGCGCAACCAACCTTCAGCCCCTTCCATGGCGTCGCCTCTTTCTTCAGCACCGGTTCGGCGCGAGCAATGCCGGCCAAACCGGACATCGCCGCCAGTCCCGCCACGCCGCCAAGGATCATCCCACGCCGCGAGAGCATATTCTGAATGTCCATCGAAAAGCCTCCTCGTTGCGCCGAAGATTAACGGGTGACATCACCTTTGCCAAACGATTTGGCGAGAATTCGGTTGCGATGGGGCGAAGGGGGAAGGTAGATTCTCAGGTATCTTTGCACGTCGCTTCCGGTAGTTTTCAGGCAGTGTCTTATGTCCCATCGATCTGCGCTCACTCCCTTCGCACAGGTTCGCCGCATCGCCTTTACGCTCGTCGAGCTATTGGTGGTGATTGGAATCATCGCGCTGCTCATCGCGATCCTGATGCCGGCGCTAAGCCGCGCCCGCGAGCAGGCGCAGCGCGCCACCTGCCAGTCGAACATGCGGCAGCTCGCCACCGCCTGGATGATGTATGCCGGAGAGAACAAGGGCCGCCTGGTGTCCAGCGGAACAAATCCAAATGCGTGGGTTGCTGCCGGCAACACGACGACGGCGGTCGAGGATGGGTTGCTCTACAAGTATCTCAATGCCAGCAAGACGTACCGCTGCCCATCGGATCCGACCCTCGAGCGCGTCTGCACCTACTCGATGAACGACTACCTCAACCCACCCCCCAGCCCACCCAACGGCTTTGAACAATAATACAAGTGGATTATATTAAAGATAAGCCAGATCGTCCGCTACGCCGAGGTGGGGATATTCTTCGAATAGAATTACCCGCGCGGTTACAACCAGGGCGGATTTTACCAGGACTACCCGGTCACGCTGCAACCTGGCCGCTGGGTTGATTTTCCTGCAACCTGGCATCGCAACGGCGCGAATGTCGCCTTTGGCGACGGACACGTCGTCTGGGTGGGATTTGGGGACAAGCGCACCGCGGACATCCGCGCGTTTTATACGGTACAGCCGGGGAACAAGGACCTGGACGATCTCCGCACTCTGATGGTCACGTGGCCGCAAACGGGGCCTTGAGTGGTACGTTACGCGCGCGACGCGCGGGCAAGCCGTGCGGCTAAGAGAGGACGCTTCACTTGCCCGATTGATCGGGGTGTGATGGAATTGGTTGCAATGACCGACCGACGCTTAGTTCAAATCCTGTCGTTCGCGATCCTTTTAACACTTTCACTTATCGCGCCAGTCACCCGCGCCGCCGCGCCGGGCGAGGTCGATAAGGCGATCGACAAGGCCAAGGCCTATCTCTACGCCCAACAGAAAAACGGCACCTGGGAAATCGCCGCCGAGGGGGACATGTCGCCCAAGGGCCGACATCGCGGCGGCCTGACGGCGCTGGTCACGTATGCGCTGGTTGCCTCGGGCGAAAATCCGCAGGACCCGCGGCTGCTCAAGGCGCTCGATTTCCTGAAGACCGCCGACATCCCCAGCGCTTATGCGCTCGGTTGCCGCGCGCAGCTTTGGAACCTGCTACCGCCGAGCAAGGAAGTCAGGCGCCTCGCGCAGGCCGACGCCGAACGACTCATCAAGCAGATCAAAGGCGCGGGCGACGCGCGCGGGCTCTTCCACTATCCGGAGACTCCGCCTGACAGCTACGACATGTCCGTCAGCCAATACGGCGTCCTCGGGCTCTGGGCCTGCGAGAACGCCGGCGCGGAAATCCGCAGCGCCGTCTGGGAAGAAATGGATCGCGCCTGGCGCGCCCATCAGTTCAAGGACGGCGGCTGGAACTACCGCAACAATCCGGGCGAGGCTTCCGAAAATGGCGAAAGCCCCTCGATGACCGCCGCCGGCATCGCCACCCTCTTCATCACCCACGACGCCGTGCGCGCCAAGGAATACCTCGGCTGCGCCGGCAACAAACAGGACGACAATATCACCCGCGGCCTCGACTGGATGACGCGAAACTTCAACCAAGTATTTACCGGCGGCGCGCGCGGGCCAAGCGTCGTCCACTACACGCTCTACGGCATCGAGCGCATCGGCGTCGCCGCGGGATACAAATACTTCGGCAAGACCGATTGGTTCGCCGCCGGCTCCGACTTCCTCCTCAAGTCCCAAGCCCCCACCGGCGCATGGGGCACGCCCGCCGACATCTTCTCCAACAACATCGACAACATCCCCACCACCTGTTTCAGCCTCCTCTTCCTCGCCCGCGGTCGCAGCCCGGTCATCATCAACAAGCTCCACTACGAGCCGGGCAACAAGACCGTCAAACCGAGCTGGAACCAGCGCCCGCGCGACTGCGCCAACCTCACCGCGTGGCTGGGCCGATCGCTTGAACGCCCGCTCAACTGGCAGATCACCAATCTCGATGCGCCCGTCGATGAGTTGCTCGACGCGCCTGTCCTCTACATCACCGGCACGCACGACCTCACGTTCACCCCCGAGCAGGAGAACAAGCTCCGCCAGTTCGCTGAAGACGGCGGCCTCATCCTCGGCAATGCCGACTGCAATTCCCCCGCCTTCACCGCCGCGTTCACCAAGCTGGGCCAGCGCCTCTTCCCCGCCAGCGAATTTCGCGAACTGCCCGACGATCACCCGATCTACGTCAACGAGCAATACCACCGCGCGGCTTTTAAGAACAAGCCTGCGCTACAGGGCCTTTCCAACGGGTCGCGCGAACTGTTAATTCTGCAGACGACCGACCCATCGCGTACCTGGCAAACGCCGTACGACGGCCGCCTCGAACCTTACGCGCTCGGCGCCGACATCCTCCTCTACGCTGTCGATAAAAAGGGGCTCCGCAACCGCAACGTCACCTACACGATCCGCGCCAACCCCGCCGCCCCGATCGAGCGCTCGCTCAAGCTCGCCCGCCTCTCCTATCCCGGCAACTGGGACCCCGAGCCAGGCGGCTGGCGACGCATGGCCGCGCTGCTGCGCAACCAGAACAAGGTCGATCTCCAAATCACTCCCGTCGCGCTCGGCGAGGGGAAGCTCTGCGAACCCCCGCCCCCCGTCCCCAAGCTCGATCCCAAGGAGTTGCGAACCCGCGCCACCAAGCGCATTCCACCCGACCAGATCGCCGCCGCCGTCGCGGCTGGCGAGACGGCGAAGATTGAATCCCTGGTTCAAGCCGAGAGCCAGAAGATCGAACAGGAACTCACCGCCCAAGCCGTCGCCGGCCGCGGCAAGAATTCCGCCTACGCCGTCGCCCATCTCACCGGCACCAGCCGAAACACGTTCACGCCGGCGCAGATCAAAGAGCTCGCCGACTTCATCAACGGCGGCGGCACGCTACTTATCGACTGCACCGGCGGCTCGACCGAATTCGCCGACTCCCTCCAAGCGGTCCTCGCCGCCCTCCCCGGCGGCGCCGACGCCCTCAAATCCCCCCTGCCCGCCGACCACCCGCTCGTCAAGGAACTCGCCGGCAAAGACCTCTACCGCGCCTACGCCAAGCCCCGCCTCGGAAGCACGCGATCGCCGCGCCTCCGCGCGGGCGGCGGCACCCCCGAAAGACCCGCCCTCTTCTACAGCCCCGAGGACCTCTCCACCGGCCTGGTCGGCCAGGAAGTTGACGGCATCATCGGCTACGCGCCCGATGCCGCCACGGCGCTGGTGCGACAGATCTTGCTCCGCGCCTCAGGGAATTGATGCTCTTACCCCCGATTTCCACTTGACTTACGGCATCAACAGATCGCTCCCATTCCAGCCAAACCTTTAGACTGGGAAAGCGTCTTAATTATTGCCATGCTAAACATCAAACGAAAACTTCTAGCGGCGTCGATGGGGTTGGCCCTGGTTGGCGGCACGGTTGGCTGCTCGAGCAATGCTGGCAATGGCGCGCTCATTGGCGGGGCCACAGGGGCTGGCATCGGCGCGATCGTTGGTCATAACTCGCACGGCCGCACCGCAGGCGGCGCGGCGATCGGTGGGGCTATCGGGGCGCTCAGCGGCGCACTGATCGGCAACGAAGCCGATCGGCAGGAACGGCGCGACGAATATTACGACCGCGGGTATTACCGTGACCGGCCGGTGCGCTACTACGAGCGCGACGATTACCGCTACGCGCCGCCACCGCCGCCGCCCTACGGATATTCCGAATATCGCGAGACGCGAGTCTATCGCGGGTACTAAGCGTCAAGGGTTGAGATACCCCTTCGCCACCGCATCCTCGATCAATTGCTCGATGTAGGTCCATAGTCGCGGCGCACCGGCCTCGATGTGCCGGTTGTGCGCGATGACCTGCGCGCGGGTCACGCCGTGCTCCTGCCAGGCGCGGCCTTGGGTGTGATAGTTCAGCAGCACCGGCTGCACGCGATCCAGCGCCGCGGCGAAGCGCGACTCGGGGGTTTGGCGCGATTCGAATTCTTCCCACAAACTGCGGAACTCGCTGGCTTGGTCTGGCGGTAGAAGCGCGAAGATGCGGTCGGCGGCGGCGCGTTCGCGGTCGGCTTGGGTGAGGCAGGCGGCGGGGTCGTAGCAGTAGGTGTCGCCGGCGTCGATCTCTACTACGTCATGCACCAGGAGCATTCGCGTGACACGGGCGATGTCCACGTTGGGCGGGGCGTACTCGGCGAGAAGGTTGGCCATTACCGCCAAGTGCCAGGAATGCTCGGCGTCGTTCTCGCGGCGGGTGCCGTCGGCGATCAGGGTCTGGCGATTGATCTGCTTGAGGCGGTCGATCTCCAGGAGGAAGGCGAGTTGCTGGGCGAGACGATCGGGCGTCATTGGTAGTCCTCAGGCGCGGTGGCCTGTAAGCTCCGTTTCCTGAGGACCCCATTCAAACCGTACGTGCGGATTTCCCGCATACGGCTTAACGATGGTTTTCACGTGCGACATGCACGACCTC
>JAQGHM010000089.1 GCA_028291615.1 Phycisphaerales bacterium | reverse complement strand
ATCATTTCTCCCATGGGAGAACTGATTGTTCCCGCCGGTGATCCGCCTTTCACACGCGGAGGGCGGGGGCGCCGGCGGGTGCGCGCGGCGATTTTCGCGGGCGCGAAATAAAGTGTCCCCCGCGCCGCGCCGATCTTAGCGGTGAACGCAAGCGGTGTGTGCGCCGTGCAGGTGTGCGGCGGCCCGCGTGCGCGCCGCGCACTCTAACCCGCACACGGGAGCACCGCCCATGGCCATCGTCCCCAAAGACCGCGTCGCCAAGCTTGAGTTTTACGAGGCGCACATCGCGCCCTTTACCACCAACGCCACCGCGGTAGGCCTCAGTAGCGCCTCGGTCGCCCTGCTGGCAACCGCCACCTCCGACACCCGCGCCGCCTACACCGCCCACATCGCCGCCCAGGCCGCCGCCAAGGCCGCGACCGCCGCGTTCTACGACAAGGTCCGCGCCATGCACAACGCGCCGGGCATGGGGGCGGACATGATCCAGCAGATCAAGACCAAGGCGGAGATCACCAACAATCCCAACGTCTACGTGCTGGCGCAGATCCCCGCGCCCGCCACGCCGTCGCCCATCCCCGCCCCCGGCACGCCGACCGATTTCACGGTCGCCCTGCTGCAGGATGGGTCGCTGGAATTGAAATGGAAATGCGCCAACCCCTCGGGCGCTGGCGGCACGATCTACCAGTTGCAGCGCCGCTCGGGCAGCCAGACCGACTGGACCTTCGCCGGCGCCACCGGGTCGCGAACGTTCACCGACAGCTCGCTCCCCGCCGGCGCCTCGCCGGTGACCTACCTGGTCACCGCCGTCCGCTCGACCGCCCGCGGCAACCCCGCGCAGTTCACCGTGAGCTTCGGATCGGTCGGGTCGTCGCCGACGATCCAAAGCGTGGTGGGCGGCGACGGGACGCGCGTGAAGATGGCGGCGTGAGCGGGGGAGACTGAAACATGAAGACGTGAAACATGAAGAGCGCGCGACTCTTCATGTTTCACGTTTTATGTTTCACGTTTTCACTCCGCCTTCACGATCTTCTTCTTCCGCCGCAGCTCCGCATCAATGAACGGATCGAGCTCCCCGCGGTCCAGCACGTCTTCCACCCGCGTCGTCTCGACGTTCGTGCGGTGATCCTTCACGCGCCGATCGTCCAGCACGTACGAGCGGATCTGACTGCCGAAGGTGTTCCCCTTCACGTCGCCTATGACGGCCTTCAATTCCGCATCGCGCTCCGCCTGCTGCAGCGCTTCGAGCTTGCTCTTGATGATGTTGATCGCCAGTCGCTTGTTCTGCTGCTGGCTGCGCTCGACCGAGCAGGTCACGACGATGCCGGTTGGTATGTGCGTGATCCGCACCGCCGTCGCCACCTTGTTCACGTTCTGCCCGCCGGGACCGGCCGAACGCACGAAGGCGACGATGTCCAGTTCCACCTCGGGGATCTCGCCATCCCCTTCCGCCGCGTCGAACTCCGGCACCACCGTCACCGACGCGAAGCTCGTCTGCCGCTTACCCTGTGCGTTGAACGGACTGGGCCGCACCAGCCGGTGCACGCCGGCCTCCGCGCGTAAATATCCGAACGCATACTCCCCCTTCACGTGCAGCGTGACGCTCTTGATCCCCGCCTGCTCACCGTACTGCCGGTCGATCTCCGCCACGTCCCAGCCGCGGTTCTCGAAGAAGTAGAGGTACATCCGCAGCAGCATCTCCGACCAATCCTGCGCCTCGGTTCCCCCCGCCCCGGCCTGGATGGTGAAGAACGCGTTGCGCGGGTCGTTCTCCCCATCGAGCAGCGTCTGCAGCTCGACCTTCTCCCCCTTCTTCTCGAGGTCGGCCAACATGCGGTCGGCCTCCTCCATCGACTCCTGATCCCCCGCCTCTTCCGCCAGTTCGTACAGCGCTTTGGCGTCGCCGATACCAGTTAGAACGCTTTCGATCGGCTCGATCACCGTCTTGAGCACCTTCATCTCGGACAGGACGACCTTGGCCGCCTCCTGGTTATCCCAGAACGTGGTCTCCCCCATCTTCCCTTCGAGCTCTTTTTTTCGGGCCAGTTTTTGCGGGAAGTCAAAGAGAGTCCCGGATCGCAATGATCCGGGCGCTGAGGTTTTCGATCGCGGCGGGAAGGTTATCGTGAATCATGTAGGATTTTATCGCTGATGACTCCTGCTCCGTCAAGCGGGCGGACGAACGGGCACAACGTTACAATGCGTCAGGTGCGCACGCGACGATGATGGACCATTGGATCGCTTGAATGAGGTCATTATGGATCAACGCTTCATCCCTCCGCCATTACCAACCCAACCTCAGCATTCACGGGTGAATTACGATCCCCCGGGCCGCCCCAAACGATCGATGCTCGCATGGTGGGCGGTATTTCCATTCCTCGGCTTCATCATCGTCCAGGCCGTGTTCGGCTGGCAAACCGCCGTCGCTCGGGCGACCGCGCCTGAGTTTGCGATCAGCTATCTCGGCGGCTCGATCGTCGGCGGGCTACTCGTTTCCCTGGTCATCGCGTACGTCGCCTACCACATCGGATCCAAGTCGCAGTTCGCCGCCTCGCTCACGTTTACGATCGTGCTGGCCCTGTTCTGCGGCACGGTTTATCTGCAGGCCAACCCCCGCCTGCGGTTTTGGGCCCGAACCTCCACCTCGGATGTTCCGATGACCCCGAAAACCCACGAATTCCCCGCGTTCAAATTCGAAATCGCGGGCGGTTGGCGCGACGTCCCGCCAAGCAGCGAACAGACGGCCGCCATGCTCGTGCTCGACGGCGAATCGGCCACTCAGCCCCGCGCGATGATCATGGTGGACATGGGCAAGACCACGCTCGGCCTGCGCGAAACTGCGGCGCGCCTTGCCGGACCCGATGGTCGAATCCTTCCCGATCCGGTTCGTGTCGATGCCGTCGAAGGGCTGCGCGTCGAGACCTCCAGTACCGACACCTCCCGGCCGAAGTTGGCCGTTCTCCTCCTCCGCGGCCAACGGATGTACCTCATCATGGCCGCCGCCTCCAACGGCTACGACGTCGCCTCGGATTTCGAGCAAGTCCTGACAAGCTGGAAATGGAGAGAGGACGGCCCCCCGTCCCGCTGAACCAACGCGCGGCGCGCGCGCGCGCGTCAGATGGAAACCCGCTGTCCGTATGCTATGATGACGCGACGCCCGGGGCGTAGCTCAGCTTGGTAGAGCGCCTGGTTTGGGACCAGGAGGCCGCAAGTTCAAATCTTGTCGCCCCGATTTCATTTAGAACATGGCCCTGTGGAATTCCACAGGGCTATCTCTTTGCGCGTAAACGGATTGCGACGGAAAAACGTCGATTAGTTACGGCTCCGGTTGCGTCCAAAGCCGCCTTAAACGCCTGACCGCAATTAACGTAGTTCTATAGCGGTTCGCTTGCGTCACTCCGGAGACAATACGTTGCTGATGACCCGATTTATTACGCGGCTGGTTGTCCCGTTCGTTTGCGGCGTGGCATTGTGCTCATCCGCGGCGCTGGGGGCAGAAGGCGGTGACGACGCCGCACTGATCGCGGCGCGCTCCACGGCCATGCAGACGTATAAGGGCCAGGTCGCCCCTTTTATGACAAGCTACTGCGCCCGCTGCCATAGCGGAAACAAGCAAAAGGGTGGGGTGACCTTCCAAAGCGCGTTCAAGAATCCGGATTCGGCTACTTTCCGAACACTCTGGAAGCGCGCGTCGGTGCAGATCAAAACCCATGACATGCCGCCGGAGAATGAGGATAAGCAGCCCACCGAGCAGGAGCGCAAGGCGACCATCGATTGGATCGAGATGATGAAGCGCCTGAGCCCGAAGGACCCCGGCCCGTTCGTCATTCGCCGTTTGAGCAGGGTTGAGTACGGCAACACCCTGCACGACCTGTTCGGCGTCGATCCGCAGATCGCCCATGATTTGCCCGACGAAGTGTTCGGCGCTGGGTACACCAACTCCCTGTCGCCTCTGCTGATGGAGCAGTACCTGTCGGTAGCGAACGAGGTGCTGAACCGGATCATCGCGCCACCCGGAGCACCCCCTACTGCCGTGCAGCAACGCCTGTTTGGCGTCGATGCAGGCGCAGCAGTGGCCGATCCGAAGGCGGCAGCGCGGAAGATCGCCCGCTCGCTCGCCCGCCTCGCATACCGGCGGCCGCCATCGGACGCGGAGATCGACGTCTTGCTGCGCGTGTTCGCACTGGCGAGCGACCAGGGGAAATCGTACCCCGACGCAGTACGGCTGATGGTGAAGGCGGTCCTGGTGTCGCCGCAGTTTATCTTCATTACGCCTGGCCCGGCGCGCACAACCAGTGCAGCGGATGCGGCGGGCGACATCGTCGCGCTCGACGATTATCAACTGGCAGCGCGCCTCTCATACCTGTTGTGGGCCACCATGCCCGATGCGGAGCTGTCAGCGCTGGCCGACGCCGGGAAGCTGCTCGACCCCGCGGTGTTCGCCGCGCAGGCCCGCCGTCTCATCGAAGATCCGCGCGCCCGCGCGTTGTTCGACGGATTCGGCGCCCAGTGGCTCGGCCTGGACAAGCTCGCCGGCAAGACCTTTGACGGCACAAAGTTCCCGCAGATGACCGGCGAACTCCGCACGTCGATGTACGATGAAGCGCGCCTGCTCTTCGAGAGCATCTTGCGCGAGAACCGCAGCCTGACGACCTTCATCGACAGCGACTACACGTTCCTCAACGGCGCCTTGGCGCCGATCTATGACATGACCCGCACCGTCAGCGGCCCGGAGATGCGAAAGGTGAAGCTGAGCGACGCCAATCGCGGCGGCATCCTGACCATGCCCGGCATCCTGGCGATGAGCTCCTTCCCCAATCGCACCAGCCCGGTCAATCGCGGCGTGTGGGTGCTCGAGCAGGTCCTGGGCGAACACGTTCCGCCGCCCCCCGCCAACGTCCCGTCGCTTGAAAAACAGGATCAGCAGAAGATCGCCAACATGACGTTGCGCCAGCGCACCGAGCTGCATCGCTCCAACGCGACGTGCGCCAGTTGCCACAAGGTTCTCGATCCGATCGGCTTTGGCCTGGAGAATTTCGACGCGATCGGCCGCTGGCGCGACAAGGACGATGATTCCGGCAGCGCCATCGACGCCACCGGCGAACTGCCCGGCGCCAAGCGCTTCAGCACGCCGGCAGAACTCAAGCGGATCATCGCCGGGCGGACGGACGATTTCAGTCGCAACCTCACCGGCAAACTGTTAGCGTACGCGCTGTGCCATCAGTTGGAAGGGTACGATGAGGTCGTCCTCGATCAGCTCACCAGCACGCTCGCCAACGACGGCTACCGCATGCAGACGCTTGTGGTTGGCATCGTAACCAGCTATCCGTTCACCCATCGCCGCCTCAACCGCCAGGGAGACGAATCCCATGCCAGGTAAGAAATCGATCATCAGTCGCCGGACCTGCCTGCGCGGGCTGGGTGTCGCACTCGCGCTCCCCTTGATGGAACGGATGGGGTGGGCCGATCAGCCCAAGGGAGCGGCGTACAAGCCGCCGGTGCGGTTGGGGTTCATGTACATGCCGCACGGCGTGATCATGGAGCGGTTCTGGCCGACCGATCTCAAGACGTACCTGTCAGCGCCGCCACCCATCCTCGAACCGCTTAAGCCGGTGCTCGATCAATGCCTGTTGATGAAGGGGATCAGC
>JAQGHM010000067.1 GCA_028291615.1 Phycisphaerales bacterium | reverse complement strand
AACCGTCCCTGGTCATCAAACTCCACCCCAAACGTATTCCCGCCCCCCTCCGCGAAGATCTCGAACACGTGCCGCGCCGGGTGATACCGCCAGATCGCCTGCCCCAGGAAATCCGTCGTCCCCTTCTGCTCCGTTGCAACTTCTACTTTCACCTTGGCCGTGCACGTCGAGCCCTGCGCCCCATAGATCCACCCATCCGGCCCCCACGTCAGCGAGTTGGCCGCCGCGTGCGTATCCTGCAACCCAAACCCCGACAAATGCACCACCGGATCGCCATCCGGCACATCGTCCCCGTTCGCGTCAGGATAAAAGAGCAGGTAAGGCGGATTCATCACCCACACGCCCCCCTTTCCCGGCAGCGCCGACGTCGCAATATTCAATCCATCGACGAAGACTTTCGTTCGATCAAACGTCCCATCCCCATCCGTATCCTCGTGAATCGAAACCCGATCCGCCCCCTTATCCCCCAGCGGCGGCGGCAACGGCGTCTTATCAAACTTCGCCCGGATATACCGGTCATACTCGACGATCTTCAATCCCTTCGGAAACGGATACTGAATGTACTGCGTCACCCACATCCGCCCACGCGCGTCGAAGTTAATATTAATCGGTTGCCGCACCACCGGCTCGTCCGCAATCAAATCCACCGCATACCCCGGCCGCAGCTTAAAATGTTTAAGCGACTCCCCCGCCGAAAGTGCCTTGGTATCCCGAGTCGGCGCGTGCAAAGAATTCAGCGCCGAATCGAGCCCCTTAGCCGATCGCGCAGCCTCCGGCACCTCATCCCCCAGCGCGACTGAAGCGCAAAACATCACCACACAAAGAAACCTGATCGATGAGCGCGTCATTCTCAGTCTTCCTCCCTGCCCTCCGTGACTCCGTGGTGAAATCGGCCTACTTGATCTCCCCGATCCGCAAATTCCGAAACTCCACCTTCATCTTCACCCCCGGATGAATCTGCAACCCCACCGGAGCCGCCGTCGCTGCCTCCGGACAATCAAACGTCAGCACGTGCTGCCCGTTCAGCCAAACCTTCGTAACCTTCCCCGTCACTTCCATCCGGATCGTGTTCCAATCCCCCGCCTTCAGCACCTTCTCCACCCCCTTCGCCCGCGCCTCAGGCGGATACTTCCCCTTGTAGTAAATCGACCCGGTCATATCCACCTTCAGCGACCGCGACACCCCGATCTGCACCTGCAAATCCGGCTTCTTGCTGTAGATGAACCCAGAGTCGATGTTGTCCCCGAACCGCACTTCCGACTCCAGCGCGAAGTTGCCATACGACTTCTCGCTCAGCAGCACGTTCCCCTTCTTCTGATCCGCGCTCACGCCATCGCTCTCGCCGACCAGCACCCCGTCCACCACCTTCCACCAGACGTTCGGCTCCGGCACTTTGAACCCCGTCATATCCTTCCCATTAAACAGCGGTTGCATCTTCACGTCCGCCGGCTTCTCCTCCGCCCGGCAGACGACCGCCGCCAACAGGAACATCACCGCCAACGCGCACGTCGAAAGAGCCTTCATCGTTTCTCCCAGTTCAGGTGTTTGTGCAAAAACTCGAACGTCCCCTTCCCGTTGATCGTGTGCGGCCCGTCAAAAAACTCGATCTCGCAGCGCTCGCCGATCTTCAACTGACCGCTGTAAAGCCGCCGCACCTTCGCAAACTCAAACGCGACATATTCATCCGTTGATACACCGTCGAAGTGTCCCCGTTCGACCATGAACGGCCGCGGCGCGATCAACGCCGCCATCTCCGCATAGTTAAACGTCGATCCCAGATCCCACTCGAAGATCTCATACTCCGGCGAAAACACGTAACTCATCGGCAGCGCCGTCGAAGCGTTCTTCACCACCCACTCGTTAAAATCACCCGAGCAGATCGACAGGCAGTAATCCGTCAGCACCGCCGGGACCCGCATCGCCGTCTTTCCGCCGTATGACAAGCCGTAAAACCCGATCCGCTTCGCGTCCACGTTCGGCAGCGTCTTCAGAAAATTCAGGATCTGCTGATGCTGCGGGATGATGATCGACCAGATCGTCTTCCCCAGCGGATTGGCCTTGCGCCCCAGCACCCGGAAGCGATCGCCAAAGATGTAAAGATTCTGCGGCGAAAAGGTGATGAACCCGCGCTCCGCCAGCTTGGCCGCGAAGTCGTGGTAATACTTGCTGTCGCCGGTAATGGTTTCCTGGGGACGGCCCTCAAGGCCATGCTGGCACACAACCAACGGCCGCTTTTCGCCTTCCTTCAAATCCTTCGGAAGCAGCAGAATTCCGTAGGCGATCACGTCGGGGAAAACGTCGAGGGCGACTTCGTAGCCGGCGAATTTGTCGGTGTCGTAGATTCTGCGCGTGCGCGGATTGAGGGGGAGGAGCGGCTGGTCGAATCGGCCTAGGACGTCATTGTAGAAAGTATCTCGGTAGGCCCTTGTCGATTGCTCGTACTTTTCGAGAGACGATGTGTCGAGTTTCTTCATGAACTCCCGGCGGGTGCCGGCGGAAGCGGCGAGGAGTTGCTGGTTGTGGCGGTCAAGCTCGTGAAGCTGGCGGAATTGGCGCTCGGCGGGGTCGCGATCCTCCACCAGAACCTTCGGCTCGGGCGCAGTTTTTAATGTTGCGTGGAAATGTTCCAGGAACATCTTCAAAGCCGCCTCTCGGCCGAAGGGAAAGTTCTTTTGAACCACCATCCCAATCGTAAGCTTGTCGGTCTTGCGGGTCGGATCGGCGAGCGAAGCAGCTCTCTCTAGCTCATCCCAACCGCGAAGCTGCCCGGTCAATTGCCCCGGGGCCGCGCCTCTTCCCCTGACCTTCACTTCCGGACCCCACGCATCTTCGATCACGAGCCGGCGAGGCCAAACCATAAGCGCAAGCTCCGCATCGCCGAAACGCTGGTTTAATCCAAACACGTTCCGTTCGATCGGCTGCTCAAATGTGGCCTCCACAGCATTGAAATATCCAGCCACGCCGGTGAGCTCGATGCGCGTATCCAAAGCCGCGGCGAACAGCGCAAGCATCCCCCCTTCGCCGTAACCAAAAACCGCCACCGGCCGCGTAGGATTCTCTCGCCGTGACCAATCCACGGCCGCCAGCACCTTCTCCACCTCGTAACCGAGGACGTGGCGGCCCAATTCAAAGGCCGAGCGATATACAAACTCGCGATTACTCAGCTCCGGGCCGCCGGTTCGGCCTGACGGTGAGCGCGTTTGCAGCTTTCGATTCAACAGCGCCGGTACGATTACTCGACATCCGGATTCAACAAGGTGGCGGGCAAACTTCTGCTCGGGCGCGGTTGTCGCGTCCAATCCCGCGATCATCTCCGGCGTCTGATCCGCATCCGAAATCGCAATGACATCCGCAATTGGCTCCCGCCCGATGGGCTTGAGCAACAGCCCCTCTCCATGCACATCCCCAAACGCCCGCCACCGCACTGCGTACGCCTCAAACGCCGCCGATTTCCCAACCAGCGCCGGCCGATCCACGCTCGCCACCAATTCCATCTCCACGCGCGCCGGCCGCGCATCCCGTACCCCCAGGATCTGCCCCAGCCGCGCCCGATTCTCCGCGATCGATTTGTCGTAAGCATCCGCCGAAGAAAAATCCCGCTTCCAGAATTGCTCCCGCCCCGCAGCCGCCCGCTCGACCTGCTTCATCAAAAACCGATCCACCCCATCGACCATCTGCGAAGCGATATCCCTCTCCATCGTCAGTGGCAGAGTTCCCGCCAATGGCTGAACTTCAGCGGCATGAGAAGCAAGCATTACCAGCAGCAAAATTGCCGCAACGCCACCCATCGCGCGCGATGTATAGAACATCCCAGAAGTCTACCCCCGACCGCGCCACCCTTCCAAGCAACCCCCCCGCCCGCCGGGCTCGTTCGCATTAGCGACGACCCCGGGGGATTCTCTTCAACCGATAGCGCGCTACCGCCTGCCGCCGCCACCTCCCCCACCGCCGCCACCCATTCTGCCCCCGCCGCCCCCTCCCATCCTGCCACCACCACTAAAGCCACCACGTTGCGGCATCGCACTCCCGCCGCGCGAAGGCATCGCGCCGCGCGACGGCGCAAACCGCGGCGCCGACGTTCCACGAAACTGCTGCGTTGGCGGCGAAAACGAACGCTGCACGCCCAGCCGCGATCCGTCGAATCGATGAATCGTGTCGCCGCGATCGAACCGATTCCCAAAGTCCACGTGACCAAACCGATCGTTGCGGAACGAGTCGCTCCGGCCAAACCGGTCGTTATGGAACGAGTCGCCCCGTCCAAACCGGTCGTGCCCGAAGAAGTCATCCCGATCAAACCGGTGATGGAAGAAGAACGGCCGATCGATGACCACCAAACTCGGTCCCCACCACGACGGCCACCACGCGTAACCCCCGTAATAAGAGGCGTACGGGTCGGTGTACGGAGCGTCTGGCGCGTAGGTGTTGTAAGTGTAGTTGTTATACACCGCCGCCGGCGCGGCGGAGTTGTCATACGGATCGGTCGGCGGGCGGTAATCCGGCGTCGCCGGTACGGCTGCTGCCGCCGCCGCCGCCAAACCACGCGCGTAAGCGTCGCTCGCCCGTTCATACGCCTGCGCGTATTCAGTCTTGCCCCTCAGATTGTTCCGCATCTGTTCCAGCGCGGTCCGCATCGCGATGTCAATTCGCGTGCGGTCCGCCTTGTAATCGTAATACGCCATGAGCTGCGCCGCCGTCCGCTGGACGAACGGGTCATCACCAGCCTGCCGGTTGGCAATCAGGATTCCCTGCAGCCCCGCAGCCGTATCACCGTTCCGCGCGTCCATGTACGCAACCACCGCCCAGGCGACGCCGTCATCCGGACGCCGCTTGCTCAAATCGCGCGCCTGTGTTTCGGCCATTTCCGGCAGGCCCAGCGCGGCCAACCGCTTCACAAAAGCCTGTTCGACCGCCACGCCATCGCGCTCGATGGCCGCGCCTTTGGCGTATGCGCCGATGGCGCTCGACGGGTCGGGCGCCCGTTCGATCGCCGAGATGGCGTCCCGCAGGCGATTGTCCGCAGGAAGAGTTGTGGGAGGAGTATCCGATGGCTGGACGAGTGGGATGGGCGGGGAGTCTGTCGCAAACGCGGCCGGCTGACCTGCCATCATCCCCGCCGCCAGCATCGCCGATGCCGCATAACGTAAGGATTTCATGGCACACCTCTGCAGCGCTCTCAATCCGGCGCTGCGTGTTAATTGACCAACTCAATCATAGGCGCGCTCGGGTCCTCACGTCCTCTCCGGACAATTAACAGCTTGAAAATAAATCGCTCTTCTTTGCGCCTCCGCGGCCGTATTTTCACATCTAAAACCGTCTAAGGCGCTTCATCCTTATACTGCTTTCGCGCCTTCGCCAGTTCCGCGGTCATCCGCTCGCGAGCGTCGCTGTACTCAGGCTCCAGGTAAACGTTCTTCAGTTCGTTCGGATCCTTCTTCAGATCGTACATCTCCCACTCATTGAGATCTGTGAAGAACATCAATTTGTACTGATCCGTCCTCACCCCCAAATGCGGATGCACGTGATGCGGCTGCGGAAACTCGTAGTAATGATAATAAATGGAAGTCCGCCAATCCTCCGGCGTCGTCCGACCTTCCAGCACCGGCCGCAGTGATTTCCCCTGAATGTCCGCCGGCGCCTTCAGCCCCGCATACTCCAGAAACGTCGGCGCATAATCCACGTTCACCGTCATCGCCTTGGTCACGGTCCCCGCCTTCACCTTCGCCGGATACCGCACGATCAGCGGTACCCGCAGCGACTGCTCGTACATGAACCGCTTATCAAACCACCCGTGATCTCCAAGGAAAAACCCATTGTCCGACGTGTACACCACGATCGTATTTTCCGTCAGCCCATTCGCGTCCAGGTAGTCCAGCACCCGCCCCACGTTGTCATCCACCGACGCGATCACCCGCAGGTAATCCTTGATGAACCGCTGATACTTCCATTCCGTCAGCTTGTCCCCGCTCAGTCCCGCAGGCGGGTCCATCTTCACGTCGGCCTTGGTCAGCGTCTTGGCGATCGTCATGTCCTGGTCGTGCGCCGCCGTCCCGCGATGCTCGTACTTGTCGTAAAACGTCTCCGGCAGCGGGATGTCGTGATCGTCGTACATCTTCGCGTGCTTCGCATCCGGCTCCCACTCCCGATGCGGCGCCTTGTGATGATACATCAGGCAGAACGGCTGATCTTGTTTGCGGTTCTTGATGAAGTCCAGTGCCTTGTCCGTGATGACGTCCGTCACGTACCCCTTCACCACCTCGCGCTTCCCGTTGGTGATGAAGATCGGATCGAAGTACCGACCTTGCCCCACCAGCACCGACCACTGATCGAACCCCGTCGGCTCCGACACCAGGTGCCACTTACCCACGACGCCCGTCTGATACCCCGCATCGTGCAGCAGCTTGATGAACGTCTGCTGGCTGCCGTCGAACACCGTCTTCGGCTTGTTATCCGGGAAGCCGTTGATGTGGCTGTACTTCCCCGTTAGCACGCAAGCCCGGCTAGGCCCGCACAGTGCGTTGGTCACAAACCCATTCTCAAACCGCATCCCCTGCGCCGCCAGGCGATCGAGGTTCGGCGTTTGATTGATTTTACTCCCATAGCAAGACAGCGCGTGCGCCGCGTGGTCGTCCGACATGATGTAAACAATGTTCGGCCGCGCCGCCGCCGCCGCCGGCGCATCCTGCGCAACCACAATCCGAGCCAGCACCAAAACCACCGCCACCATCAGCTGCTTAAGACTCATGAACCTGCCTCCGACGTGTAAACGCGCCACCACGCGCCGCGGATAAACATTATCAGATGAAGCACGTTCAAGGTAGAATCCCCTCAACCCCAAAGAGAGGTGATCCCATGTCCCCGCGCACCACCACGATCATCGCCCTCCTCCTGCTCGCGATCGCGCCGACCCTTCGCGCCGATCCCAACCAACCCCCCGCCGACAACGCGCCCAAGCTCGATTTCCCCAAGGTCGAAGGTTGGGAAAAAACCGACATCCGCCCCCTCCCCGCCGAAAGCGGCGGCGGCTACAGCGTCGCCTACAGCTCCGCCGAGCCCCGCATTGTCATCACCATCTACGTCTTCAACCGCGGCCTCGCCAGGATCGACGACAATCTCACCAGCCCCGCCATCCAGGAAGAATTCGCCAGCGCCAAAGACGCCATCCAGGAAGCCACCCGCCGCGGCATCTACAAGCAGGCAAAGGAGGAGGAATCCGGGCAGGCCACCCTCGGCACGGATAAGTCCACCGTCAAAACCCTCTACGCCCGCTTCCACCTAACCACAAAAGACAACGGCCAAGCCATCTCCGAAATCTTCGTCCTCCCCCACCAAAACCACTTCATCAAACTCCGCGTCACAAGACTGGGCGAAGATCGAAAAACCACCCAGGTACCGCTGGACAAACTCTACGCCGAGCTCGCAAAAATGCTGACGCGATAACCCAACTATCGCGATCACTCCCGCCCCATCTTCCCCTCCACCCGCCGCCAGATCCCGCGCGGATTCCCGTCCTTCAGTTCCTCCGGCAACGCCGCATCCGGAAACCCCTGCCAGCAGACTGGCCGCGCCCATCGCAGGATCGCGCCCGAGCCGACGCTCGTCGAGCGGCTGTCCGTCGTCGCCGGGTACGGCCCGCCGTGCACCATCGCGTGATTCACCTCCACCCCCGTCGGCCAACCGTTGAAGATGATCCGCCCCACCTTCGTCTGCAATATCTCCACAAGCTCCGCCCACTCGATCAGGTCCTCCGCCGTCCCGTGAATCGTCGCCGTCAGGTGCCCGTGCAACCCGCGCGCGGCGGCCAGCACCTCATCGCGAGACTTCGTCGTCACCGCCACCGTCGCAGGCCCGAACACCTCTTCCGCAATCTCAGGCCGCTGCGCCAGGTTCTCCGCCGACGTCACGTACATCCGCGCCCGCTGCCCGCACCCCGCGCCGCCGTCCGGCCGCCCGCCCTTCACCGCCGTCTCCACCCCCACCACCGCCCCCAGCCGCGCCGCCCCCTTTTCAAAGTTCGACCGAATCCCCTCGTGCAACATCACCCCCGCCGCCGCCCCCTCTAGCAACCGCGCGGCATTGTCAATGAATGCCTGCGACCCCTCGGGCACGAACACCAGCCCCGGCTTCGTGCAGAACTGCCCGACCCCCATCGTCACCGACCCCGCCAACCCCTCGGCAATCTTCTCCCCCCGCTCCTTCAGCGCCCCCGGCAACACGAACACCGGATTGGTTGACCCCATCTCCGCATAAACCGGAATCGGCTCCGGCCGCCGCGCCGCCTCGTCGAACAGCGCCCGCCCGCCGCGCAATGATCCCGTAAACCCGACCGCCTTGATCGCCGGATGCCGCACAAGCTCGACGCCCACCTCAACCCCCGCCCCCTGGATCAGCGAGAACGTCCCCGCCGGAAACCCGCACGCCTCCACCGCCCGCTGCGCCGCCCGCGCCACCATCTCGCTGGTCCCCGGGTGCGCCGGATGTCCCTTGCAGACCACCGGACACCCCGCAGCCAGCGCCGACGCCGAATCGCCCCCGCCCACCGAAAACGCCAGCGGAAAGTTCGAAGCCCCAAACACCGCCACCGGCCCGATCGCGATCAACATCCGCCGGCAATCCGGCCGCGGCATCGGCTGCCGATCCGGCATCGCCCGATCGATCCGCGCATCCACCCACGACCCCTCCTCCACCACGTCGGCAAAGAGTTTGAGCTGCCCGCAAGTCCGCCCCCGCTCCCCCTCGATCCGCCCCCGCGGCAACCCCGTCTCCTCCATCGCCCGCACGATTAGCGCGTCCCCCAGCCCAACGATCTCATCCGCAATCGCCCGCAAAAGCTTCGCCCGCTCCGCCGCCGACTTCCCCCGCACAGCATCAAACGCCCCCTCCGCCGCCCGGCAAGCCTGGTCGACGTCCCCCGCCGTAGCCTCCTGAAACACCGGCCCCAGCTTCTGCCCAGTCGCCGGATTCACCGCCTGAAACGTCGAAGCAGAAGCCGCAACCGCCTGCCCGCCGATGACCTGCATGCCGTGAAGTTCCATGCCCGACACCGTAGCACCAGCCGCCGGCGGGGGCAACCACGGCATGCGAAACCCACCGCGAAGTCGCAAAGGCGAACGCAAAGAAGAGAAGCAATAGATTCAGTTGTTCGCGCTTCCTTCGCGGCGTCGCGGCGTCGCGGTAAATTCCCCACCCGCTTTACCACGCCGCCCGCAACAACGCCTCCGCCTCCTCGCGCGTCATCGCCCGTGGGTTGGTCGCCCCGCAATGGTCGCGCATCACCCCGTCCAACACCGACAGACACTGCTCCAGCGTCGCCCCCATCTCACCTAGCCGCCCCGGTAGCCCCGCCGCCCGCGCCAGGTGCTCGAAGTAGAACGGCAGGTTCCGCCCCCCGCCGCACCCGACCACGCCCGCCAGCGCCTCCATCTTCGCTGGGCACGCGGGCGCGTTGAACCGCAGCACGTGCGGCAGCAGCACCGCGTTCAGCGTCCCATGATGCAACCGCGGCGATGCGAGCCCGCCCAGCGGATGCGAGATCTGATGCACCGCCCCCAACCCCTTCTGAAACGTCAGCCCGCCCATCGTCGCCGTCATCATCATCTCCGACCGCGCCGCAACATCGTCCGGCCGCTCCACCGCCCGCAGCAGGTTCCGGCAGGCCCGCCCCAGCCCGTCCAGCGCGATCGCCTCCGCCACCGGGTTGAATCGCGGCGAACAATACGTCTCGACGCAGTGCGAGATCGCGTCCATCCCCGTCGCGGCGGTCAACCACGCCGGCATCCCGACCGTCAGCTCCGGATCACACACCGCCGCCTGCGGAATCAGGTAAGGCGAGATCATCGCCAGCTTGGCTCCGTCAGAAAACGTAATCAGCGCCCCGCGCCCCACCTCGCTGCCAGTTCCCGCCGTCGTCGGCACCGCGATCAGCGGCGGCTTGTCAGCCGTGATCCTGCCCGCTCCACCCTCAACCAGCGCATACTCCCGCAATGAGCCCGGATGCGTCACCATCAGCGCGATGCACTTGGCACAATCGATCGGCGACCCGCCGCCAACCGCAATCACCCCGTCACACCCATGCTCACGATAAACCGCCAGGCCCGAGCTCACCGAAGCCTCGTCCGGATTCGACTCCACCGCGTCAAACACCACTGCCCCGACCATCCCAATCCGCCGCAGCATTCCGCTCAAGCTAAGCCCCCGATCCGTCACCACCAGCGGCCGCCGAACCTCCAACTTCTCCGCAATGCCCGGCAAATCGCGAACGACGCCGGGCCCGAACCAGATGTCAGTAAGATAAGTGATCGTCGGCGGGTTCATGCTCAATCTCCTCCCCCGAACAGGTTCGCAGAGACGCGGCATAATGAAAAGCGCGATGTTAGAATCCCCGCAATGGAGACGCCATCTCCCACCGCCCCGCCCCAGCCCGTGCTGCCGGTCCCGCCGCCGTCCCAATTGGTGACGTTGATTGTCGCCGGTGTGCTCCTGGCCGCATTAGCTACCGCCATCTACTCCATCGCCCGGCCCTCCATCGTTATCGAAACCTCGGGCGATGTGACGACCTATCGCGTCAGCCCCGATTCCACGCGACGCGGCGCTCTGCTGCTTGCGCTCGCCGTGTTGAGCGCGATCGTTCTACTCCGCCGCGAGATCGGTTCACAGCTCAAGTGGATTGGCGGCGTCCTTTTGACAGTCGCACTCGCCTGTTTCGTGCCGCTTTGGCACCAGGCTGAATGTCAGGTCACCGTCACGCCCGACACGATCACCGCCCCGCTCCGCGGCGGACTCCTCCCCGGCGCCGCAACCGCGATCAACTTCGCCGACCTGAGCGACCTCTATTTTCGCGGCGAGAACAGCGGCACGCGCTACCAGATCTGCCGCACGAAAAAGAAAGCGGAAATCGAACTGGACATGGGCCCGCTATTTAGCGCGGCCCTTGAGCAGGTCGAAGCCAACGCCCGCGCCCACAGCGTGCACGTGTGGCATTCGTTCTGAAAGAGAATCGGACGTTAGCGATGAAGGACCAAAACCGAAAACCGCTCACCCTCAGCTACGAGGAGCGCATAAGGAAAGAAGGCGTTGACGGGCGGCTGGTCGTGGGGATCATGATCGGCATTCTGGCAACAATCCTGTGGGCCTTGGTTTTCGGCAAAGTCATCTGGTGATCGCCAGACTTGGAGAACTCATGACGATCCTCGCAATGGAAGCGGACATCAGGGTGCCCGGCTGGTTCGTATGGGTCGTCCGCGGCGTGCTGGTCGCGGCCATTATCTGCGCCGCGGTGTTCGCGTTCCGTCATCTTCGCCGACCGCGCTAGACCGCTTCCCCCGCGCCGAACAACTCCGCCCCCACGCCCATCGACCGCCGCTGCCGTTCCACCATCTCAAAATAGCTGCCCCCCTTAGCCATCAGCTCTTCATGCCCGCCCACTTCGACAATCTGGCCGGCTTCCATCACGACGATCAGGTCCGCGTGCGTGATCGTGCTCAGGCGATGCGCGATCACGAACGTCGTGCGGTGCTTGAGCAGTTCCTGCAGCGACGCCTGGATCAATTGCTCGCTTTCCGTGTCGAGGTTGCTCGTCGCCTCGTCGAGGATCAGGATCTGCGGATCAGCCAGGATCGCGCGGGCGATGCTGATCCGCTGCTTCTGCCCGCCGGAGAGCTTGAATCCGCGTTCGCCGATCAGCGTCTGAAAGCCTTCGGGGAGTTGCTCGATGAAACCCAATGCATTGGCCCGCCGCGCGGCGTCGGTGATGTCCTCGTTCGTCACACCGCGGCGACCGTAACTGATGTTCTCCGCCGCCGTGCCATCGAACAGGAACGTCTCCTGCTGCACCACCGCGAGCAGCGATCGGTAGCTGCGAAGCCGCAAGCGACGAAGATCCACGCCGTTCAGCGAGATCGTGCCGGCGGTCGGATCGTAGAACCGCGCCACCAAATCCGTCAGCGTCGTCTTCCCCGCGCCGCTCGGGCCGACCAGCGCCACCACGCTCCCGCCCGGCACGCTCAGCGAAAAGTCCCTGATCACCGCCGTGCCCGGCCGATATTCAAACGTCACGTTCTCAAACCGGATCTCCTCCACCACCCGCGGCGCGTCGATCGCGCCAGAGACATCCGGTTTGTCCACCGGCATCTCCAGCACCTCGAACACCCGCTCCAGCGCCGCCACAGATTTGTTCGTCTGCGACACGCTCGACACGATCGCCCAGACCGGCTGGATCAGCAGCGCCGCGAAGATCTGGAACGCAAACAGGTCGCCGATCTTCGCCTTCCCTTCGATCACGAGGTATCCGCCGTACCAGACGATCAGCAGCACCGATCCCGGGATGAGTAAGCCCCACACGGTCTCCAGCGCCAGTTCCATGCGCACCGCCCAGAGGTACTTCCGCAGGATCGTGTGCCGGCCCAGCGCATATCCCTTGTCCTCGCGCGACTCGCGGCGGAAGGCGCGCACCACCCTGATCCCGCCGAAGGTCTCGTTCACCCGCCCGTCCACTTCCTGCCGGTCCTGCTGTGCCGAGCGATAGACCGGCCGCACCCGCCGCAGCCAGACCAGCGAGATGATCGCCAGCAGCGGCAGCACCACCAGCGCCCCCATCGCTAGCCGCCAGCTCATCCAGATCAGGACGCCCAGCGTCAGCACCAGGCGGATCGCGGCGACCGTCGGCGAGATCAGCGCCATCTGCACCAGCCCATTGATTGCATCCACGTCGCTCGACAGCCGCGACACGATCCCGCCGCTCTTCATCTCCGACAGCTTGCCCAGCGGCAGCGAGAGAAACTTGTCGAACAACCGGCGGCGAAGACGGATCGTCACCCGCGCATCCAGACTCGCCGTCCGCCAGGAGCGAATCGTCTCCAGCGCCTGCTTCAACAGCAGCACGAAAATGATCAACCCACCCAGCCGAAGCAGCTCACCCGTCCGGGCGCCTTGCGTGGCGGCGTTGCCGACCAGCACGCCGTCCATGATCAGCCGAATCGCCAGCGGCCAGACCATGTCCAAACCCGTGGTGACCAGCGCCAAGAGCAGGATCGCAACCAGCCCCCAGCGGTAAGGCCAAAGCCACTTGCGATACTCCCGCAGGTATCGCTGCCGCGTGGCCTTGTCGACGCGCGCCTTCTTCTCAGACCCCGCGCTGATGCCCCCCTCGGGTGGCTCATCACCCGCAGTGGATTCATCGTTGCGGGTGCGCTGGAAGTCCCGTTCGCGCTGCTTTGAACTGCTCGCCTGCTTCATGGAAGCTCGGCATTATACTCGCTCCGCGCCCTTTCTGATCTGAACCACCGGCAAGCGCTCACCCGCCACCACCACCGCCAGATCACGCGACTTGTATTTCCCTGAACCCTGACCCCTGCCCGCGGTCAGCTTGTCGAACTCGACCTGCGGTGAGCTCGTCGAACCGCCCCCGAGCCCTTCGCCGCGTAGATGTGAAACCGCTCCCCAATGATCCGCGTCGAGCGGCTGCGATACTCGGGCCGTCTTGATCCCCCGCAGAGCCTGCCCTGAGCTCGCCGAAGGGATCGACTCGGCATAAGGCTGGCGGATGGAGAGGGCGCGCATGCCATGGATAGCGGCACGATCAGAGGGCGACTCCGCGACGTGGGGCCACAGCGGCTTCGTGAGCCGGAAGGTGCGCGTGTCGGTGGTTTAGCGTATAATCGCTTGCGCATTTGACGCTCAGGGAGTCAATCTATGGCGGAAATGGAGATTAGCAGGGCACTTCGTGAAATCCGAATGGCGTGCGATGCCCACGAAAGCGATGATTTTCGTCCATTCTTCTTTATCGCCGGCGCGGGAATCTCTCACCCCCCGATTCCGTTGTCATCGGAGATCCAGGAACACTGCCGAACAAAGGCAACTGGGGAGGGGGAGCCGGACGCCGCCTCGACCGGTGACGCGATGAAAGATTATTCCCATTGGTTCGAATGCGCATATCCACATGCCGCGGAGCGCCAGCAGTATCTCCAGGACCTTCTCCGAGGGCAGCCCATTTCAGCGGCGAATCTGCGGCTCGCGCATATCCTCGAATCTGGTCGCGTTGCTGATATCGTTGTCACCCCGAATTTCGATGACCTGTTGGCGCGCGGCCTTGCGCTCTTCGGGAAGGAATGTGTGGTTTGCGACCATCCGCAGACGGCGCAACGAATTGACCCGGAGCGTCGCGGCGTAGTTCAGATCGTTCACGTCCATGGCAGTTATTGGTTCTATGACTGCTGTAATCTCTCCGAGGAAATCTCCGAACGTTCCGCAGACTCGCGAAACACCATGATGACGATGGGGAGTCTATTGGATCGCATCCTTGCGAAGCGCTCGGCACTCGTGGTTGGCTACTCTGGGTGGGAGAAGGACGTCATTATGGCGTCCCTTCGGCGTCGCCTCCAAGGACAGCGCCTTGCATATAGGCTTTACTGGTTTTGCTATCGCTCGAGCGATCTAGAGCGACTACCCGCCTGGCTACGTGACCACAGTGATGTGCGGTTTGTATTGCCGACGGAGTCCGGCGAGATCGTCTCCAGCATCTCGACCATGCACCCTGGATCTAGCCCCAGTGACGAGAGCAAGGGGCACGGTAGCTCGGATCCAGAGCGGGTCATGAGCGCGAGGAGTGTCTTGGATGCGATCGTGTCACACTTTAAGCTCGCTGCTCCAAAGCTGACCAGCGACCCTTTGGGCTTCTACGCCGAACAGCTTAAACGATCCGTGTTGCGGGATCGGTCGCGTTCGAAGGAGGATTTGTACAGCATTCAAGGAGTAATCCATCGCATCTCTCAAGGGCGCAGGTTGGAGTCGCGGGACCGTCAGGCGCGGGATGTGGCCTTGGAGAAGGTGCGGGATGCCCTCAGGCGCTCTGAGTATACGGAGGTCATCAAGAATGCGACCGCGATCGATCCCACCAGCCTAGAAATCCAGCAGGTAGACGAACTGATCGCTGCGATGGAAGAGGCAATCAAATCGGAGAAACTCAAGGCGGACGATTCCCCTGAGGGGCATGTCCCTGCGTGTAAGTTGTTATCCCAACTCGCGGAAGCGCATCGAAGTTCGCTGGAAGCTCGCGCCGATTATTTAGTAATGTTTGCTGGCAATTCTCGAGGGAATCACCTCTACCAAAAGCGTAACGATGTGGTGAATGCCATCGCCGCCTACGACGAACTGATCGCGCGATATGACAAGACAGGATCCCGTGACCTCTTGCCCCACCTGGCGCGTAGCTATAACGGCAAGGCATGCGCGTTAGTGAAGGGCGGGGACCTCGAACAAGCCCTTAAAATCTTCCAAGAAGCGAGCGATCGATTTCCCGACTGCGGAGAGGTAACTGTGTTTGCAACTAACAACGTGGCCATCATGTTGAACGAGGCGGGAAGGTTAGAGGAGGCTATCGCGCAAAATGAACGAGCAATCGGGTGCCTAACGCGATTCCCAAAGGAGGAGATCGTTAAGGGCATCGCGGCAGTGGAAACCTTGAAAAAGAAGTTGAGCGTCGCGGTGGCTGCTAAGAAGGCGGCGGCGGAGAAGGCGGCGGCGGAGAAGGCGGCGGCTGACAAGGTGGCCGTCGCGTAGTGCCAGTTCTGAGTTTGCTGTGCTGGCAAATGCGCGCTCGCACGCGACGTAGGATCAGAGCGAACGGTGGTAATTACAGTTGCACTACCGCGTGCGGATCAAATGTGTTGTCGGCACGATCAAAACCATGCTCGCGCAGGGCGAATTTGTTCTCGCGCGGGTCAAATGGTTGTGAATTGAGCTAAAAGAGTTCTCGCGCGATTCGATTTTGTACTCTTTTGACGCGATCTGGTTCTCGCGCGCCGCGATCTTGTTCTAGTTCGACTCGATGTTGTTCTACGAACGCGCAAAGTGTCAGGAATCATTTCACCGCTTTCCCTCACCCATCGCTTCCTCGCCGAAGGAGAATCGCTTACCTATGTCGCCCACTGCGCCGTTGCCCAGCGACGTGATTTACGAAGTCCTCAACCGCGCCTCGCCCGCCGCGCCGCATCTCCCTCAACGACGCCGACTACGCCGCCTTCGGCCCCGCCCGCGCAACGTCTCACCGCGCACCCCCGCTCAGCCGAAAAATAAAAAAGTCTTCCCCCATTCCCACCCCAAAAACCCACATTCCACCCCGCGCGATGCGCAACCGTGGTCCCAAACGCGCACCACCGCCAGCAATACAGAGGACCCGCTATGCGCACCGACAATCCAATCCCCCGCCCCCGCGCCACGACCACCCAACGCGTGCCAAACCCTGCCAAAGCGCCCCAAACCACCCCAAAGCGCGCCGTCCATCGCGCCCGTGCAAAACGAACCCAAGTTTCCCCTCGGCGTCACCGCGCCTCTTCGTCACATTCCTCCCCAATCTCCCGCCGCGCGCCGGCGAAAATCAAACCCACCGCTCACCCCCTCATCTTCAAACCTGCCTGCCGAGCGAGCTACTCACCCCTTCACCTCCCCCGATTCCCCTTCATTTCCCCCCGCCAAACCCGCGAAAACTCTTCAAAAACCCGCGAAAATCCCTCACTTCACCCCTACCCGCCGCGCCGCCAATCCGCTCTCAAACCAATTCTCAGTCAACACTTACATCCACCCCCTCCCGCAAAGCAGAGTTCACGCCACATTTTTCCCCGCCCAGTTCCAGAGCGCGCCGGCGTAAAACCAAGTCAACTTGCCCCGAGCAGCGCGACGCTGTGCATTCGATTTCTCTGTGAATTAATGCAATTGCACGGTACATTCAAGCTTGAAATGACGCCCACACTGGTCGACATCGCCCGCGAAACGCACACGTCGGTTTCGACGGTCTCCCGGGTCTTGTCCGGCGGGGCGATGGCCAACCGCATCTCCAAGGAGACCCGCGACCGGGTGCGGGAAGTTGCCGATCGGATGGGGTATCGGCCTAACCTGCTGGCCAGAAGTCTCCGCACCCGCAAGACTTACACCGTGGCGCTGCTGGTTTCGGACATCGCGAACCCGTTCTTCGGGCAGCTCGGCAGCTTGATCGAGCGCTCGCTGGCCCAGCATGGTTACTCCCTCATGCTCTGCAACAGTGCTGAGGACCTAGAGAAGGAGTCGGACTACCTCCGGATGGTGGCTGCCAAGGGGATCGATGGTCTCATTGTGGTGCCGCTGGCCAGCAGCAAGGAGCAGATGCTGCAATCGCTGCCGGCGACGTTACCGCTGGTGATCCTGGATCGGCCGATCGCGGGGATTCCGTCGTCGGTCGCGTCGGATCAGGATCAGATCGCCAACATCCTATGCGACGTGCTGGATCGTGGGGGCGTACGACAGATCGCGCTGTTGTGCGGGCCGCAGCACGTGATTACCCATCGACGCCGGTGCGAGATCTTGTCGCAGCGGTTCGAGGTGCTCTCCCGCTACGAGGGCGCCGCCCAGAAGGCGACGGGGCGGGCTGCGTTTCGGCAGTTCACCGAGGTGCTGCCGCGGGTGCAGGCGATCGTCTGCACGAACAACTTCCTCGCCCAGGGGGTGGTGGAGTCGTTGGGGCAAATCGAGCGGCCGCCGATCGTGGGCGTGTTCGACGAGATCCCGATGATGGATCTGCTGCGGGTTCCGATCGTCTGCGCGATGCAGGACATTCCCGCGTTGGCCGAAGGGTGCGTGGCGCAGATTCTCAAACTACTCGATGGCAATCAGACCGTTACGCCGATCCTCCTGCCGGCAAAGGTGGTGACGAACAAGGCGTTTGAGGTCGAGTTGTTCGGGCGGGACGAACCGATACTCTGATTGCGATGAAGGATCTGTTGCGCCGCCTGCTGCCCCAATCGGACGAACATCTGTTGATGGGGCGGACGGGAGCAGCGCCTGCTCCAGAGTCGGGGACGGTGGGGGTGGACATGCGGTCGATCCGGTCCGTGAGCGATCCGAATGCTGGAATGCTGGAGGCGTTCGCCAGCGCACACGGTTTTCCTGAGGGATGGACGCGGGAAATGATCGGCGAAGGGGCCAGCGCGGTGATCGCGCTTGACGAGGCAAACACGGTGCTGGCGATGGGGTGGATAACCGGGCGGCCATTCTACGTCGACGAGATCGCCGCGACGATCGACCCGCGGGCCGGGGTTTACCTGTTCGGGGACTTCGTCGCGCCGGCGCAGCGCGGGCGGAAGTTGCAGCGTGCATTGGTGGCCGAACGGTTGCGACTGACGGAAGCCTCGGCATTTGCGTGTACGTTGGTGCATCCGTCGAACGTCGCTTCGGTGCGCAGCTACGGCGGGGAAGGCTTCGCAGTCGGCGGGCGATTCGTGCGGTGTCGGTGGCGGAGCCGGACGTGGGCGCGCTGCCGCGCGATGGGGCGCGGGGCGGTGACGTTTGCACTGGGCGGGACGGACCGGATCTTAGTCGCCCGACAATAAGCGGTAAAACGTCAGGCGGCTTCGCCTTCGGGTTTGAGGTTCGGGGCGGTGCAGGTCGTGCCGCAATCGACCCATTGGGGCGCCAGCCAGATTGTGGTCGGGCGCTGGCCATTGGCGGCGCCGTTGATCAGGTCGGCAACGGTCCTGGCGGTGAGGCTGCAATCGACGTACTGGCCGCTGCACGGATAGGAATCGGCACAACAGCCGATGGCGCTGAGGGAAACGTCGTGGGGAAGTCGCACACCGGTCGCCTCGAGACTGGCGCGCACGTTGCGGGCGCAGGTGACCGAATCGCAGATGATCGCCGTCGCGCCGGCTTGGATGGCGGCGAGCACTTGGTCGGCGCGGCTGATGTGGACCAGGGCCTCTGGGCCGTAGCGGAGGGCGGCCTGCTTGACGGCGCGGGCGACGACGCTGCGGGGAACAGCCTCGACGACCGCGATGTGACTGTGCCCGCTGAGGATCAGGTCGCGCGTGAGGTGGTTTGCACCCAGGGCTCGGTCGGTGCCAACGGTATTGATCGAGTAAAGGTTCGGCTCGCGATTGACGGCTACAACCGGGATATTGCGCACGACCAGGTCGCGCAGAAAGCTCTCGGGGGTGTCAACGGCGAAGTCAACGACCGCGGCGAACTGCCGGAGGAAACTGGGGCGAAGCGACGAGATTTCGTCGATGACCGCCGCCTCAGGGTTGGCTTGGCGGAACAGTTTCACGAGCGGCGACGTGGCGCGGTGAGGTTCGCAGACGATGAGCCAGCGACCACCGGGCTTGGCGGCGGCATCGGACGGCGCCGCAGCGTTTTTGACGTAGGTGCCGCGGCCGATGCTGCGGTCGAGGAGGCCTTCGGCCGCCAGGTCGGTCAGCGCCTTGCTTAGAGTCTTCGCGTTAACGTGAAAACGTCGGGCGAGGGCGCGTTCGCCGGGAAGTTTGCCCGTGAGCTCGCCGCTGGAGACCGCCGTGCGTAAACGTTCGCGTAAACGTTGGAATTTATAGCTTAGCCCGTCTTTGGATTGATGCGCGCGGGGCGCATCTGTACCGGTGGGATCGAGAACGTCCATGTTATTCCTCACTTGACGCGGGCACTCATCGCCGGTGCGTCATTCTGCGTGAATTGGTCGGGTCGGAATCTCTTCCTGCCCTGGGGACTTGGATAACCCACAGCAATATAATGTCCATTAAGAGCGACTTCAATCATCGGGGGGGAAATGCAACGATTTTCCTGATTCTTCGCGGGCGAAATGAACAAGTTCCTGACTAAACTCTTCCCCGTTTGCACTCGTAAGTTACGTAAATGCTCGACTGGCAAGACGATCTGAAATTGGCTGAAAGCAACGTCTACCTCGACAGCCGGCGCGGGCGGTCACTCTGTTTTGTCTCTCATGCGCATACGGACCATCTGGGTCCCCACGAACATGCGATATGCACGCCCGCAACCGAGGCACTGGCGCGGCGGCGGACGGAACTACAACGTGTCACCGCGCTAAACTATTGCACTGAATTTTTTCTGGATGACCGCACCGAGGCGATGCTGCTGCCCGCGGGGCACATCCTGGGGAGCGCGATGCTGCACGTGCGGCGGGAGCAGTCGATGCTTTACACGGGAGATTTCAGACTCCGCGGGTGCGAAATCGTTTCACCGGCTCAGGTGCGACAGGCAGACGTACTGGTGATGGAGAGCACTTACGGTCTGCCCTTCTTTCGGTTCCCGCCGCGCGGGCAGATTATCGCGGAGCTGCTCGAGCTGGTTGAGCGTGCGTTTTCCGCGGGCCGGCAACCGATCGTCATGGGGTACAGCCTTGGGAAGTCTCAGGAAATTGTGAAGATTTTGACAGATGGTGGACATCGGGTGACGGTCCACGGGGCGGTCTTCCACAACAATCAGGTTTACGGCGAGCTGGGGGTGCAACTCGGGAGCTACCGGCGTTATGCGAGCGAGGATTTTCATGGCGCGAGCGCGCTGGATATGCGCGAGCGCGGGGTGCTGGTGGCGCCGCCTCAGGTGGCGCGGTCGCCTTTCGTGACGCGCTTTAACAACCCGTGTCGAATCATCATGACGGGGTGGGCGCTGCTGAAGAATTCGATCTACCGGTTTGGCGTCGATCATGCGCTGCCGCTGTCGGATCATGCGGATTTTGATGAATTGATGGAGCTGATCGAACGGGTGCAGCCACGTAAAATCTTTACCCATCACGGTTACCGCGAATTCGCGGAAACCTTGCGGCGTAAGGGATTAGATGCGACTTGTGCGAAAAAGGATCCGCAACTTACACTCTTTGGGGAGTGATCGGCCGATAAATCCTAAGCCAAAGGGCATGAACGTTTCGGATATACTGAGTCGCGCATGGACGAGGAGATGAATTTCCCCAACCCGGTGGTCCGCACGGACCTGCCCACGCGGCGGCGCAAGTGGCCGCGCGTGCTGTTGGGGGTGGCGGTCCTGGGGTTGCTCACGATCATTTTCCTACCGCAGATTTTGTCGTCGAAGGTGGGGCGCAAGTTTGTCGTGTCGTACCTGACGGGCAAGACCAACAGCACGGTTACGCTGGAGAGCTTTAAGACGAGTTGGTTCGGAGGGACATCGGCTACGTTTCTTTCGATCGCGGATCCGATGAACCGGCGGATGGGGTTCAAGTCGCTGAAGTGCAATGCGTCTCTTTGGAATCTGCTGCGCGGAAAGTACAAGCTGGGGGAGACGGTGATCGAGGGGTTGAACTTCGATTACGTGATTAACGATGGGCGCGGGAGCGACAGTTTTGAGCGGATGAGAAACGCTGGCTCGGATGGAGCACCGGCTAGCGCGGGGGGCGCGGGTAGTCTGCTGCCGGAGTTGAGCGGCAAGATCACGATCAACAGCGGGACGATCGTGCTGAACCGTGGGACGGTGCAGCCGAAGTTGTACAACGTGACGTGGGAGCAGGGACGCCTGGAGAATGTCGAAGCAACTTTCGATATTCAGGCGCTCGACCGGCCGTGGACGTACACGCTGGCGGCTGACACGGTCGAGGGGAACGCGGAGCGCGGCACGATCAGCTCGAATGGGACGGTGGATCTGGGGGACAACGGGCAGGCGGATGCGAAGAAACTGAAGCTGGATTTGACGCTCACAGGTGAGAAGGTGCGTGTCGGTTCGCTGGGGGCGGCGCTGATCCCGGCGTCGACCCCGCGCGACGTGCGCGAGGCGCTGGGGGATGTGCTGGACAAGATCGACGTGGCGGTGAAGGCGGCGGACGGGATGGTGACGTTCGTGCGCTGCGAGGCGAGCGGGCCGACGGCGAAGGTCAACATCAAGCCGACGATTGACCTGGCGGCGACGCCCGCGGTGCTGGGCGTGGTGGACGGTGCAGCGGGTACGATTTCGATGGGGGTTTCTAAGAGCCTGGCGGAGGGGTGGCTGGTATATCTGAACCCGTTCTTTCACGATGCGATCGGCGGGCGCGGGAGCGTGATGCTGACGATCGAGCAGTTGCGGTTGCCGATGGATAAGCAGGGCGTTCGGGCCGCTACGGCGCAGGGGCGTCTTAGCGCTAAAGATGTCGTTCTTGATCGCAAGGACGAGATGACCGCGGCTCAGGCGCTTCCGGACAACCTGGCTTCGCAATTGGCGCTGATGACGGGCGACTCGCAGAAGGAAGTGACGTTGACGGTGGACGGGAAGTTTGCTGTCGCAGGCGGGCAGGTGGTTATGGCGGGGCCGATGGTGACCAGCGTTCACGACACGACGCTGATGCTTGAGGGTTCGACCGATCTGGATTCGGGGAGCTTGAAGCTGCTGGCGGCTCTGGGGAATGCGCCGGCAATCACCAGCCGGCTGCAGAATTCGCGGCCGGGGGTGGCGATCCCGGTCGGCGGGACTATCCGGCAGCCGCAACTGGGTGTCTTTGGTCTCAAGGGGGAGCTCGCGGATGCGTCGCTGAAGAGTTTGAATGACGGGATTAATGAACAGATCACGCGGATGCGCGCGAAGGAAACGCAGCGGATGATGCAGAAGTCGGAGAACCAGGTGAAGGAAATCCTGCGCCCGCTGCAAGCGCCGACGACGTTGCCGGCGGGGAAGTAGGCGGCCAGTTCACGCAAAGGCGAAGTTTGTACTATGCGCCGAATTATCATTGCCGTCGTGTGCTTTTGTTCCATGTGTTTTGCGCAACCGGCCCACGCGGGGTGGCGCGAGGTTATATCGCCATCGCGGAACTGGACGCGCATCAAGAACTGCTGCTCGGCGACGTCGCAGCGCGTCAGCGGATACTGCAACGACAAGGTGGAGCGGGCGAAGGCTGAGCAGGCGAAGACCTGGGGGCTCAAGCTGCCGGCGAATTTCGATCAGGACAAACCGCTGGTGGTGCTGATCCATGGCCTCGATTCGCACTCGGGCGTCTGGTGGTCGATGGCGCAGTTGCTCGAGGCGGAGCATTACCAGGTCGGTTATTTCGGTTTTCCCAGTGACGGGCCGATCCAGGATGACGCGGATCGATTCGCGGCGGAGATGGCGGCGCTGCACGAGATGTATCCGCGGGCACGCGTGGATGTGATCGGCCACAGCATGGGCGGCTTGATCGCGCGGGCGTACATCGAGGGGGATCGGTACACGCAACGGGTGGATCGTTTCATCGCGCTGGGGCCGCCTAACCATGGATCGCCCTGGACGCGGGAGCGCTGGCTGTTGGAAGCCAACGAGCAGTACTGGCTTTGGCGGATCAACAACGGCTGGAGCCCGATCTGGATGTTCACCGACGGGCACGGCGAAGCGGCGGACGATTTGAAACCGGGTTCGAAGTTCCTGGCGGCGCTGAACGAGCGGCCGCGGCGCGCGGGCGTGAAATATACGATCGTCATGGGCGACCATCACGTGCTGTCGCGCTTCGGCGAGGGCGCGATTGGAACGATGGCGGCATGCCTGCCGAAGCGCGCCTGGGGCGTGCGGGTGTGTCGGGCGGGTTTGGAGATGGCGGAGGCGCGGCTTGCGGAGCAGCGATGCGACAGCGATGGGGTGGTGCCGGTCGAGAGCGCTAAATTGCCCGGAGTTGAAGACATCGTGCTGCTGCACGCGGATCACAACACACTGGCGATGGCGGCGGATGGGAAGCCGCCGGTGGCGTGGGAGGTGATTCGGGAGCGGTTGGCGCAATAGGGGGCGGGCGATTTTTCGTAGGGATTATGTCGCATCCGTGGGCGGTCGCGGTACACTTTCGTCCATCTCATGCAATGGGAGGACGTCCATGAAACCAGAGGCAACGGCGATTGGATCGATGGGTCTGCTGTGCCTTGCGTTGTCATTGCTCAATGGAACGGGGGCAAGCGCGCAAAGCATTTTCGATTTTGACGAGCCGACGACCCGTCCAAGCACGGGCGGTGCGACTGCGCCGCAGCGGCCTGAGATCGATTTGCCTCCGGGCCCGATCACGGCGCCACCCGATCGTTATTACCTGTTTCCTCCGGTCGCGTGGGAGGATGCGACGAGCGGTGTAGTACGACTGACCGCGCCGCCGATCTCGTCGGCGCCCACGACCAGGCCGACGACGGTGCCAGTAGTGCGGGAACTGCCGCCAATCCGCCCGGCAAACGTCGCGGCGCTGCGGCGGCGGTATGCGGCACTGATCGGCGAACAACAGGTAAAGGACTACGATTCGGTCTACGGCGCGGACGAACGACGAGCGGCGGGGAGGCCGGCGGAGCTGATGCTGCTAATGGGGACGTTAAAGGACGCGGCCAAGGATGTCACCGATCAGCCAGAATTGCAGCGATACCTGCTGTTACGGGCGTTCGTGGCGGCGCGCGACGCCGGTGCCACAGTCGGGACTCTGAACGAGATCGCCGAGCAGATTCGGCCAACGCTGGGCCAGGGGGATCCGATCCAGGGTATTCCGAGCCTTCTGCTTCAGCGCGCGGAAGTCGACGGTGCGGTGGCGGATGCCGTGCTGGAAGCCAGGCAGAAGGGACAGGACGTAGCGACCATGCAAAATCAGGTCGGACGGGCCGCCCGTTCCTATTACGACGTGGCGTTGTGGCAGGAACAGCATTACTACCTGACCCAGATGCCGGACATGATCGCGCGGGCGGAATACTATGCACGAGTGGGGAAGGGGGACGCGATCCTGCGGGTTTGCAGTAAGTTGCGCACGCTGATGGAGGATTGGTCGCGCATGCGCGGTCAGTTCCTGGAAAAATACCACGCCTGGCGGGCGGCCCCCGACGACCCCAAGGCTAACGCCGAATATGCACGGCTGGTTTTGATCGTCGCGCAAAACGTGCAGCCTGCGGTGCAGGCGGCGCTCAAGAGCGGAGATCCGGTGCTCAAGGCGGTGGGCGAGGCCGCGATGACGCGCGATCTGGTGTCGCGCAATGGCGCTGTAGGGCTGGCGCTGGTTCCGATGATCGACGCTGCCAGCGGGAAAGAGCGGACGATCCTGATCAAGCTGGCGGTCGGGCACCTCGAGCAATTTGTGCGCGCGAGTCGGACCTCGGATGCGAATTATACGAAGGGTCGGCTTTACCTCTCGCGGCTTAAGACGCAGGTCCCGGCGGTGCCGCCGACGGACGCCACAGCGGGTGGCGGCGGCGCGAACGGCGCGGCAGGCGCCGGCGCCACCGATCAAGCGGCCGGGAATCCAGTTTTTGTGGAGACGGCGGCGCGGCGTGTGATCTATGTCCTGGACGGTTCTGGTTCAATGATGAATAAGTTCGACGTGCTGCGCACGGCCGTTGGCAAGGCGGTCGCCGAGCTCAAGCCGACGCAGTTGTTCGACGTCGTGGTCATGCACGAGGATGACGGCGTTCCGTTCAACAAGCAGGCGGTTCCGGCGACGGATGCGAACAAGAACCTCTTCTATGCCTTCATGAAACGGACAGCGCCTCATGGCTCGTCGGATCCAATCGTCGCACTGCGCTTTGCGTTCGCGCAAAATCCCGACGCGGTTTACTTTCTGACCGACGGCGACTTTCCAAATAACAACCAGGTCGTGGCGGAGATTCGCAAGCTCAACGCCGCACGTCGCACGAAGATCCACACGATCGCGTTCATGGACCGCGGCGAGGACTACGAAAAGATCCTTCGGCAGATTTCCGAGCAAAGCGGCGGGACGTTTCGCTTTATCTCCGACGGCGACGTGGCGAATCTGAAATGACGCACGCGCGCGTCGGCGCGCCGGGGCCGGTCGCGTATCCTATTCCCACAATGCCCGGCGAATTCGATTTTATTGCTTGGTTGCGGTCGCAGCAGACGGCGTCGGCCTTGGTGCCGGTGCCGGCTGGGGACGATCTGGCGGTGCTGAATTGGCCTAAGGATGACCTGCTTTTGGTGGGTGTGGATCAGGTGCTCGATGGCGTGCATTTTGATTCGGCCGTGTACACGCCGCGGCAAATTGGCGCGAAGGTGATGAATCGGAACCTGTCGGACTGCGCGGCGATGGCCTGTTTGCCCGCGGCGGCGGTTGTGTCGGCGGCTATGCATCGGGGGTCTAGTCTGGAGTACGCGAAGGAACTGTATCTGGGGATGAAGGAGGCGGGCGACGCGTTTGGTTGTGCGATTGTCGGCGGCGACACCGGCAGTTGGACGGGAAAACTCGCGTTGTCGGTTACGATCCTGGGGCGGTCGGCGGGCGTGACGCCGATCACGCGAAAAGCGGCGGGGGCGGCGCAGCGGATTTACGTAACGGGGCCGCTGGGGGGATCGGTGCTGGGGCGGCATATGAGTTTTACGCCGCGGGTTCTGGAGGCGCGGCAGATTGCGGCGACGGGGGCGGTGCGCGCGATGATTGATTTGTCGGATGGGATCTCTCGGGATCTGGGTCATATCTGTCGGGAGTCGGGCGTGGGGGCGATCCTTTATGCCGATCGGATTCCGGTCCATGCCGATGCGGGGAGGATGGCGCGGGCGGGGTGGTCGCCCCTCGAGCATGCGCTGCACGATGGGGAGGATTACGAGTTGCTGTATGTGGCGGATCGGGAGATGCCGGCGGGAATACCTGGGATTTTCGTGGGGATAACGACGGCGGAGCCGGGGGTGCGATTGCGGACGGCGGCGGGCGGGGACGTCGCGCTGGAGGTTAAGGGATGGGAGCACGTGTTGTGACGATGACCGCAGTGCCACTTCGTACGCGCTCGCCCTTTGGATTGTACGCCGTCACGATCTTCGCGGGCGCGTTCCTGCTGTTTCAGGTTCAGCCGCTGATTGCGAAGTTCATCCTGCCGTGGTTCGGGGGTTCGCCGGCGGTCTGGACGACGTGCATGCTGTTTTTTCAGGTGGCGCTCTTGGCGGGGTATGCATATGCGCATGTGACGCTGCGACGACTTGGGGCAAAGGGGCAATTGGTATTGCACGTGGCGCTGCTGGCATTGGCGCTGGCGACGCTTCCGATCGTTCCGAGCGAGCGATGGAAGCCGGTGACGGCTGATGATCCAACGTGGCGGATCTTTGGGTTGCTAGCAGTGAGCGTGGGGTTGCCGTATTTGCTGGTCGCTTCGACCGGGCCGCTTTTGCAGGGGTGGCTGGGGCGGGTATCGCCGGGGCGGTCGCCTTATCGGTTGTATGCGCTGTCGAATTTGGCATCGCTGGGGGCGCTGCTGACGTATCCGTTCCTGATCGAGCCGATGCTGAGCCGGCGCACGCAGGCGGTGGTATGGTCGGTGGGGTTTGGTCTGTTCGCACTATTGTGCGCGGCGTGCGCCTTTACTTCGCGGCGGCGAGAGATTGAACCACTGACGGCGCCTGCGTCGCTCACGTCGCCATCCATCTTCACTCGCCTGATGTGGTTGTTACTGCCGGCGTGCGGGACTTTGCTGCTGCTGGCGACGACCAACAAGATCTGCCAGGAAGTAGCGGTTATCCCGTTCCTCTGGATCGTGCCGCTTTCGCTTTACCTGCTCACGTTCGTGATCGCGTTTGACGGGCCGCGGTGGTATCGCCGCAGCGTCATGCTCTGGCTTTTGCCGCTGGCGGTGGTGGGTGTGACGGTGATCATGTTTTTGGGGAGCGGGTTTGCCATCGCGGTGCAGTTGGGGACGTACTCGGCGGCGCTCTTCATCGCCTGCATGATCTGCCACGGTGAATTGGCGCGCCTCAAACCGCCTGTGGAACGGCTCACCGGCTATTACCTCACGCTCTCGGCGGGCGGCGCGCTGGGTGGTCTCTTCGTCGCGGTGGCGGCGCCGCTGCTCTTCGTGACGTACTTCGAGTATCCGCTGAGCCTGATCATCACCGGCGTATTGGCGATGGTGATTCTCTTCACGGATCGAACATCGCGCCTTCATAGCGGCCGGCCGAACTGGGCGTGGCTGGGCATGATCACGTTGGCGATGGTGCTCGGCTATTTCCTGATCGCCGCCCATGCCGGCGAACCGGGGCGCGTGGTTGCGGCGGCGCGGTCGTTCTACGGCGCGATCAGCGTCGTCGCGCGCGACGAGGATCGCTCGCTTGCTCACAACTATCTCATGCGCCACGGCGGCATCACGCACGGACTGCAATTTGCCAATGAAACCCGCCGCCGCGAACCGACCACCTACTACGGCCGCACCAGCGGGGCGGGGTTGCTGCTGGAACACTTCATGCCCGATGCGCCGCGGACGATCGGGGCGGTGGGCCTGGGCGCGGGGACGCTGGCGACCTACGGCCGGCCAGCGGATATCTTTCGCTTCTACGAGATCAACCCGCAGGTGCTGGACTTCGCGCAGCGCTACTTCACGTTCCTGAAGGATTCACCGGCGCACGTGGAACACGTTTTAGGCGACGCTCGCTTGTCACTGGAGCGCGAGCCAGATCAACATTTCGACGTCTTGATCCTCGATGCCTTCAATGGCGATGCGATCCCGGTGCATCTGCTGACCAAAGAAGCGTTCGACCTCTACCGCCGGCACCTGAACGCCGGCGGGGTGATCGCCGTTCACATCACCAATCAGCACCTTGATCTCCGCCCGATCGTGCAAGCCGCCGCCGATCATCTCGGTCTCAAGACGCTGCTCGTGCTCGACGAGCAGGGGGGTGTGGGAAATCCGCAGTTCACTTCGGCATGGATGCTGCTCAGCGCCGATCAGGCGTTTCTCGCGGCGCTACCGATCCGGCCAGTCACGCAGACGCCGGCGAAGATCCCGCCGCGCCTCTGGACGGATGACCAGAGCAGCCTCTTCCCGATTTTGCGTTAAGGTGTTCGCCGTGGATTATGAAACGCGCTCCGTCGTCGAGACCGAAACCGTCGCCGCGGAACTCGCGCGCACGCTCGGGCCCGGCTCGGCCATCGCGCTCCACGGGAATCTGGGCGCGGGCAAGACACAGTTCGTCCGCGGCTTGCTGATCGGGCTGGGCGGCAACCCGCGAACGGTGTCGAGCCCCACCTATGTACTCCTGAATATTTACGACACCGGTCGATTGCCGCTGTTTCATCTCGATGCGTATCGCGTCAATGGGCCGGAAGATTTCGAAGCCATCGGCTTCACAGAGCTACTCGAGCAGGGGGGCGTGGTCGTGGTCGAATGGGCCGACCGAATCACCGAACTGCTGCCCGCGGGCACCCTGCACATTCGCATCGAGCCACTTGACGAGACCACGCGGCGAATCTCGATCGAGGCTCCCGGGCCGGTGACAAGCGACGCGCAAGGCCCGACAATCGATCCGCGATGAAACGCAACACCACCACCACTTCCACGTCGTCCCTGCAGGTTACGCCCGAGCACAAGCGACTTCTGGAACATCGGGCCGGCGAGAAGAACTGGAAGCAGTGGGGCCCGTTCGTCGCCGAGCGCGCTTGGGGCACCGTGCGCGAAGATTATTCGGCCGACGGCAGCGCCTGGGCGTTTCTGCCCCACGACCACGCCCGCTCGAAGGCTTACCGCTGGAACGAGGACGGACTCGCGGCGATTTGCGATGAAGACCAGATCCTCTGTTTCTCGCTCGCGCTCTGGAACGGCCGCGACTCGATCCTCAAGGAGCGTCTGTTCGGACTGACCGGTCCCGAAGGCAACCATGGCGAGGACGTCAAGGAGCTCTACTATTATCTCGACGCGACGCCGACGTATTCGTACCTCAAGTACCTGTACAAATATCCGCAGGCTGAGTTCCCCTACGCCCGCCTCGTCGAGGCCAACGGCCAGCGCAGCACGTTCGAGCCCGAGTTTGAGTTGCTCGACACCGGCGTCTTTAACCACTCGCGTTACTTCGACGTCGTGGTCGAGTATGCCAAGGCCGCGCCGCAGGACCTGGTCATTCGCATCACCGTGAGTAATCGCGGCCCCGATCCGGCGATCCTGCACGTGATCCCGCAGCTCTGGTTTCGCAACACCTGGGCGTGGAGCAAGCCGCGCGGGGAAGAGCCGCTGATCACCGTCAAGCGCAAGCTGGAGCATCAGGTGGAGCTGCGCGCCACCCACGAAACGCTGGGCAACCGCTTCCTCTACGCCGCCGGCCAGCCCGAACCGCTCTTCACCGACAATGAGACCAACGCGCAGCGGCTTTACCAGCAGGAGAATCCCAAGCCGCACGTGAAGGACGCGTTTCACGAGTACATCGTCAACCAGGTGGATGGCGTGACTACTCCCGATGCGCGCGGCACGAAGGCGGGGCTGAATTACCTGCTGGAGATCCCGGCCGGTGAGTCGCGGCAGGTGGACCTGCGGCTTACGCCCGAGGAGCACGATCACCCGTTCGCCAACTTCGGGAAGTTCTTCTCCGTGCGGCAGCGCGAGGCGGACAAGTTTTACAACGCGATCCACCCGGAAAACGCCACCGACGAAGAACGGCGCGTGCAGCGGCAGGCGTTCGCGGGCATGCTCTGGTCCAAGCAGTTCTACGCCTACGACGTCCACGCCTGGCTCCACGGCGACCCCGCCGGCCCACCCCCGCCCCAAGAGCGCCTCGCCCGGCGGAACAAGGATTGGGAGCACCTCTCAACCGCCGACGTTTTCTCAATGCCCGACAAGTGGGAATATCCCTGGTTCGCCGCGTGGGACCTTGCGTTTCACGTCATCCCGCTGGCGATGATCGACGTCGATTCTGCCAAGCACCAGCTCGAACTGATCATCAGCGAGAAGCTCCAGCACCCCAACGGCCAGATCCCCGCGTATGAGTGGGAATTCTCCGACGTGAATCCGCCGGTGCAGGCATGGGCGGCATTCCGCGTCTACAACATCGAGAAGCATGCGAATGGCGAGAAGGGCGACCGCCAGTTTCTCGAGCGCTGCTACCACAAGCTGCTGCTCAACTTCACCTGGTGGGTCAATCGCAAGGACAGCCAGGGACGAAACATCTTCCAGGGCGGCTTCCTCGGGCTCGACAACATCTCGGTCTTCGATCGCTCAAAACCGTTGCCCGATGGGGGCTATCTCGAACAGGCCGACGCCACCGGATGGATGGCCCTCTTCTGCCTCAACATGATGGCGATCGGTTTGGAACTGGCGCAGGAAGATCAGGTCTATGAGCACCTAGGGATTAAATTCTTCGAGCATTTCATGGCCATCGCGGCAGCCATCAATCGCGGCGAGGCGGCGGGCAATACGCTCTGGGACGAGGAAGACGGCTGGTATTACGACTCGATCAAGAACGTCGATTCAACGGTTTCGACCAAGCTTAAGGTGCGCTCGCTGGTCGGCCTGATCCCGCTCTTCGCGGCGCAGATCCTGGATCACAGCTGGTTCGAGAAGCTGCCGAATTTCAAGGCGCGATACGATTGGCTGATGACCAATCGCCCGGATTTGTCGCTGGGCATGATGTGCATCTGGACCGCCAACGGCGCTCGCTGCCTGCTGTCGATCGCCAACTTCGACCGGCTGAAGCGCATCCTCGAGCGCACGCTTGACGAGACGGAGTTCCTCTCCGAGTTCGGCCTGCGCTCGCTGTCGCGGTATCACCTCGCCAAGCCGTATGTGCTGAGCGTCGGCGACCGCGAGTGGACCGTGCGCTACGAACCGGCGGAATCGACCACGCGCCTCTTTGGCGGCAACTCGAATTGGCGCGGCCCGATCTGGTTCCCCACCGCGTTCATGCTGATCACCGCCCTGCGCGTCTACGACCGCTTCTACGGCGAAATGTTCACCGTCGAATGCCCGCGCGGGTCCGGACAATTGCTAACGCTGAATCAAGTCGCGATCGAGCTGGGTCGCCGCCTGGTCAACCTGTTCCTCCCCGACGAAAACGGCAAGCGCCCCTGCTTCGGCGACAACCCGCTCCTCCAGCACGACCCCCACTTTAAAGACCACCTCCTCTTCCACGAATTCTTCCACGGCGACAACGGCACGGGACTGGGCGCCAGTCACCAGACGGGATGGACCGGATTGGTCGCCAAATTGATCGAGCAACAAGCACTCGATCGCGCTGAAGCGGAGAAGAAAGCGGCGACCGACGCGCCTGCCCTTACCCCAACCCCGTCATGATCCACGGGATCTGCACCTCATCCTCCGATAGTCCGCCGTGGTGTCCGAGGTCCTTTCCGACTGCGCCATCCCATCCCGTGATGCACCCGGCGTGGGGCAGGATGCAGAGATCGCCCATCCGCCGCCAGAACTGTTCTGACGGCGTCGCACTGTTGTAATACCCGCGCGCCACCATGTCGCGCACCAGTTGCACGTCGGCCAGGCCTTCCAGTTGTCTTGAGACGACCTCCAGCGCCTCGGCCTCGCTACCGGGGCGGAGATATGCGAAACGGTCCCGCGCCGAGCCCGCCATCGGGATGAGGTTCCCGGCTGCGTCCTTTCTTAGATACTTCCCCAACAGCGGCGTTTTTTCCGGCAAGCTGATCCACTGCGTCAGCGGGACGTGGATTTGACCATGATCGGCCGTCATCGTCAGCAGCGTGCCGGGGTGCTGGCCGGCAACGCTCAGGTACCAGTCGTCGATCGTGTTCAGCGTCTGCTGCAGCGCCTCCCGCGCCCCGGCCGACTCGGGGCCCAGCAGGTGGCAGATGTGGTCGTACTTCATCGCGTAGAAGATGATCAGCTTGCGCTCGCCCGGCAGGGCCAGCGCGTTGGTGATCTCATCCAGGCCCCGTCGAAAATTCGCGTAGAAGACCGTCGTCGCATCTTCCGGCGGCACGATAAAACTGTTGAACGTGCTGTTCTGCAACTCGTCCGGCTGAACCAGGTGGCCGGTGACGCCCTTCTCCTTCAGCTCTTTGAAGAACGTCCCCTTGCGCAGGATCGTGTGCGGATCGACACCGCGCCGCGCCAGGCTCTCGCGCTGGCCGTGGTCCGACTCCAGCCGCCACGGCAAGATGTTGATCGTCGCGCCGAGCGATTCCTCATAGTGACGCCACTCGACATACCCGTGCACCACGGGCGGTTGACCGGTGTAAAGCGAGGGGAGCATCGCCGCCGTCGTCGTCGGGAAACCGCTGTCGATGGGGTGGATGTGGGTAGAGCTTTCGCGGCTGATGCGCGAGACGAGCGGCAACGTTGGATCGAACGCCTTCTTCCAGCCCCAGCCGTCAATGAGGATCAGCACCACGTTCTTCGGCCGCGCGGCGCTCGCGCCCAGCAACTCGTCCGGCAACCGCGGCCGCGACGTGCTTCCGGTCAGCAGGTATTCAAAACTTCCCGGCAGGTTCAGGAATGACCGGACCTGGGAAGGCGGCCCGAACTTGAGCTTGGCAGGCGTGGCAAGGGCTGGCATCCTTCTCCTTTATCCTCTGCGAGCCCTAATCGACAATGGACAGATCGCGCGTTGCCTTGTCAGCCGGGCGTCAATCGCTATAATCCCCCCTCCCCTCGCCGTGGAAGCGGGCCCGATCGCGGCCCGCGCGGCTGAGACCGGCCCGCATGCCTCAAAACCATGCCCGCCGGCAAGGCGCATAAGACGATCGCCCGCTTTCAGCACGGTCGCTGCGCATGTTTTGAGCGCGCCTCGATTTACAAGAAGAGCGCGTAGAAAGAGTTGCGTGAGATATGGGCCGCTACCTGGGTCCCAAGGTTAAACTGTCCCGCCGCGTCGGCGTACCGATCGCCGACATCCCCAAGCACACCGCCAAAGAGCTTACCCTCCCCGGCATGCACGGCTATCGCGGCCGCCGCAACACCGAATACGGCGTGCGCCTGACCGAAAAGCAGAAGCTCCGCTTCCATTACGGCATGCTGGAAAAGCAGTTCCGTAAGTTCCTGGACATCGCCAAGCGCTCCAAGGGCAACACCGCCAGCACGATGATGCAAATCCTGGAGACGCGCCTGGACAACGTCCTGCGCCGCTTGGGCGTCGCCAAAACCATCTGGGCCGCCCGCCAGATCGTCGCCCATGGCCACGTTCTGGTCGACGGCCACAAAACCGACATCCCGTCCTACCGCGTTGAAGCCGGCCAGACGATCACCTTCAAGGAAGGGATTGGCAAGGTCCTGCGCGACAACATGGAACAGGTCGGCAGCCACAACGTCCCCAACTGGCTTGAATGGAACCCCTCGCAGCTCACCGGCAAGGTCAACGCCCTGCCGACGCCCGAGGACGTGCCGTTCGAAGTCAATATGAACCTGATCATCGAATTCTATCGGTAAAGCCGCATCCCGGTCTTGCCGACCACAATTCAATAGAAGAACAGGCCCCATGGCTCGCCGTCATGGGGCTTGTTTGTTTAAATATTCGACGCATGGCGGCACCCGCGAGTGCGCACCAGCAGGAGCGCCAAACCGGTTAGCGCAGCCAGCGACGGCTCCGGTACGCTGGCAAGTTCCTGGGCCTTGCTCCAATCGGCTGCAAGGGCCGCCGAGAACTCGCCCGGCGCGGCAGGCAGGGCCGACGTGTTGTAGTTCTGCGCGAGCCTGGCCAGATCGAGGAAATCGACCTTGCCGTCATACGTAAAGTCGCCCTTGAGCCACCAAGAATCGGTCGTGCCCGAGACCGTGCTGTTGTAGCTTTGCGCGAGCCTGGCCAGATCGAGGAAATCGACCTTGCCGTCCAGGTTGGCGTCGCCGGGCAGGGTGGCGATCAGCGTCAGGTCGGTAGCACTGTAGATGGGCGCGTAAGCTAAGCCGTTCGCGGCGCTGAGCGTACCGGCGTAGGTGGAAAAGGCGCAGCTGCGCGACGCGAATGACACTACCTTAAACGCATCGAGCGCGGCGGGGACGAAGTTGTTGGCGGTCGTGACCTCAAGCGTCCCGGCCAGCGTGGCGACACCGTCCACGTTCACCTGATCGAACCCGCTCCCGGCGGTTTTGCCACCGATCTCGATCGCCAGCGACGTGCCGGTCGCGAAGGACGCCTGACTGGCGGCGACGGCGGCAGGGCTGAACACTGCCGGGCTGGCGCCGGCGCCGGGGGCGAACCGGCCGTTCTCAAACAGGTTGATCTTGCCGAAGTCCCCACTGCCAGTCGCCAGACCATTGAAATGTACGTTGACCGTGCCTTTGACGGCGCCGTTGTTGATAAGCAGGCTGCCGTTGAGGTTCAGTTCGGAGGAAACAAGGTTGAGCTGGCCTTGTGAATCGATGTCGATGCGACTGCCGCCGCCGCTGACGAGGGTGGTATTGGAGTTAGTGAGCGAGCCGCCGCGCTGGATCGCGATCACGCCATTGTTTTCGAATGCGGTGACCAATGTTCCCTTCGCATTGACGGTGAACGTGCCGGCCGATGTGTTGACCCCGCCATCCCAGGTGAGCGAGTCGTTATTGGTGAAGTTGCCGCTGTTAGTGACGTTGTTGAGGGTGAGCGGGTTGTCCTGCGACAGAGCGGAATCGACGGCGAAGGTCGTGCCATTAAAGCTGGTGACGGCCTTGAGGTTGTGCTGGCCGTCACTGCCGCGAATGAAGCCGCCGATAACGGTAGGGGGATAAATGATGGTGCCGCCGCCGCTGACGCGTAGCGAGCTGTGGCCGAGATCGCCGAAGTTGAGCGTGATTTTGCCGGCGCCGTTGGCGTTGTAGGAGGCGGATGAGCCGTTGGTCAGGATGAGATTGCCGGCATTGACGGTGGTGGCGCCGTTGTAAGTGTTGGGGCCGGAGAGCGTCTGCGTGGACGCGCCATTTTTCGTGATGCCGCCGCTACCGGAGATGGAGCCGGTGTAGGTGGCCGAAGCGCTGCTTCCGTCGATGACCAGGGCGCTGGCGCCGAAGGGATCGCGCAGAGTGATCGATCCATTTCCCGCGGCGCTGGTGAGCATCGCGGTGTGCAGGGTGCCGCGATCGACGTCGATCGAGCTGGTTGGCGTGGCGAGGATGGTTTCGGTGGCGGCGGATTGGCCGCCGCTGCGCAGAGCGACGGTGGGGGCCGGATCGGCTGCGTCGCTGCTGACATTCAAATGCGTGGTAGTGACGATGCCGCCATTTTGGATGACGAGAGATCCGCCGCCGGGTTTGCCGACGAAGATGTCGCCGGCGTTGATAACGCCTGCGTTATCGGCGACCAGTGCGCCGCGCGTGGTGGTGCTGCCTCCGATATCAATTTGCGAGGCATCCCAGCGCGATCCCGCGCCGGCCACCGTCATCGTCGATGCGGTCCCGGAGGCACCCTTGATCAGCGCGCTGCCCGTGCCGCCGGCGACGGTATTGAGAGCGGCTCCGGCGAAAACATCCAAGGCGCCACCTTCGGTGTTTCCGACCATCAGCGCGCGATTGACCGCGGAGGTTGAGGTCAGCGTAAGGTTGCCGCCGGAGAGCACGGTGCGGCCGCTACTGACGGAGAACCTTGAAAAGCTGCTGCCGGCGCCGCTGAGCGTCCAAGTGCCCGAGCCGCGCTTATCGATAGTGCCGGTGGTTGCGGAGAATTGGCCGGAATAGGCCTGCGAGGTGTTGTTGGTGCCGACGCTGACGGACGCGGAGCCGAGATTCAGATTTCCGGTCCCGGCAAGGTTGCCGATCACCGCCGCAAAACCATTCAGATTGATGCCGTTGTTGGTGTTGAGGTTGACGGTCGTTAAGAGCAAACCCTGCGTGTGCCCGAGCACGATCTGGCCGGCGTTGATATCGGTGTCGCCGTTGTAGAGGTTGAAGGTATTGAACGTGACGGTGCCGGCGCCTGCTTTGATGAACCCACCCCCGCCATCAATGGTGTTCGAGAAAGTCGCGTTGCCATTCTGCTGGTAGGTAATGGTCGAATTGAGCGTGATGTGGTTGGAGATTGACGTGGTGGTGTTGTTGAAGATGCCGGCGAATTCACCTTCAAAGGTCAACCAATTGCCGCTCAGGCTGTAGGGATTGTCGACGAAAAAAAGCGAACGGATCGTGAAAGGAGTGGCGAGATTGTCGACGGGGGACGTGCGAAGGGACGTGGCAAACAGGATGTCAGTGGTGTTGGCGGAGACGGGCGGGGTACCACCTATCCAACTGTTGCCGGCGCTCCAATTGTTATTGCCCGTGGCGGCGCTGGACCAAGTGAAGGTTTCGGCGAAAACCGGGGCGCAGGAGAATAGCGCAACGGCCGCGGCGATGCAGGCAAACTTAATCATTGGGTATTCGTTTCCTTCGGATGCGCATCAGCAGGATCGCCACACCCATCAACGCTATCGACTCGGGCTCGGGTACGCTGGCAAGTTCCTGCGCCTTGGTCCAATCGGCTGCAAAAGCCGCGGAGAACTCGCCCGGCGCGGCAGGCAGGGCCGACGTGTTGTAGTTTTGAGCGAGCTTCGCCAGATCGAGGAAATCGACCGTGCCGTCATAGGTGAAGTCGCCATTGAGCCACCAGGAATCGGTGATGCCCGAGACCGTGCTGTTGTAGCTTTGCGCGAGTTTGGCCAAGTCGAGGAAATCCACCCTGCCGTCCAAGTTGGCGTCGCCGGGCAGGGTGGCGATCAGCGTCAGGTCGGTGCCACTGTAGATCGGGGCGTAGGCGAAACCGTTGCCGCTGGTCATTCCCTGGTAAGTGGTAAAGGCGCCGCTGCGCGATGCGAATGATGCGATCTTAAACGCATCGAGTGCCGCGGGGATGAAGTTATTGGCGGTCGTCACCTCCAGCGTCCCCGCGAGCGCAGCAGCGCCGGTGACGTTGACCTGATCGAAGCCGCTTCCGGCGGTTTTGCCGCCGATCTCGATTGCCAGTGACGTGCCGGTCGCGAAGGAGGCCTGGCTGGCGGCGACGGCGGCGGGGCTGAACACCGCCGGACTGGCGCTGGCGCCGGGGGCGAATCGGCCGTTCTCAAAGAGATTCACTGGCCCGAACGTCCCAGCGCCCGAAGCCTGGCCGTTGAAGTGGACGTTGACTGTGCCGTTGATCGTCCCGTTGTTGACGAGGAGTCCACCGCGCACCTCCAGGCTTTGTCCGCCGAGGTTTACCGTGCCGCCCGGGGCGGCCGCGCTTCCGATGAACGTCGTGCTGCCGCCGCCCAGGACCATCGGCGAGCCGCCATTGTTTAGCGTGCCGCCGGCCGCGATGGTCAGGGTGCCGTCGCTGACCAAGTCATTTACGTTGGCAGTGCCCATGACGGTCATGCGCCCGGCGCTGGTGTTCGTGCCGTTGTTCCAGGTGAGCGTCTGACCCGCCGCGTTGGTGAACTGGCCGTTGTTGGTGAAGTTATTAACTGACGCCGGGCCGATTTGGTTCAGGGTCGCGCTACTGGCGGTGTTGGCGCCACTGATCGCAGTGCCGCCGGTCAGCGCGAAGACACCGGCTCCGCGCATGAAGCCGCCGTTCACCGCCGCGCCATTCAGGTTAAGCGTCGCGCCGGAGGCGGCTTCGAGCGCACCGCCGTTCAGGCTGAAGGTGCGGGCAGTGGTGGTGCTGGCGGTGAAGCGCAGCGTGCCGGCGGGATTGACCGTGGGGCTGACCTGGCCAAGTTGGGCGTCGGCGCTGACGTCGAGCCGCCCGCCGCTCACGATCAGCCCGCCCTGGTAAGTATTGTTGGAGGTGTTGGTGAGCGCGAGCGTGCCGGGGCCAATCTTAGTGAGTGGGGCGGTGTCGGAGCCGGGAATGGCGCCGAAAAGCGTGAGGATGGTCGAGGGATTGAGCACCTCAATCGTGCCCCCGCCCGAGCCAAGGGAGAACGCGCTGCCGCCGGTAGAGCTTGCACCCCCATATTGCAGGGTAGCGGCGTCCAGCGTCAGGGCGAGCACCGACGAGTTAAGGCCCGTGAGAGTATCCAATCGCAGTTTCGCCTGGTTCACGCGGATGGTGGCGGCGAAAACGACTCCGCCGTTCAAGTAGAGTGTGCCCCCGCCGGTCACGCGGATGGGGAAACTCGCGCTCGGGGAGAAGCTGGCGAGGCCCACCGTACTGGTGAGCGTCGCGTTGGGGGCAATCGTGATGGGAAGTTCGACCCCGCCACCGATGTTGTTGGCAATGAAAGAGGTGCCCGGCCCCATCCAGGAGGTATTTCCATTAATGTTGATTGCGGCCCCCGTGGTGTCAAAAAGCAGCGCGAATCCACCGGAGCTGCCGTTTGTGGTACCCGTCAGGTCAACGGTTCCGCCGCTAAAGTCTGTCACGAGCTTATTGAGATGATAAGAATTGTTGAAAGTCCCGGAGGGAACGCGAAGGGTCCCGCCATTAAGCACCAGCGTGGCGATCGCGCTCGCCTTGGCATTTGCGAATCCGGCGGTGTTGAATTCTGCGCCGCTTTGCACGACGACGTTGGCTCCAGCGGGCATTGCCGTGCCGCTTCCCAGCATCAGCCGGCCTGCGTTGACCACGGCTCCGCCTGAGAACGCGTTGGTGCTGTTGCCCAGGATCAGCGTGCCGGGACCGTTTTTCACCAACGCGCCACTGTTCAAAAAAGCGTCAATAACCTGGCCGGCTAGGGTCAAACTGCTCTGCGCATTGGTCACCTCGATCGCGCCGGCGCCAGTTAAGGCGATGCCGCGATCGGTGGAGGCGGTCGCACCAGTATACTGGAGCGTGGCAATCGCGCCATTCAAAAAACCGCTGAGTGCGACGAAGTTGCCGCCGGAGCTTATCGACGCCGCGCCGAACGGCCCCGCGATTCCCCCGTTAGGTATCGCGGCGACGCTGACCACCAATCCGGCGCCGATCTGGGTGAGCCCGGTATAGGTGTTGTTGCCCGTTAGCGTCAGCGTCGCGGGGACTTGGTCACCCGTGCCAGCGAGGAGCAGCCGCTGCCCGGCGCTGGATTCACTGATCACGCCGCTCAGCGTGAGGTTGGTACCGGCGGCGCCGACCTGAACCTGGCCGCCCCCGCTGCCGAGCGTTATTGCTTTTGTCGAGCTGGCCGTCCCTCCCGTGTAAAGCAGGGTTCCTGTCGTCTGCTGTACGCTTGTGTCGGACAGGGTGAGCGTGCCGGTGCCGATAAATTCTGCGACCGAAAGGTTGGCGGCGTTGTCCACGTTTAGGTTGGCCGAATTGCCGGCGTTGGTCACCGTGAAGGTCGTTCCCGCACCGGTCACGCGAAACCCCTGCCCATTCGCTCCGTTTGCAAGGCGCAGGCTGCTGGTCAGCGTGCCGAAGGTCGCCAGGCTAATGTCGATGGGCGTCGCGGTGTCGTTGACAAGTCGGGAATTGCCGCCGCCAATCCAGGCGCCGTCCCCACTGATGCTGATGCCCGCTCCGGGATTGACCAAGTGCAGCGTCGCGGTCGCGGCACCGGTGAAGTCAAGCATGCTTTGGCCAAACCCCGGGGAGTCCATCGCCAACCTGTTGATGAAGTAGTTGCCGCTGCCGCTGGGAACTTGAAAGGTTCCACCATCGCTAATGCTGACAGCGCCGATTGCGGTAGCGGCGGTATTGGAAAGACCGCCGGTGCTGAACCTGCCGCCGGACTGGATAGTGACATTTCGGCCTGCTGGAATCGCAGCTCCGTTCCCCAAGGTCAAGCTTCCGCTGGCGATGGTGAGGCTGCTGAAGGCATTCCCACTGTTGCCCAGCAGCACCGGTCCGACCGCATTGATGGTGAGGGAGCCGGCGCCGAGTACTGCGCCATTGAGGTTCAACGCTCCAATCCCAGTGCCGGCGATCGTCACGTTATTGGTAAGCGTGAGCGGGTTTACGAGGGTGATGGCGGTGGCGGAATTCTGCACGATCTGCGGCGCGACCGCGACGCTGCTGGTGCGAAAATCCAAGCCGTTTCCGCTGATGGTGTAGGTGGGCGCCGACTTGGTGAAGATCAGGGCATTGAGCAGAAATGGGTTGGGGAGCAGGTTTTGTGTCAGCGACGTGCCACCAGCGCCGGCTGCGCCGAAGTTGAGCGATGTATCGACGCCGCTGACCGGGACGCTCGGATTTGAGGTCCAGTTGGAGCCGACATTCCAGAGGCCGTTCGAGTTGCCCGTCCACGTCTGCGCGCCCGCCGAATTGATGAACCCGATGCCCAAAACGATGGCGAGCAAGACCCGAATAGCAAGGCGCAACAAGTTCATGATTCCCTCCAGACGTGGCCCAGTCCAAACCAGAAATGAAGGATCAACGGGACGAAACTACCCTCATCGGGAGCCCGCTTGCACGTAAGCTAGCCCACCGTAATGGCGATTGCGAGGTTTTTCTGCAGGATTTGCGGGTCCGGGCGGCCCCGACGTGGGCTGACCGATTCAGGCCAATCGCACGGCCAAAAGGAGCTGGATAGGATTCGCCCATCGCAATCGCAAAGGACAGTTCGATGTTCGAAATGGTTTTCAAACGTGAATCGGTTTCAGCCAGTGTTAGCGCCCAGTTACCGCTTCCGATGGCCCAGACATCCCGCCGGCGTCGGAACCGGCAGGCCGAGCAGCGCTGGCCCTGATCAACGTTGCCATATTCCTCCTGTTCGTCGGGCTCTTTTCATTCAGTGCCTATCAGCAGCGCTTCGTCAAAGGCCGCGTGTTTGGTCCTCTTGTCTACGTCACTGGCGCGGGGGAAGAATTCTTAGAGTCATTGGTTCCGGAAAACTCCGTCCAGGTGACTTCGGGAACGGAGGAATGATGAAGTCCTACTTCTGGCCGACGCCTTCATGTTTCACTTCTTCACCGGCCCCAGCACCTGCGCTGTCCTCGCCGGCAAATAGATCTGGATCGACTGCTGCCGTCCCTCGAATGGCTGGCGCTGCACGGGGTAGATCGTGTTGGGCATGATTAGTCCCGGCCCGGCGAACTCCTGGGCGTCGGTGTTCAGGACAATCCTATAATCCGCGGGGTCCGGCACGGGGATGCGCAAATCGGTGTAGCTGTTGGTCGCGTGGAAGTTGAACGCGAACACCAGCGGCCCGCGGCGGTAGATCAGCAGCTTATTGTCCTCATGCACCATGAGCTGCTCGATCAGGCGGTCGGTCAGCAGGTGGTGCTCCTCGTCGAGGTGCTGCATCGCGATGTCGAAGTTTTGCAGGCCCTTGTATTTCAGGAGGGGGTTGTCCGCGAGGCTCCACTGGCGGCGGCAGTAGTGGTAGCTGTAGCCGTTCCCTTCGCGGGGGAAGTCGATCCATTCGGGGTGGCCAAACTCGTTGCCCATGAAGTTGAGGTACCCTTCGCCGGAGAGACTGAAGGTGATCAGGCGGATCATCTTGTGCAGGGCGATGCCGCGGTCGATCACCAGGCTGTGGCTGGCGGTGTCCATGTGCCAGTACATGTCCTTGTCCATGAGCCAGAAGGCGAGCGTCTTATCGCCAACCAAGGCTTGGTCGTGGCTTTCGGCGTAGCCGATGTGCTTCTCCTGGTGGCGGCGGTTGAGCAGCGTGTGCAGGATCTCGGCCATGATCCATTGCTCGTCACGCTTCTCCTTGAGCAGCTTGATCCAGTAGTCCGGAACGCCCATCGCCAGGCGGTAGTCAAACCCGAGGCCGCCCTCAACCACGGGCCGCGCGACGCCGGGCATGCCGCTGACGTCTTCGGCGATGGTGATCGCATCGGATTTCACTTCATGCGCGACGAGGTTGGCCATCTGTAAGTAGGTCAGCGCGTCGCGATCGACGTTGGGGCCGAAGTAGTCGTCATAAGACGAGAACTTCTTGCCCAGGCCGTGGTCGAGATAGAGCATGCTGGTGACGCCGTCGAAGCGGAAGCCGTCGAACTTATATTCCTCGAGCCAGAAGCGGACGTTCGACAGGAGGAAGCGCTGCACTTCGTACTTGGCGTAATCGAAGACCATCGAATCCCAAGCGACGTGTTGCCCGCGCGGGCCGCCGTGGAAATATTGAAAGTCGGTGCCATCGAAGAGATTCAGGCCTTCGTGCGTGTTCTTCACGCTGTGGCTGTGGACCAGGTCCATGATCACGACGATGCCCATGCTATGGGCGATGTCGATCAGGCGTTTCAGTTCCTCGGGCGTACCAAATCGGCTGGAGACGGCGTAGAAATTGCTGACGTGATAGCCGAACGAGCCGTAATACGGGTGCTCCTGGATGGCCATGAGCTGGATCGCGTTGTAGCCAAGGCGCTTGATGCGCGGGAGAATCTTGTCGGCGAACTCGGTGAAGGTGCCGACCTTCCCTTCCTCCTGCGACATGCCGACGTGCGCTTCGTACACGCGCAACCCTTGGCCGGCGGGCAGGGGCGGCGCGGCATGCTGCCAGGGGTACGGTTGTGGCGCCATCCACAGTTGGCCGGTGAAATTATTCGAACCTGGTTCCTGCACAACGCGGCGAATGTAGGCGGGAATGCGGTCGGTGATGGTGGAATTGTGATGAACGACCAGGACCTTCACCATCGAGCCGTGGCTGAGGCGGGTCTTGAACTTATCATCGGGGAGGAAGAGCGAATGGACGCCGAAGGAATCTGGGACGAGCGGGCAATCCCAGCGGTTCCAGTTGTTGAAGTCCCCGATCAGTCGGAGTTGGAGGGCGCCGGGAGCCCACTCGCGGTACCAGACGCCCGGCGTGCCGTGGAACTCGCCGCGGTTGAAGCCGAAGAAGTGGTGACCCTGTGAGATCGGGCCGAGGAGGCCGCCCTGCGCGTCGATCTTGGCAAGGGTTGATTTGAGGTGGCCGTGCCGCTCGCGCAAGAGCGGGGCGTAGTTGGCGAGCCAGGGATCGTCTTTGATCAGGGCGGTGCCGTCGGTGGCGAGGGGGGTGGTTGTCACGGGGACTGAATATAGCGGGGAACGCCGGATGCGCTAATGGTTTCGCATCCAGTAATCCCGGAATGATTCCAAGCGAGGGAGCGACTCGCGATCCTTCGCACGATTGGCGGCCCGCTTGCTGGCGATGATGTCGTCTGGATGGCAGACGGGGAAACCGTTGACTTCGACGTGCCGCTGCCACGCGTCATCGAATCGCTCAATGCCATCAGGGGCGAAGATGAGGTCGAGGTCGAACGGGCCGTCCTTCAACTGGATGAAATCCTTCCCGCGTTCAATTTGCTCAGCCAGTTCCCCGGATAGGACGAATCCGAGATCGCCGAGGGCGGCCACGAGCGCGCGGCCGTTGTTTCGATCCCGCTCGACGAACAAGTCGGCGTCCTGAGTGGTGTCGGGAAAACCCAAGAGGATCGCTCCGGATTTTCCGAGGAACAGGTAGCGCACGCGATGACGCGACAGCGCGTCCCGGACTTCTTCCGCCTGTCGGTATTCAAACGCGGCCATAGCCGAGCCAATCGGGGAGGTTTTCCTCGCACCATTTGCGGTAGTCCGCCATGGTATCGAAGACGCGATAAGGAGCATCGTCCATGACGGGCTTGTAGGTCTTGATGAACGCGTATCGGAATCGCTGTTCGAGCGACCGCCGAGAGGCGGCCTCGAATTCCGCGAGCCAATCGGCAGGAATTTCCCGTTGTGTCTTCGTATCCGCCATCTTTTTCTTCCTATGCACCGACAACGTGGCTCACGATTATACGGAATCTTGATCGGGAAGGGAGTAAGCATGAGCGAGTTGCCACAAGGTAATTGCGATTGCCCCGGCAAATGGACACACCCGCCAAGCCAGCGTTACAGTGTGCGGCACTTATGTCTCATGGCTCCGAATGCGCTGTAATCGCCGCGCCGCCTCAAATCATGGTCGACGTCCGCGGGCTCTCGAAGATCTACGAGGAACCCAGCGGCGGGGTGATCGCCGCTGCCGATGACGTCTCGCTTTCATGCAAGGCGGGGGAGATCTTCGGCCTGCTCGGGCCCAACGGCGCGGGGAAGACGACCACGCTGCGCTGTCTCGCGACGATCCTCACCCCCACGCGCGGATCGGCGACGGTTGCCGGATACGACCTGCTCAAGCAGCCCGAGATGATCCGGCGAAGCATCGGGTTTCTCTCGGGGACGACAGGCGTCTACGCCCGCCTGACGCCGCGCGAGACGCTGCGATTTTTCGGCGCGATGTACGGCTGGGCGGGCGACCAACTCGAGCGGCGCGTCGAAGAGGTGCTGGCGATGTTCGACGTGACGTCGTACGCCGATCGGCCAAACGATCGCCTTTCGACCGGCATGAAACAACGCGTCGGCCTCGCTCGCGCGGTAGTGCACGACCCGCCGGTGCTGATCCTCGATGAGCCGACGACGGGGCTTGATCCGGTCGTCAGCCGCACGGTAGAGCAGGCGGTGCGGGCCCTGGCGGACGCGGGCAAATGCGTGGTCTTCTCCACCCACATGCTCTGGCAGGCCGAGGAGATCTGCGATCGACTGGCGGTCATGGCGGGCGGAAAGGTCCTGGGCATCGGCACGGCGGCGGAACTGTGCGAGCGCTGCGGCGCCAAAGATCTGCGCGAGGCGTTTTTCAAGATGATCGAAGCCGCCCATCTGACCGCGGATCCACGGGAGATGGTTGCGGACGAATAGGGGGCCGCGCGATGGGCGACGAGCTTTCTGCGAATGCGGACGATGCCCGTTGCTGGTCGTGCGGGTATCTGCTGCGCGGCGTGGCGAGCGGGCGGTGCCCGGAGTGCGGACGGGCGTTTGATTTGAGCGATCCGAAGTCGGTGAACTTCGGTCGGCCGATGGGGCGGGTGGGACGGTGGATGCTGGGGGATTTAGGGTGGAGTGGCGTTGTGATCGCCTTTGCCGGTTGCGCGGCGATCCTGGCCACGACGCGCTGGCCAGTTGAGGGGTGGCGGTTCTCGATGCTCGACCTGCGGTACTACGCGCCGTTCTGGGAATGGCGTCACCGCGGCGTGGCGATGACGCTGACCGACGGCGCGTATACGTTCGGTCTTATCACCTGCGCGGCGGTGGCGACGTGGCGGATGCTGCGATTGGAGGGCAGGGCGTTTGCGGTGCGGCATTATCGTCCGCCCGCGTTTCAGCGGGGGACGTGGGGACGATCGACTGCCGCCATGGCGTTGTTGTTGGTCGTTGGCTTCATTGGCGTGGGTGTCGGGTGGTCGTACCGGCTTGGGCAGCGGTGGGTGGCTACCGAATTGAGCGTGCCGCCGCCCGCGCCACTGCCGATCTCAAATTGGCCTGGGTCTTTACTCGTGGTGCGCCAGCCGCCGCTGAATCTCGCGCCGGACGTGAGATTGGTGGCGTTGCGGTCGGCGGTGCGGCAGGGGAGAACGCCGCGCGAGCGCGTGGCGGCGATTAAATGGTTGGTCGAGGAGCAGTCGATCGTCGAGCTTCTGCCAATCCTCCGTGGCGCAGTGGCAGACGAGAAGGACGCGAGCGTCCGCGCGCTCGAAGCGCGATTGATCGGCATGACCTGCACGACGCGATCGATTCCGACGCTGCTGTCGTTGGCAAAGGACGGCGACGCAACGGTGCGCGCCGCCGCTGCCGACGCGCTGGGGATCTGGCATTCGCCGCTGTGGCCATTGAGCCGTCGCGATCGCGGCTGGCCGATTCGCCTCGACACGGACCCGCCGATCACCGTTCGGTGGGACTGGCTGGCGAGCGACCCACCGGTCGAACCGGCGATCCAGGTGCGAGGCGTGTTGGAGCGGATGATGCTTTCGGGTTCAACGACCGCCGAGCGCGAGGCGGCCGCGCGAGGCATCGCCAATTGGCCGCTGGGCGTTCATTTTCGGTACGCCGAGTGGGGAGTGTTTCAGGCGGATACGTTTGGGCGCACCGTAGCGCGAATTCAGGATCGACTGGACGAGATCCCTGCGCTGGCCCATCGCATTCCGGATCTCGACGCGGAATTGAACAAGCGCATCGGGTTCGGTCCAAGCATGCCGGTCTGGAAGCCCGTCATCCATTTATCGAGCCAAGCGCCGCTCGCGGTTGATATCCAGGTATCGCTTGCTCGGGGACGTCCGTGGGTGGCGTATCCGATGTTCGACGATCTGACCGTCTTGAGACGAATGCGAACGGACGGATTTCCTTCCCCTCCGACATCGGTGTATACGAAGAGTCCGGCATCGAATGAAAAGCTGCTTGGGGAGCTTCGCGAAGGATATCCGTGGTTGCTGCCGAATCGCCGGAATTATCCGTGGATCATGTCGCCGAATCGATCCGCTCCTCTGGGTGCGACGAGCACGACCGTTCCTGCCTTCTCCAGCGATGAGGTGGTAGACGGCGTAGGGGTGCATTGGCAAAGCGTAATCGTCAGCCCGACGCGGCTTCCCTGGATGACCCTCGCTGAGGTAGGCTCAGATCCTCGCTTCGACTGGTGGAAACGCCTGCGCGACGTCGATTGCTCGTGGGTCAGCAGCCGGGGCGAGAGCGAACGATTCCTCTATTACGATGGCCCAGTTAACCGGTGGGCGCCCGTGCGAGTCGAAGTTATCGACGGACGCCTTCAACTCACAAGTCATTGGTCGCTCACTCCAGTACGAAGACGCGAGCCGATGAGCGATGGCGTCGTCGTTTCGGTGACACCGACTGGAGTTTCGACGCGATGGGCGTCGGGTCGTAGCGAGCCCGATTCAATCGACCTGAGCGACCTCTCCATTTCCTCGGCTGACGCGGCCGAGCGCGACTTTGTTGACGCCCTCCAAAAGCGCGGCCTTACCCGAAGCGAAGCAGATGGGCTCACTTCATGCTGGCGACAGGTCTTCTTCCGAACCCCCGGCCGTCGATATCTTCATCTGATGTCTTCGCAGGATTATGACGATCTTTGTCCACTCGTCGTACGCCCCGAACCGAGCGAGCGCATTCGCGTTGGTGTACTCTGGATTGAGCTTCCCGCCAATTAACATCGTAATGAGCCGCATCGCTCGCTGGACGCCCCCGCCCCCCGAGCATATGTAAAGGACTACCTTGCTCCGACTTTCCATCGTTAAAACCGTCTTCCTCAAAGAACTCCGCGAAATGCTGCGCGACCGCCGGTCGCTGGCGGTGATGTTCGGCGTGCCGCTCGTCCTCTACCCGCTCCTCACGATCGCCCTGGCAACGCTCGGCAAGGCTAAGGTCGATAACCTGAAGGAGACGCGCTACAAGATCACGCTCGTCAACCGCGCCGCCGCGCCGGAACTAACCAAGCGATTGTTGGTGGACACCAGCGGGCTCGAGGTGTTCGAATCCGGCAATCCGATGCGCGGCCTGCTCGCGGGAGAAATCGACGGGCTGGTCCAGCTTCCCGACGACTTCGAGCGCGACCTGATCGCGGGCAAGAATCCCGCGATCGTGCTGCGCTTCGATCGCAGCCGCACCGAGGCCGATTTCGTCGAGCGGAAGCTCAACCACATCCTGGCCGATTACCAGGAGTGGGTGATCGCCAAGCGTCTTGAGAAGTACGGCGCGCCGGTGGGCGTGACGCGCAGCATCGAGCGCAAGACCGAGGATGTTGCCACCGCCGGCCAGCGCATGGGCAACCGATTGGCGCAGCTCCTGCCGCTGCTGGTGCTTGTCACCGGCATGCTCGGGGCGCTGTTCCCCGCCCTCGCCGCCACCACCACCGAGCGCGAACTGGGGACGCTGGAGACGCTCTTGGTCACCCCCGCCGGCCGCACCGAATTGCTGCTGGCCAAGGGTTTGCTCGTACTGCTCTGCGGCCTGGTGACCGCCGCGCTCAACATGATCAGCATGTCGCTGGTGCTCTGGCGGACGTTCTCGCTGGTGGCTCCGGGGGAGACGCTATCGCTGAGCGTGGGGACGCTCGCCCTCACGTTTCTCGCCGCGACGCCGGCGCTGATTTTCTTCACCACGCTGGTGCTGATCGTCGGCCTGCTCGCCCGCACGTTCCGCGAGGCGAATTCCTATGCAACGCCCGCGATGCTCTTGCCGCTGGCGAGTCTCGCGCTCTCGATCGCTGATGTAAAGACCACGCCCGGCCTGCTGATTACGCCCATCGCCAACACCACGCTCGTCATGCGCGACGTGCTTCGCGGCAAATGGTCGGGCGGCGCGTTCGCACTGGCGTTCGCCTCGTCATTGGTTTACGCGGGCCTGCTGCTTTCGATCGCGGCGAGGCTTTTCTCGAATGAACAACTCGTAAACCCCGGCTGGGAACCGCTCAGTTTGAAGGGCCTGGGCCGGCGCGGCGACCGACGGCAAGCGAGATTGCCCGCCGTGGACGAGGCGATCGCCCTCTTCGCCCTCTGCATGTTGCTGATGTTTTACGTCCAGCCTTCGCTCCTGAAGTGGGGCCTGTACGTGATGTTGGCGGTCAGCCAGATCGCCCTGTTTTTCGCGCCCGCTGTGCTCTTCGCACTACTGGGAAAGTGGAAGTGGCGCGAGACGTTCAAACTATACGCCCCCAGCGCGGCGGCCATCGTCGGAGGCTCACTGCTCGGGTTGGGACTTGTTCCCGTCGTTGGCCTGCTCAGCGGCGTGCAGCGGCACTTCTGGCCCGCCGACAGCGAAACCGAAAAGTTCATGAACGACCTGCTCGTCCCGCTGCTTCAGACTCATCCGGTCTTCACCGCGCTCTTCATCGGCGCGTTCGCCGGCATCTTTGAAGAGTTGCTCTTCCGCGGGCCGATCCAGACCGCGCTGATGCGCAGGAACCGGCCGTGGGCCGCAATCGTCATCACCGCCGCGATCTTCGCCGCCGCGCATCTCGACCTGCACGGCTTCGCCCTGCGCGCGCTGCTGGGCATCGTGCTCGGCTGGATCGTCTGGCGCAGCGGCTCGATCTTCCCCGCGATGCTGTTGCACGGCCTGTACGACGCGGGTACGGTCGGCCTTGCCGCGTGGGAAGTGCATCATCAAACTTCCGAAGCCGCCCAACCGATCCTCGATGGTGCCGGAGCCGTTCGTCTGATCATCGGACTTCTGCTCTGCTTCGCGGGTTTCTGGTTGATCAACCGTCTTCGTCCTCGCGAGCCAGGGCGCGGCTTTGAGGTCATCCCGAGCAGTTCCGAACCACCTGCCGCCTCGGTTCACCGCGTCTAACCCTTGCCATCCGGCTGTAGGCGACCTCCCGACAGCAGCCGAAGCGAGCCGAATTCCCTGCAACACCGAGCCCATTCGGGCTATACTCTTTTGATCATGCGTCTCATACTGATCGCAATCCTGATTTGTCTCCCCTGCCTTCTTGCCCGCGCGGAGTCTCCGAAACCCGCCACCAAACCGGCGACGACGCAAGCGACCACCCAAGCCGCCGCCCCCGCCAAGCCCGAGAACTCGATCAACGCGATCACTCAGAAAGACATCGACGCCATCACCTACGAAGATGCCGAGGAAGACACCGGTTTCATCACGCCCCTCGCCGCCGACCTCGACAGCCTCGACAACGATTCGAAGAAGCGCCTCGACGACTGGACCGCCAAGCTCAACGATTGGTCCGGCGCCAAGGAAGAAAACGTCCCCCAGCGCGTCCGCAACCTGATGAGCGTCGCCTGCCTGGCGGACATGATCCACAGCGAATTCGAAGGCGAAACCGCCTACGTCATCTTCGACAAGCTCAAGAGCGAAGTGGACAAGGACCAACTGATCAAGGCCTGCGCCTGGATGGTCCTCAAACCCACCGAAGGCCGCTGCATCACGCGCATTCCCGAGCTCGGCTGGGACGAGGAAGTCGAGGAGGACGGCATCCGCGAACGCTCGTCGATGTACGCCAAAAAGCTCCTCGGGCGATTGGTCGGCAAGCTCCCCAAGAAAGACTGATCCGCCGAAAAATTCATTCGCGCGCCCCATATTTTAATTGACGCGTACTCCCGCGCTTATTAATTTGCTGCTTCGCATCGGGCATTTCTGAACCTTGCAACAACTCTAACTCGGAGGTTCGCGATGAGGCAAAGCACTCGGAAAGCGCGCGGTTTCACCCTGATCGAATTGTTGGTGGTAATCGCCATCATTGCAATTCTGATTGCCCTGCTGGTGCCAGCCGTTCAGAAGGTGCGTGAAGCAGCCATGAATGCGAGGCAGTTTGAGAAACTGCGTGGGGTTGCCAGCGCCGTTCTTGAGACGATCGGCAGCGCTGACAATGGAGGCGGTTTGGAGGGAACCTTGAACCAGGCTGCGGAAATTTTCGATGGCGAAAAGGTGCCGGACATGCGAACGGTCGCGGCCATTGCCGAACGCCTGGACCAGAGCGAAACCGCCCTCCGCGAACACTTGGAGGCGATGCCGAAGCTGGGGCCCGCTGACAACAGGAAGTATCAAGAGGCCTACATCGACCTCAAGCAGTCGCTCCGCGATGCGATCACGCTGCTCCATCGCGCCAATGCCCACGTGTCGCAATTGCAGCACATGATGGAAAAGTTCTCGCCAGAATGATCTGGCTCAGGACACACCAATCAGACGCAAGCGTCCGTCGAATGCAGCGACCCGCGCGAATTCGACGGACGCCGCTTGACCCATCCAATTCCCGTCGCTCACAATACCCGCCATGAGACACCTCACCCCAACCGCCGTCGCCGCCCTTGCGCTTCTCTTCTCGACCTTCGCCTTCGCCGCCGATCAACCGGCGCTCCCGCCCGGCGAGAAGGAGGCCAAGGCCCGCCTCGATGCCTCCCCGCGCCACGGTGAATGGGTCGAGATCGCCGTCCCCGGTTCCGATGCGAAGATGAAAGCCTTCGTCGTCTACCCCGAGCGCAAGGAAAAGGCGCCGGTCGTGATCGTCATCCAGGAAATCTTTGGCCTCTCGGATTGGATCCGCTCCGTCGCCGACCAACTCGCCGCCGACGGTTTCATCGCCATCGCCCCCGATCTGCTCAGCGGCCCCGCCGGCAAAGGCACCGACGCGCTGGGCGACCGATCGGCCGTCACCAAAGCCGTCTCCGGCCTCGACCCCAAGCTCGTCACCACCATGCTCAACGCCACCCGCGACTATGCCCTGAAGATTCCCGCCGCCAACGGCAAGACCGCCACCATCGGCTTTTGCTGGGGCGGCGGCACCAGCTTCCGCTACGCCACCGAGCAACCCGACCTCAATGCCGCCGTCGTCTATTACGGCACCAGCCCCAATGCCGCCGCCCTCGAGAAGCTCAAGGCCCCGGTCCTGGGCAACTACGGCGGGAACGACAACCGCGTCAACGCCACCATCAAGCCCGCCGAAGACAAGGTGAAGGAACTGAAAAAGACCTACGAGCCCAACATCTACGAAGGCGCAGGCCACGGCTTCCTCCGCCAACAAGACGGCCAAAACGGCGCCAACCAAAAGGCCGCCGAACAAGCCTGGCCCAAAACCATCACCTTCCTTCGGGAAAACACCAAATAGCCAGAGGGCTCCGGCCACCGCCCCCGCATTCCCAGCGCTCCGCTCCCACAGGGACCGCCTAAGTCGCTTCGCGGTTTCGCCCGCCTAGCCATGCGCCGCGCCTCCGGGAAGACCAGCCGCCCTAAACTCCAATACATGCGCACCCAGGACCTAGGCCTTATCCCCTACCGCGACGCCTGGCAAATCCAGGAAGACCTCCACGCCCAGATCCTCGCCGGTGCCCAGGAGACGCTCCTCCTCCTCGAACATCCACCCGTCATCACGCTCGGCCGCCGCGCCGCCGACAGCCAAAAAAATCTCATCGCTGACCCTCGCCTGCTCCAGCAGATGAACATCGAAATCGTCGAATCGGACCGAGGCGGCGACATCACCCTCCACGCCCCCGGCCAACTCGTCGCCTATCCGATCATCCGCCTCAACGACCACGCCCTCTCCGTCGGCGCCTACGTCCGCAAGCTCGAAGACGTCGTCATAGCCACCCTCGCCCATTACGGCATAAACGCCTTTAAAGACGAAACCGCCATCGGCGTCTGGGTGACGCAACAAAGCGGGACGGGGGCGGTTTCCTGTGCCGAAAAAACCGGGACGGGCAGGGTTTTCTCATCAGCCAAGATCTGCGCCCTGGGCGTCCGCATCAAGCGTGGCGTCTCTCTCCACGGCATCGCGCTCAACCTCACCACCGACCTCTCCCTCTTCAATCTCATCAACCCCTGCGGCTTAAATCGCCCCATCACCTCGATCCACAATATCCTCGGCGACGCCGCCCCCACGATGGCCCATCTAAAACAATCCTTCGCCCAAAACTTTCTCGCTGCCTTCGCCTGATACAATCCGCCGCGTCCGTCGCTTTTATCGCAGGGCAAAAGAAAACGGACACGCGCACGCGCGCGGCCCGTTTCGCTGTGACTCAATTCAACGCCTGAATATCAGTCGTCCTTCTTGTCCTTGTCTTTATCCTTCTCTTTGTCTTTACCGCTGCCGTTGAAATTCCATTCCCAGTCGCCGCGTCCGTTGCCGTTGCCGCGGACCTGGACCTCAACCGCGCCGATATCGACCGTGCCGTGCGAGATGCGCGACAAGCCGCGTTGATCGCTGAACACGCCCGCAGGCACCAGCGCATTATTCCCGCCGTCGATCGCGCGGCTTCCCGCAATTGGCGGCATCGTCTGCGTGGTGCCACCGTAATCGCCCAGCGGCGCCAGCATCGCGTCGATCGCCGGCGTCGCGTTCTCGATCGAACCCAGCAGGTTCTTGCTTGCATCAAGCCCCTTCGCAAAGCCGAGCGACCCGATCAGGTTGTTCGAGCTCGCCGAGTTGAAGAACCCGTACAGGTCCGGCCCCAGCGCCCCCGGGATCGACGGGTTAAAGACATTTCCCGCAACGATCGTGTTGTTCAGGCGCGTCCCCGGCGTGGCGAGCGGGTCATTCAACGTCGAGGCGATACCGCCGCCCGAGATCGTCGCCTTATTTCCGCTGATCGTCGAATTCACCACCAGCAGCGTCGCGCCGTCCAGGTTGTCGATCCCGCCGCCGAAGCTCGCGGTGTTTCCCGCGAACGTGGAGTTGACGACGGTCGCCGTCCCCTTGTTAAAGAGCCCGCCCCCCGAGCCTGCCGCGGTGTTATTGCTGAAGGTCGAGTTGAGCACGTTCAGCGTGCCGGCGTTGAACACGCCGCCGCCGTCGTTGGTCACGACCACGTTATTGCGAATCGTATCGCGATTGAGCGTCAGCGTGCCGAGGTTGCGAATCCCACCCCCGCCCGGCAGGTCCTGCCCGGCGACGCCATTGAATATCGTCAGGTCATTGATCTCCGCGGTCACACCGGCCGCAACGCTGAACACGCGTCCCGCGCCGCCACCGTTGATCGCCTGCCGGTTGGCGCCGAATCCCTGGATTGTCACGTTGTTCGTGATCGCCAGTTCGCCCGCCGCCGGCGAAAGCGTGATCGTCCCCTTGAAGAACGGATTGAGCAGGATCAGGTCCGTGTCGGGCTTCGCATTAGCCGCCGCAATGGCTCCCCGCAGCGTGGTCGCCGCATAAATGCCCTTGACCACCGGAGTCACGCTGCCAGCGCCATCCCCCGCGCCCGTGACGATGTAGGTCGAAAAGAGCAGCCGCCCTTCCAATTGCTCGACCGGAGAAAATCCCCCATTGATGTGCGAAAACCCGGCAGCCAGCCGGCAATCCCGGCGCGAATGTTTCTTCTGAAGCATGGGAGATGCGCCTCCTCGACGCAATGAAACCCAATCTGGATGTGCCACACCCACTGTGGATCCGCCGCCAACCAACAGCGCCGGACGCCTCAACAATACCCCAGCTTTCGCGCCCAAGCCAATGGCGATTTCTAATTCACGGCTAAGGATTATCGGCCCTGCAACTCCCAAACCGCGGGCTCCTCCAGGCTGCGCCAGTCGGCCCATCGGCGAGTTTCTGCCGACCATCATCGCGGCTTCGCCATTCCACCCAGCAAACCTTTCATCTGGACGACGATGTCCGCCCGCCCCGCGTCTTTCGCCAAGTTCGTCAGCTCCCGCGGATCGACGTCGTGATCATACAACTCAACCCCCGCCTTCCCGCCGTCCCACTCCGTGTACCGCCAGCGGTCCGTGCGCACGCTGTACCCCATGATCCGCTTCGCCCCGCCCGCGCCGCCGCCGCGCGTCACCTGCGTAATCGCCGGCCGGTCCCACGGCGCATTCGGATCCGCCACCAGCGCCTTCAAACTCACGCCGTCGAGCTTCGCCGGCGCCGCCACCCCGCATAGGTCCGCCAGCGTCGCGTGCAAATCCACCAGCTCCACCACCCGCTTCGACACTGCCCCCTTCGCCCCACCCGGTGCAGCGATGATCAGCGGCACCCGCGCGCTGTTCTCAAAAAGCGTCATCTTCTGCCAGAGCTGATGCTCGTACAGTTGATACCCATGGTCGCTCATGAACACGACCACTGTGTTGTCAGCGAGCTTAAGCCGCTCCAGCGCATCCAGCACGCGCCCCGCCTGCGCATCCATGAAACTGGTCGAGGCATGATACGCGCGGATCGCCATGCGCCGCTGCTCGTCGTCCATCGCCTCCTCTTCCTTGCGGAACGTGAACGCCGGCTTCGGCACGCTCGCGCGATAGTCCGCCGGCACGGTCGGCAGCACGATCCGATCGGTCGGATACCCCTCAAAATATTTCTTCGGCGCGACGTAAGGCGTATGTGGCCGGAAAAATCCCACCGCCAGGAAAAACGGCTTCTCCTTATGCGCCTCCAGCAGCGCGATCGACCGGTCCGCGATCTTCCCATCCGTCTGCCCCGAGTCCGGCCCCTCCGCCTCCAGCCAGCTCAGCGTCGCCCCGGTCTTATTCAGCGCATTGCCCGTCGTCAGCACCGCCTTCCCCGTCTTCGCATCCAGCTCCACCCGCTTCACCAGCGGCGCCTGCTCCTCCACATCCGCACCCTTCGGGTTGTACCGCTCCGCCCACGAAGGCGGATCGTCCATCCCGTCCGTCCCGATCTGCGCCGGCACGCCGTAGTGATACAACTTACCCACCCGCGCCACGTAATACCCCGCCTTCTGAAACGTCTGCCCCACCGACTGCGCATCCGGAACATTCTTGCGAAACTGCGTAGCGTTCTCGTAAACCCGCAACGTGTCCGGCCGCAGCCCCGTCAGGAATGAAGCCCGAGACGGATTGCAAAGCGGAAACTGGCAATAAGCCCGATCAAACCGCACCCCCCGCCCCGCCAGCCGATCAATATTAGGCGACGTCACCAGCGGATCCCCATAACACCCCAGCCGCGCCGCCAGATCATCAGAGATGATCAGCAACACATTGGGCCGATCAGCGGCCCGCGCCCCGCACCCAGCCAGGAAGAACAAGGCAACCGACAACGCGCGGACAATTCTCGACATGGTTATCTGGCCTCCAAGCGAGCAACGGCAACGATGATACCCGACCGCCTCATCCGGAGGTAAACTGTAACGCGCCGGAGCCCCACCCACCCAGCGGAAAAGGAGCACAAATGGTCGGAAACATCATCGGCATCGCACTCGGAATCGCCGCGATCCTTCTAGGCGCAAAAGGATTTACACCCGAAGGCCTCCCCTTCACCAGCACCAAGCGCATCACCGGCACGTCAGCGCAAATCATCGGCGTGATCTGCATCCTGGTCGGCTTGGTGTTCGTCGCCGGTAGCATCTACCCGTTTGTGCTCGGTCGCTAAACTTCACCGCTTGAATAGCCGTCGGAAGTTCCTGCGCCCATGCACCACGCGCATTACCGTAAGTGTCGCTTGATCGAAACGATAAGCGATTACGTAAGAATAGACGCTCCAGAATCGATACTGAACGTTTTTCACGTCCGACCGCATGTGACCCTTGCCCGGCATCAGCAATAGTCCACGGATCGCGTCATCCAATTCTTCGCCAACACGATTGGCAGCGACCACGCTGTCCTTGGCGATGTAGTGCCAGATTTCCAGCAGGTCTACCCGCGCCTGCGGTTGGATCAGGAGTTTTCTCATCCCGCCTTGTTCGAGTGTCGTGACCGCAATTCCCGCAGTTCGGTCAAAACCTGCTCGCCGTCCAGGGGCGCCCCGCTCTGCTCCCCCTCAACCAACAGTCGATCCATCTCGCCCGCCTCAAACTCCCCGCCGTTCTCCTGCTGCTCAAGCGATGACAAGCCGGCGCGCACCACGTCGTCCGCTGACGCGTATCCGCTGTGCTTCATTCGTTCCTCGATCAGCTTCTGCGTTTCGGGGCTGAGTGAAATCGCCATGACCGCAATTATACCATGTCCGGATCATCATCCTTAACGAAAAACGGGCACGCCTTCGCGTGCCCGTCTTCATCTTCCAAATTATGCGAACGATCAATCCTTAATAATGATCGTGCTCTTCCCATCAATCAGCATCTCGTACACCTGTTCGACATTCTCATTCACCAGCCGAATACACCCGTGGCTCATCTCCTTGCCGATGCTGTCCGGGTCGATCGTGCCGTGGATGCCGAAGCCTTCCTTGCCGACCGCGTCCCCGTCCGTGCCGTTCAGCCCCATCCAGAACTTGCCGATCGGGTTCAGCGGGTCGCCCGCCTCGCGCGCCGGCTCGTCGGCCGTGCCCCACCACTTCGGGTTCTTCAGTTTGCCTTGCGGCGCCAGCATCCACGTCCCCGTCGGGGTCGAGCCATGCTTGCCCAGGCCCACCGGGAAGCTCCGCAGGTACATCGACCCGCGCTCGCCCGGCGAGCCGAAGTAGATGTCCATCGTGAACTTCGACTTGCTCACCACCGCGTGGAACGGTCCCTTGACCGTCTTAAGCGTCTGCGTCGCGCGAATGCGCCGCGGGTCTGAGATACCGTTCACGCGGCCCAGAAATTCCCACGTCACGTCGCAGCGGCTGGCGATCTTCATCGGGCGATCGCCCGCCTGCACCGTATAGCTTCCCTGAAGCGGGTCGTCCGTAAACCTTCGCGGAGAGAAAACGATCGTCTGGTTCGCCAGCGTGATCAGTTCCTTGGCCTTGTCCGCGTCGGCCTCGCTGAACTGACCGGCGGTCAGCGCGTCGTTCAGGATTTGTCGACCGGCCAGCAGGTTGCCGGCTTCGATCTGCGCCTTGCCGTCGGCCAGGGCATTGCCCGTGGAGACCAGCGGCGCAGTCGGCGCCTTGACCGTCGGCGTCGGAGCGGGTGTCGGTGCCAGGGCGATTGTCTTGCGCTCGGCGCTCGGCGGCTTGGGCGTGGCGGGGCTGCCGCTATCCGTGCCCGGCGTCTGCGTCAGCATCGCCTTCGCAGAACCCGGCAGGCTGATCTGCCCGGTCGAGCGCACCGGCGGAGGTGCCGCCTGAGCGGTCGCCTTGGGCGCTGGCGCAACCGCGCCCGCGCCAGTTGCCACCGTAGGCGCAACCGCGGCATCCTTCGCCTTGCTCTTGTTACTGTTATGGAAATAAGCCACCGCCCCCAGGACGATGGTAATCCCGACAAACGCCACTAAACCCCGACTCATCCTTGTTCGGCTCATGTGCGAGAACCTCCATGTTCTCTATCGGAAGCAGCGGGGTGTGGGCTAATTACAAAATGCGCGGCCGATGCCGTTTTCCCGTCACTTCTCTATGCAGTTGTTCGCAAAACGCCTGATGCCCCGATCGGTTACCAGCATACTAAGCGGGATATCATGGTCAAGCACCGGCAGTTCCGGCACGATTTGCTCGTCAAACGCCAGCCCGCACGAAGTCCCGATAAACTCCGGCTGCGCCAAAAACCGATCGTAGAACCCCATCCCCCGCCCGATCCGATACCCCTTCTCGCTGAACCCCAGCCCCGGCACGACCACGAAGTCGATGAAATCGACCGGGACCGGCTTGCCTTCAATCGGCTCGCGCACGCCCGGGCCGCTGGTGGTCATGTGATCGTTCAGGCTGTTGATCTCGACCGGCAGCATCCGCCGCTGGTTCCAGCTTACCTTCGGCACCACCACCGTCTTCCCCGCCTGCCACGCCTTCAGCGCGAGCGGCGACGTATCGACTTCGTTGGGCGCGCTCAGGTAGAGCATCACCACCCGCGCCGCGGCAAATTCTGCGCTGCTGGCAACGAAGCTACATGCCTGCACGCTTTTGTGATGGCGAACCTCGTCAGACATCGCAGCTAACTTTTCGCGAAGCTGTCGACGAAGCAGCGACTTGTTCAAAGTTTCGGGCATATCCACGTCTTCTCCGCCCCGCGTTCCGCCAAACTTAATATCGGCCGATCCGCCAGCGTTCTTACCGCTTTGTGGTCGACTCGCCTAGTTATATACTTATTATAGACACTTCCTACGTGGATTTGTTAGTTTTTGTTTCGGACTGCTCCCTTTTCAAGTCATCCATCCGCTTGGCGATCTCCCGCTCGAACCCCCGATCGGTCGGCGTATAGTACTGCTTTTCGACCCCCAGATAATCCTGTTTGACGTATCCGCCGGGGTGGTCGTGGGCATATTGGTACCCTTGCCCGTGGCCTAAACGCTGAGCGCCTTGGTAGTGGGTGTCCTTCAGGTGCTTGGGAACGGGGAGGGTTCGCCCCTCGCGCACGTCGGCCATCGCGCCCCAAATGGCCATGGCGCTGGCGTTGCTCTTAGGCGCTGTGGCCATGTAAATTGCGGCCTGCCCAAGGGTTAGCTGGGCTTCGGGCATGCCGACTTTCTCAACGATATCAAAGGCAGCGGCGGCAATAACGATGGCATTAGGGTCGGCGTTCCCGATGTCCTCGCTCGCCAAGATCGCGATGCGGCGGGCGATGAAGCGCGGGTCTTCGCCGGCTTCGAGCATGCGGGCGACCCAGTAGACCGCGGCATCTGGGTCGCTGCCGCGCATGGATTTAATGAGCGCGCTGGCCGCGTCGTAATGTTCGTCCCCGGTGCCATCGTAGACGATCGCTTTGCGCTGAATCGATTCTTCAGCGATCCCCAGCGTAATATGCGGCCTAACCGCTTCCGCGGCCAGGTCCCCCGCAATCCCAGATTCCGCCAATTGCGACAGCACCGCAAGCTCCAACGCGCTCAGCGCCCTTCTGGCGTCGCCGTCAGACATCACCGCCCAGTGATTGACGGCGGCGTCGTCGATCTCGATCTGAAGTTTGCCGAAGCCGCGGTCCACGTCTTTGAGGGCACGGCGGATCAGGGCGCTGATGTCGGCTTCGTTCAGCGCCGTGAACTGGAAGATCTGGCTTCGGCTGACCAAGGGGGAGTTAACCGCAAAGAACGGGTTTTCAGTAGTCGCCCCGACCAGGAGGATCAGGCCGTTCTCAACGTCAGGCAGGAGGATGTCCTGCTGGGCGCGGTTGAAGCGGTGGATCTCGTCGAGGAAGAGGACCGTGCGCTGACTGGTGTGGGCCAGGCGCTCCTTGGCAGCGTCGAGAATGGCGCGAACTTCCTTGACGCCGACAGAAGCGGCGTTCACCTGCTCGAAGTGAGACTTGGTGGAGTTGGCGATGATCTGCGCGAGCGTGGTTTTGCCGGTGCCGGGCGGCCCATAAAAGAGGACGGACGAGAGGCGATCCGCCTCGAGCATCCGGCGAAGGAGCTTGCCCGGTCCAAGGAAATGCTGCTGCCCCACGAACTCGTCCAGATTGCGCGGCCGCATCCGCACCGCCAGCGGCGCGGCGGAGTCGAGGTTCTTCTTGCGGATATCGCCGAAAAGATCCATCAACGCGGTACTGTCGCCGAAAGGCGGGCGAGGGGGAAGGGTGAACTTAGGCCCCGACGCGGCAACCCGCGGCGGTCAATTGAGGGCGGCGTTGGCCACGGATCGGACGCGCAGCACCACCGTCTGCTCCGCATGCCGGTCGCTGATGCCCACCTGCAGCGCGAAGACGTTGAAACACTCATCAAGCTCCGCGTGTTCCCAGATGCCGATCGTCGTGCCCGCCTTAGTGATTCCCCAGCCGCCGTCCTGGTACCGGACTAGATTGACCACCGTCGCCGGGGCGATTTGGCAGGCGATCACAACTTCGCTGGGGCCTTTCATCGAGTCCATGGATGGATGGTATGCTTGGGTCGGAATTGGGGAAATCTGCCGATCGGCATAGACTGCGTGGGTTAAAAGCGCGCCATTCGAATTCTCACTTCGCAGAGGGAAGGCCATGTCGAACCGGTTCCACCTTGTGTCCGTCCTTGCCACGTCGTTCTTGTTCGCAAGCCTCGCCGCGGCGGCGGGCGGCGAACCGTTCGTCCAAGTCCTCGCCAGCAGTTCGCGGAACGTGAGCGTTGAAACGTGGGAGGCGAACTCGCGCACGATTACGCCAAGCTCCCCCATTCCGTGGTCGGTGCGTAAGTTCAAGCTGCATGGCGGGAAGCAGGAGGGGGTGGACGTCATCGTGGTGGATAACGGCAAGCTCCAGGTGGCCGTTTGCCCAACGCGCGGCATGGGCGTGCTCTGGGCGACCCTCGGCGACGTGCGCCTCGGGTGGGATTCGCCCGTGAAAGAGATCGTCGATCCGCGCTTCGTAAATCTGCAGGAGCGCGGCGGCCTGGGATGGCTCGGCGGATTCAACGAGTTCACCTGCCGTTGCGGTCTGGAATGGAGCGGGCATCCGGGCACGGACAAATTCGTCAACAACGTCGGCGACGAGGCGACGATGGAACTGACGCTCCACGGCAAGGTGGCCAACCTGCCGGCGAGCGAGGTGGAGGTGGTGATCGAGCGCGAAGCGCCCTATCGCATCCACGTGCGCGGGCGCGTGGATGAGCGCATGTTTTACGGACCCAAGCTGGAGATCTGGACGGATCTTTCGACCGAGCCGGGATCGAGCGGATTTAGGATCGCGGATGTAATCGCCAATCACGGCGATGCGCCACAGGAATTTCAGATCCTATACCACACGAACTTCGGCACGCCGCTGCTGGGCGAAGGAGCAACATTCGTGGCGGCAATCGAGCGGATCACGCCCTTCAACGCCCACGCCGCCGAAGGGATGGCCACCTACGACAAATACGCCGGCCCGACCCTCGGATTCATCGAGCAGGTCTACAAGATCAAACCCGCGGCCGACGCACAAGGACGCACGAGGGCGCTGCTGAAAAACGCGAAAGGCGATCGGGCGGCGTCGCTGACGTTCAACGTCAAGCAGTTGCCCTACCTCACGCAATGGAAGAACACCAACGCAGTAGGCGAAGGTTACGTGACCGGGATCGAGCCGGGCACGAGCTTCCCGCACAACCGGCGCGTCGAACGCCAGCATGGCCGGGTGCCGAAACTCGCGGCAGGCGAAAGCCGAAACTTCCAGATCGATTACACGATCCACGTCGGCGAAGCGGCAGTGAAAGCGGCCGTCGATCAAGTCGCGGCGATTCAAGCCGATCGCAAACCGCAGGTGGATGCGGAACCGGAAAAGATCGAATAACGCGAAAGTTCCAGCATGCGAACCCTTATTGTCCTCCTGATTTGTTTCACCGCGTCTCAACTTCGTGCCCAGCCGACTGACATCCTCTTTGCCGATTTCGAGGCTGAGACGTATGGCGACTGGACAGCGACCGGCGATGCTTTCGGCGCCGGGCCCGCAACGGGAACGCTGCCCCGCCAAATGGAGGTCTCCGGATTCGCAGGGAAACGCCTGATCAACTCGTTTCACGGCGGCGACGGCTCGACCGGCACGCTTACGTCCCCGCCATTCGAAATCACGCGCAAGCAGATCAACTTCCTCATCGGCGGCGGCGGTTTCGCGGCCAAGACCTGCATGAACCTCGTGGTCGACGGCAAGCCCGCCCGCACCGCCACCGGCCCCAACACGCAGCCGGGCGGCCGCGAACTCCTCGAACCGCAGAGCTGGGACGTCGCAGAACTGGCAGGGAAGAACGCACGGATCGAGATCATCGATAACGCAACCGGCGGCTGGGGCCACATCCTCGTCGATCAAATCGTCTTCAGCGACAAACGCCTCGCGGCAATGCGCGCAAATGCGCGGCGGGAAATCGTCGCCGAACGGCAATTACTCAACCTGCCCATTCGCAATGACGCGCCGATACGCAATGCAAAGTTGATCGTCGATGGAAATGCCGTCCGCGAGTTCACCATCGGCTGCGCCGACGCCGCGCCGGATTGGTGGGCGACCCTCGACATCTCCGCCTACCGCGGCAAATCGCTCACGATCGAGGTCGATCGCCTGCCGGACGATTCCACCTTTCTCACCACGATCGACCAGACCGACGCGCCGAAACAGGCCGACACGTTTTACCGCGAAGCGCTGCGTCCCCAGTTCCATTTCTCGCCGTCGCGCGGCTGGAACAACGATCCCAACGGCCTGGTCTATTTCAACGGCGAATACCACCTCTTCTTCCAGCTCAACCCCTACGGCACCAAGTGGGGCAACATGCACTGGGGCCACGCGGTCAGCAAAGACCTCATCCGCTGGCAGGAGCTGCCGATCGCGCTCCACCCCGACGAGTTCGGCCCCATGTTCTCCGGCTCGGCGGTGGTCGATTGGACAAACAGCAGCGGCCTCGGGAGCGAAGGAAAACCGCCACTAGTGTTGGTGTACACAGCCGCCGGCAAGTCAGTCCAGTGCCTCGCGTCGAGCACCGACGGCCGCACGTTCGCGAAATATCCGCAGAACCCAGTGGTGAAAACGATCAGCGGCGGCAACCGCGATCCGAAAGTCTTCTGGCACGAACCAACCAAACGCTGGGTGATGGTGCTATACGCTGGCTTCCCAGTGCCGGCCAAAGATGCGAAATCCAAACCCAGCGAACGGCACACGATCCAGATCCTGACGTCGCCGAACCTAATAGAGTGGACGCCCACCAGCGAGATCGAAGGCTTCTATGAGTGTCCCGATTTATTCCCCCTCACGATCGACGGCGACGCGAAGGAAATCCGATGGGTACTAACCGCCGCCAGCAGCGAATACATGATCGGCCGCTTCGACGGCAAAGTCTTCACCCCCGAAACGCCCAAGCTCAAAGGCCACATGGGCAAAGGCTTCTACGCCGCCCAAACCTTCAGCGATATCCCCGCCAGCGACGGCCGCCGAATCATGATCGGCTGGCTGCAGACGCCCTCGCCCGGCATGCCGTTCAACCAGTCAATGAGCGTGCCCTTGGAGTTGAAACTGCTAACGACGCCAGAGGGGCCAAGACTCAGTTTCATGCCCGTGAAAGAGCTGGAATCCCTGCGCGATGCAACGAAGCGCATTGGCCCAATCGATCTCAACCCAGGCGACGATCCGCTGGCGGACCTGAAAGGAGATTTGCTCGACATCCGCCTGCAGTTCGAGCCAGCCGAGGCAAGCGACCTGGAACTCATGGTTCACGGTGCGTCAATCCGCTTTGATGCAAAGGAGCGCCAATGGGTAGTGAATGGCCACAAAGCGCCAGCCCCGGCACGTGACGGCAAGCAGCGCCTGACCGTGCTCGCGGATCGCAATTCGTTGGAGATCTTTACGGACGATGGGCTGACGTACATCCCCTTGCCGTTCATTCCCAAAGACGCCGATCAGACGGTACGGATCGTCGCCAAAGGCGGCACGGCGAAGGTGGACTTCGTCGAAGTTCACACGCTGAAGTCATCGTGGTGAGACCAAAATGCGGGCGATTGACGGGAATTCGCGGTAGAATATCGACGGTGCGAAACTGGCCTTTCAGGTTGCTTGTCACGGCAGTTATCCTCCTGATCACATCATCGGTTGTGTCGCTCAACCTTACTCGGACATGCAATTACCCAACTCACACTTCCTATCATCTCTTCGACGATGAAATCGACATTCAAAGTTATCGATCGCTCGGCCACATAATTGGCAGCGTTGGATTAACGTCGATTGCCATGTTCCTGGGTTCTCTTGGATGGATCGTCACGAAGGTCTGCCGCGCAAATCGCCCACCACGTCCCGGATTCTGCGCCGTTTGTTTGTACGATCTGCGTGCTACCCCAGATCGCTGCCCGGAATGCGGTGCGGAAACCGGTACCTCTGGCAGCAGCACTGGCACCGCAACTGGCAGGGCAAACCGATGAAACTCTTCCGCCCCTGACGGAATCAAGTTGTAGGTCCGATAAATCCGATTACACTTCCTGACCGCGGCGTGACACCAACCGCCCAGCGAGCGCATGGCCCCCGCCCCGCGCGCTGCCCAGCCCGATCGCCTCATTCGTTCATGCCAATGGCGATTCGGGCCGAATGAACGAGGTACGGACAGGATTTACCGACCGCGGGATATTCAAAACGCGCCACCACGCCGGGTTCGGAGCTTCAGGCGACGACCCGGATCGGTAGCTCCAGCACCCGGACCCAGCCAGGAGTCGTTTCATGTGTGGAATTGTCGCATACGTCGGCCGAAAAATCGCCCAACCCCTTTTGATCGAAGGGCTTAAGCGCCTGGAATACCGCGGCTATGACTCCGCCGGCGTCGCGGTCATCGACAAGGACAACAAACTGCACATCCGCCGCGCCGTCGGCCGCATCTCCGTGCTGGAAAACTCCGTCCTGCAGACCCCCCTCCCCCCGTCCCAGGTCGGCATGGCCCACACCCGCTGGGCCACCCACGGCGCCCCCACCGAGGTCAACGCCCACCCCCACACCGACGACGGCGGCCGCATCGCACTCGTCCACAACGGAATCATCGAAAACTACGTCGCCCTCAAGCAGTTCCTCACCGAAAAAGGCCACACCTTCACCAGCCAGACCGACACCGAAGTCCTCGCTATGCTCATCGGCGACCTCTACACCGATATCAAAGCCGCCAACCACCTCCCGCCGGGCGCCTCGCTTCTCCAACGCGCCGTCCAAGCCGCCCTCCACGAAGTCGAAGGCACCTACGGCATCGCCGTCATCTGCAAGGACGAACCCGACACCCTCGTCGTCGCCCGCAAGGGCAGCCCCCTGATCATCGGCGTCGGTCAGAACGAATATGTCGTCGCCTCCGACGCCAGCGCCATCGTCGAGCACACCACGCAGGTCATCTACCTCAACGACAACGAGATGGCCGTCCTCAAGCCCGACAGCTTCCGCACGATGACGATCGACGACATCAACGTCTCCCCCGTCATCCAGCAGCTCGAAAACAAGCTCGAAGAGTACGAGCTGGGCGACTACGAGCACTACATGCTCAAGGAGATCTTCGAGCAGCCCACCGCCGTGCGCAACTGCCTGCGCGGCCGCGTCGATCAGCGCGAGGGCCGCATCGTCTTCGGCGGTCTCGCCAACCACACCCGCGAGCTCGTCAAGGCCAAGCGCTACATCCTCACCGGCCAGGGCACCGCCTGGCACGCCGGCCTCGTCGGCGACTACCTGATGGAAGACAACGCCAAGGTCGTCACCGAGTGCACCTACGCCAGCGAGTTCCGCTACAGAAATCCGATCGTAGAAGAAGACACCGTTCTCGTCGCCATCAGCCAGTCCGGCGAAACCGCCGACACGCTCGCCGCCCTCCGCGAAGCCAAGGAAAAAGGCGCAATGGCCCTGGGCGTTGTCAACGTCGTCGGCAGCACGATCGCCCGTGAGACCGACGGCGGCATCTACCTCCACGCCGGCCCCGAGATCGGCGTCGCCAGCACCAAGGCCTTCACCTGCCAGTGCGTCGTTCTCACCCTCCTCTCCCTCTTCCTCGGCCGACGCCGCCTCATGAGCCAGACCCAGTGCCATGAGATGATCGACGGCCTCTGCGCCATCCCCGACCAGATGGAACGCGTTCTCAAGCAAAGCGATCACATAAAAGAGATCGCCGGCAAGTTCTGCGACCGCGAAAACTGGCTCTTCCTCGGCCGCGGCTACCACTACCCCATCGCTCTCGAAGGCGCGCTCAAGCTCAAGGAAATCAGCTACATCCACGCCGAAGGCATGCCCGCCGCCGAGATGAAGCACGGCCCGATCGCCCTGATCAACGAAGGCATGCCCGTAGTCTTCATCGCCACCAAGGGCGTTCAATACGACAAGGTCATCAGCAACATCGAAGAGGTGCGGGCAAGAGGCGGCCACATCATCGCCGTCGCCACCGAAGGCGACACCCAGATCAAACGCTACAGCAACCACGTAATCTACGTCCCCGACGCCATCGAAGGCCTGCAACCCCTCCTGAGCGTTGTCCCGCTCCAACTCCTAGCCTACCACGCCGCGGTCGCCCGAGGCTGCAACGTGGACAAGCCGCGCAATTTGGCCAAGAGCGTGACGGTGGAGTAGCGACGGGTTAGAATATCGAACATGTCCCTCGCAGAACCGGAAATCCTGACCCGGCGCGATCCGTACCGTTTCGGTAATGGCGCGGAGCCTGTACTTCAAGTGGGAACGCTTGGCTGGAGCGTGAAGGACCTGGAGGATCCAGAAATCCGGTTTCTCTGGGACCAGGGACGCTACGAAATCATCGAAGGGGTGCTTACCGTCATGCCTCCAGCATATTTCCGCGGTGGGAAAGTCGCCGACAATCTTAAATTCATCCTTCGAAGCTACCTGGTCACTCAGAAAATTCGCGCCGCATTTTCCGGCGAAGTCGACATCGCCGCAGCCCCGCCGCGCGTCTTGCGGGCGGACGGCGTGGTGGTCTTCGGCGATGACCTGACCAGGTTCGAAGCGCTCCGCTTCGACGCCCCGAATACGACTTGGGAAGATCACGTCCTCACTCTACCGCCATCGCTCGTGATCGAATCGATCAGCCAGCGTCACGAAGAGCACGATCGGGTGACCAAGCGGAAGTGGTACGGCAGATTCAAGGTTCCACATTACTGGATCGTCGACGGCTTCGCGCGAACGTTGGAATGTTTCCGCCTCAACGGCGACCACTACGACTTAGACGCTGCCGGCACTCAATACGACATCGTCGAACCCCCCGCCTTCCCAGGCTTGAAAATCCCCCTCCGCGAAGTCTGGGAAACCTGATCACCGTTTACTGAGTTGCGGGATAATCAAAGCGCGCCGCCACGCCGGGTTCGGAGCTTCAAGCGACGACCCGGATTCGTTTCGCAACAGCGCGGCGCTATCATTACCCAAATCCTCAGTAACAGCCCCGCTCGCGGACCGTCTTCTCCGCTAAAGCTAATCCCCCGCCGTTACCATTGTCCCTCCACATTTACGCCGCCCCAGCGGGGCGGGCGGCAGGAGATGACGCATGTATGCGCCCCCCAAATCCAATTGCATTCCGCCCGGCCGATCCATTCCAACGTTTGATTATCCCGCCGCCGGTCCGCCAGGAGGCGGCGTCGGCATGCCGTACTTCGCGTTCAGGTCTAGCACATGATATCCGAGAAGCAGTTGCTTCACGCGATCGCGCACCAGGATCAACAGCGCAACCGCATGTAAGAATCTTGCGCCTTGCGCAATCGCGTGATCTCGGGTAGGTTCGCGGGCCGTTCCCGGCGCCGGGGGATTTGTCAATCCAGACCTTCCACCGAGGAGCTTGGCATGGACGCCACAGCGACCGCGCCGTTCCTGCGCCACTTTCGTGATCTGACCGACCCGCGGCGGCATAATGTCCGCCACGTGTTCACCGACATCCTCACCCTCGCGATCCTCGCCGTGATCTGCACCGCCGATGACTGGGACGACGTGGTCATCTGGGCCAAGGCCCGCCACGACTGGCTCAAGACGTTCCTGGCCCTGCCCAACGGCATCCCCTCGCCCGACACGTTCGCCCGCGTCTTTGCGCGATTGGATCCGGACGCCTTCGAACGCTGCTTCATCGCCTGGACCAGCGACCTGGCCAAGGCGCTGGGCGGCGGCGGCGACGGCGGCGGTGGTGGCAACGACGTGGTGGCCATCGACGGCAAGACGCTGCGGCGCAGCTTCGGCCATGCGTGGGACCGACAGACGATCCACCTGGTCAGCGCCTGGGCGGCGGACCACCAACTGGTGCTGGGGCAACTGGCCGTGGCTGACAAGAGCAACGAGATCACGGCCATCCCCAAACTGCTGGATTTGCTGAGCATCAACGGCGCGACGACGGTCACGATCGACGCCATGGGCTGCCAGCGCGAGATCGCCGGCAAGATCCGCAGAAGATAGACCAGCATCGCATCGGCGAAGACCGCGGCCGCATGCGCCGAAAATCCCACGGGCCGAGGCGCGGGCGAGGTGAAGTTCGTCGATGGCGGAAGGTCCGGTGATTCGCTCATGATCTCCCTCCCCGGTTGGTGCCCGGGGCCGGGGCTACTATAATCCCTCCTATGTCGTACACCGTGCTGGCGCGCAAATACCGATCGCAGGACTTCGACGAAGTCGTCGGGCAGGACCACGTCGCGCAGACGCTCAAACGCGCCATCGAATCCGGCCGCATCGCCCACGCCTTCCTCTTCACCGGCACGCGCGGCACGGGCAAAACCTCGATGGCGCGCATCCTCGCCAAGGCTTTGAATTGCGAGAAATCCAAAGCCCCCACCACCAAGCCATGCGGCGTCTGCGAATCCTGCCGCGCGATCGCGCGGGGCGACGATATCGACGTCATCGAGATCGACGCGGCCTCCAATACCGGCGTCGATAACGTCCGCACCATCATCGAAAACTCCGCCTACCGCCCGGTGCTAAGCCGCTTCAAGGTCTACATCATCGACGTAGTGCTCATGCTATGTAAGGCAGCGTTCAACGCGCTGCTCAAGACGCTCGAAGAACCCCCTGAACACGTCAAATTCATCCTCGCGACCACCGAGGCGGAGAAGGTGCTGCAGACGATCCTCTCGCGCTGCCAGCGTTACGATTTCCGCAATATCCCGACGCGCGAGATCGCTGGGCATTTGAAGGAACTGGTGAAGAAGGAGGGGATCGAGGCTGAGGAGGATGCGCTGCTGCTGGTCGCCAAGGCCGGCGCGGGATCGATGCGCGATTCGCTGTCGCTGCTGGATCGGCTGCTGTCGGTGGGGGAGAAAACGCTAACGGTTGAGATGATCGAGCAGTTGCTGGGGCTGCCCAAGGCGCAGCTCATGTTCGACCTGGCGCGGGCCATCGGCAAGGGGGACGTGAAGGGAACGCTCCGGCAGTCAAGCGAGATGCTGATGCGCGGGCTGAGCGCCGATTCGATGCTGACGTCGCTGGTCGATCACCTGCGGAACCTGCTGATCCTGCGGACGTGCGGCGCGGATTCTGATTTGGTCGAAGTTCCCGGTATCGCGCTGTCGGACCTGGCGGAGCAGGCGGGCCGATTCGACCCGGTGAACCTGACGCAAAACATCACGATTCTGGAAGAACTGCGGCGGCACATGCGGCAGAGCCAGTCGGGGCGGGCGCTGCTGGATGCGACGCTGGTGCGGATGACGTTGGCGGAACAGTTCACGCCGGTCGCGGAGCTACTCGCGCGTGTTGGTGGAACGGCGACGGGCGGCAGTGACGGCGCGCAAAAAAAAAACTTCCCTAGCGCATTAAGAACTGAAAATCCCGCACCTCCGCCGCTTGCGGTTTCGTCCCGTAGTGCACCCGAACCTGCTCCAACTCCACATCACGCACCGGTGACGCCCCTGGTTTCTGGAATGGAATTCCCAGCCGCTGAAGCGGCCTCGCCGCTGGGATCGGTTCCTTCAGTTTCCGCGCCGCCTGCGCTGGATTTCGAAGACGAAGACGACGACCTCCCGCGTCCCGGCAAAGTGTGGGATTCCTCAGGTCCGTCTCTGAAGGAACTTCTCGCCCAGCAAGCTGCACAGTCGGCTCCGCCGCCCGCTGCAGAGCCGCCGGCCGATTCCTTCACCAATGTCGAGCCCGTCAATACGAACGACTTGCGCGCTCTATGGACGACGCTGCTGGCGATGATGGCCGAGCACGGGCCGATGTTTCACTCCCTCATCTCCAACGGGAGCCTCGCGGCGGTCGAGGATGGGCAGGTCGTCATCCGCTATACGAAGAAGAATGAAACGTTTCGCAAAATGCTGGAGCGCAACGGCAAGAAGGACCTGGTGCGCGACGGTTTCTCCAAGATCCTTGGCAAGCCGATGGGGGTGCGGTTTGAGGTGGACGATGCGGTTGAGAGTGAAGCCGCGCCGGCCGCGACCGCTTTGCCCGCCCGTCCCGCCGCGGCCGCCCGTCCCGCCCCGCCTTCCGAGCCCGCCCAACCCGCCGGGCCGCCTGCGATTCGAATCACGCCGGAGTTGATCGAGCAGATCAAGCAGGATCCATTGGCGGGATCGGTGATGGACAAATTCGGGGCGACACCGGTAAAGATAGAGTAACCCCACCGAAAGGCTCTCATATGTTTGACGCATTGAAGAATATGAACATGGGCGACCTGATGAACCAGGCTCAGCAGATGCGCCAGCAGATGGAGCAGATGCAGGCGGAGATGGCGAAGAAGACCGTCACCGCCGACGCGGGCGGCGGGATGGTGCAGGCCACCGTCAACGGCAAGCTGGAACTGGTAAAGCTGAAGATCGACAAGGCGCGGGTGGACGTGAACGACACGGAGATGCTGGAAGACGTCATCATTGCCGCGGTGAATGCCGCCCAGGGTCGCGCGGGGCAGATGATGCAGGCGGAGATGCAGAAGAAGGCACAGGAGATGGGAATTCCACCGGGGATGCTGGGGCGGTAGGAACTGTAGAGCGGATCGATTGGGGTTACCGCACGGAGAGCAGGGCGTAGATCATCACGACGCCTACGGCGCCGAACAGCATCATCTGCAGCATGTTTTCTACGATTCGCATGACGTAACTCCAGTCAAAGCGCAGGCCTCCCTCAGGCGGCCATGCGGTTAAGACTTCCGTGTCGGTTGATGTATCGCGTGACGTGCGGCGTTGCCGCTGAGAAGTGATTCCGCCTCGACGTCGGGCGGGTGTTGATGGAAGTAGAGCAATCGTTGTGCCCCGTTTTTTTGTGGCCACGGCAGTGTCCGGATGCGGTTTTCTTTTTTGGGGGATCGACTTTCTGTCGCTCGGGGGAAGAACTACATCACGATTTGTCACCGCGCGCAGTAGGATGCGGCGATGAACAGACGCCAATTCTTACAGAGCGCCGCGGCTTCGGCTGCGGCGGTTGCGCTTCCCGCGAACCTGCTCCGCGCCGCTGACGACAAGCCCGCGCTCCCGGAGCCGACCGTTGCCAGGCTGCCGCGCTGGCGCGGGTTTAACCTGCTTGAATGGTTTAACGCGGATAACCGAAAGCCGTTCAAGGAAGAGGATTTTGCCGTGATCGCGGGGCTGGGGTTCGACTTCGTCCGCCTGCCGCTTTCGTACCGCTGCTGGAACAGCGGGAAGGTGGAGGAGTGGGATCAGATGGACGAGAAAGCGCTGGCGCAGGTCGATCAGGCTGTCGAGTTGGGCAAGCAGCACGGCGTGCACGTGAACATCAACTTCCACCGCGCGCCCGGCTATTGCGTCAACCCGCCCAACGAACCGCTGGTGCTCTGGGACGATGAGCGGGCGCTGGATGCCTGCGCGCACCATTGGGGCCACTTTGCCAAGCGATATAAGGGTCGGCCCAATCGGGAGGTAACGTTCGACCTGTTGAACGAACCGGCCGACATCCCCGAGGAGAAGTACGCGAAGGTCGTGAAGCGACTGGCAGCGGCGATTCACGAGCAGGACCCGCAGAGGCTGGTGATTGCGGATGGGCTCAAGTGGGGCGGCACGCCTGTTCTTTCACTGGCGGGACTGGTGGCGCAATCGACGCGCGGCTACGAGCCGAGCCGCATCAGTCACTACAAGGCCAACTGGATGAAAGGCTCGGACGAATGGCCCGAACCGACGTGGCCGCTGAAGATCCCGCAGAAGGATCACGAAGAACTCTGGGACCGCGCCAAGCTCGTCAAGAACCGGATCGACCCGTGGAAAGCGCTGGAGCAGAAAGGGAGCGGCGTGCACGTCGGCGAGTGGGGGGCGTTCAACAAAACGCCGCACGCGGTGGCCCTGGCGTGGATGAAGGATTACCTGGAGCTATGGAAAGAGGCGGGTTGGGGCTGGGCGATGTGGAACTTCCGCGGCGCGTTTGGGCCGCTGGATTCGGGGCGCAAAGACGTGAATTACGAGGATTGGAAGGGGCACAAGGTGGATCGGAAGATGATGGAGCTGATCCAGGCCCATTGATCGGAGAATTTGGGGCTGCTTGTCAGATTCCTAAAAGCGTTGCGTATCTCCTGGCGAAGGCATTTACCCATGAAGACTTTGGCTTGCCAACTCCACTCACGCTCCTGCATGCGGACGGCTTATCGCAGCCGTTGCACGCGTTGCTGCCGCCACCTATCGGTGCGCAGCGATCGGGCTTTGTATTCCGGGTGAGGCGCTGAGCGCGAGTCGCGAGACGACTGTTCAGCCCCGAGCGCCCGGTGACGGCCTCGGGGTTTTTTGTTTGGCCCGCTTGGTGAAGTCGCGGCATCACGCGTCCCTCGTAGCGACGAGTCGCCGGTTCGACCCCGGCAACGGGCTCTGAAGAAAATCATACGCCTCCGTGTTGAAACGGATGATCATGCGGCGCTTCGAACGCTGCGTTCCGGGTTCGAATCCTGGCGGAGGCAATGAGGAGAGAAGCGAAAAGTCAGAAGCGAGTAGCGAGAGGGAATGCGAGATTCGTCCCTGTGGTGGAATGGAAACCACGCGAGCGTGCGAAGCTCGAGATCCAAGTTCGATTCCTGGCGGGGGCATGGAGGAAGTAGGCAGTCGGCAGTAGGCGGTAGGCAGAAACTGATTTCTCTTTTCCGCCTACTGCATACCGCCTACCGCCTACTGAATTGGAAGAGAGGCGAATATCGGTTTCGTCGCACGCGTTTGCTAAACGTGTCCGCTTAATTGGGCGGTGAGGGTTCGAGTCCCTCCTCTTCCGCTGGTGTTGGACGCGCTCCGCAAGCGGAGCCGCTAAAAGGTTTGCGCGATGGCGAGTTTGGTGTAGTGGCAGCACGCGACACTGTGAATGTCGTGGCGAGGGTTCGATTCCCCTGCTCGCCCTGTGAAGAACGGTTGGTCTCGTTGGTGTAACGGGATCGCATGGCACCCTGTCGAGGTGTTGGAACGGGTTCGACTCCCGTACGAGGCGTGAACAGTAGGCAGTAAGCAGTAAGCAGTAGGCAGTAGGCAGAGGTGGCATGTCCTTTCTGCCATCTGCCCTCTGCCTACCGCCTACTGATCTGGGTGTGTGGCAGAGCGGCGATTGCGCCAGACTGTAGATCTGGAGTCTCCATGAGACCGACGGAGGTTCGAGTCCTTCCGCACCCATGGTTTGTTCGAGCACGATGCCGACGGTCGGCGGCTGGGTTGCAAGCCCGGATTCTCACAGGTTCGACTCCTGTCGTGCTCTTTGGAAGAGAAGCGAGAAGTGAGTAGTGAGAAGCGAGAAAAGAAATACTGGAAGCTCTGACCCTCTTGGCGCGGGGACTGGTCCCGAAAACCAGGGGGCCTCTTACGGGGCCTGGCAGGTTCGACTCCTGCAGCTTCCGCTTGAGTAGTAGGCAGTGGGCAGTAGGCGGTAGGCAGAGAAGAAGGAGAAATCTCTCTGCCGACTGCCGACCGCCTACTGCCTACTGAATCCTTGCCACGGTAGCCCAATCGGTAGGAGGCGCCGGTCTCAGAATCCGGACAGTGTGGGTTCGAATCCCACCTGTGGCACTGAAGAAGAAAGGATGAAGGTGGAAGGATGAAGGATGAATCAGAGTGCAAGCCTCGCCGCATTTGATTCATCCTTCCGCCTTCATCATTCATCCTTCGATTCGCTGCGGTAGCCCAATCGGTAGGAGGCGCCGGGCCGAGATCCCGGATAGTGCGGGTTCGAATCCCGCCCGCAGCATTGTGGTTGTTAGTTTGTTTTGAAAGGAGATGATCGCGTGCCTTACCCCAGTCGAATCTTGGATACCGATGAGCTATCCGCGGTCTTTGAAGATCATCGTGAGTGCATCTATCTCGGCCCCTGGACCGAGCTGGTGATCGGCAATCTGCGCCTGGTGCGCCGGGACGACGGCGCGATTGAGGTGGAGGAGCTGCTGAGGATTGCAAGCTGTAGTAGCCCAACGGCACGAGGCAGCGGGCTTAAACCCCGCGTGTTGTGGGTTCGAATCCCACCTACGGCAAAGAGAAGGGTGAAGGCGGGAAGGATGAAGGATGAATCAGGCGAATGTTTTTCCGATTCATCCTTCCGCCTCCATCATTCATCCTTTGATTCCGCTGCGCTGGCCCAACCGGTAGAGGCGCTGGATTCAAAATCCGGTCGATGGGGGTTCGAATCCCTCGCGCAGCATCGCGGAGACGTCACTTCGCGGCGTCTTCATTAGCTTCCTTTTCTTCCAGCTTCAGGGCCGCGCCGTCGCGGTTGATCTCGATGATCAGGCCTTTTTCCTTGGCGCTCGCGGCCTTGCGCAGCTCGCCGATGTTGGAGACATCCTTCCCGTCGATCTTGCGAATCTGATCGCCTGGCTTGAGGCCGATGCGCTCGGCGCGCGACTTGTCGCCGACGCGCTGCACGAACATCGCCGTCCCTTCGGTTGTGATGCTGACGCCCAGCCGCGTCTTGGCCGGTGGTGGGAGAAACTCACCCGGCTCGAGCTTGTACTGCTCGAGCGTCTTGCGAAATTCATCGCACTGATCGGAGTACTTGTCCATCCCCGCCGCAATGCCGCCGGCCCGCCGCGCCTCGGCCAGTTTTTCGAGACCCTTGTTCACCTCGTCGCGATCGGCCTCCTTCACCTTCGCGTCGCGCATCTGCTTGTCCAGGCTCGCGCGCAGTTGCACCAGCTCATCGGGGACGATCGGCTGCAGGTTAAGCTGATTGATCTGGTTGAACTGCACGACGCCGCCGCCACCGATCCGCACGCCGCGCAGCATGCCGTTGGCCCCGCCCAGGCCCCAGCGTTGGTAAAGCTCCGCGGCCGGGGGGTTGTCAGCCTTGAGCTCGTCCAGATCCCTGGCCGTATACTCTTCGGTCACGCGCTGCCCATCGACCAGCCCCGTCACGCTCATGACGATGCCGTCGGGCCCGTCGGTGATCTGGATGTCGCGGCCGCCTTCGGTCACGTTCAGGACGCGCCCGCCGTTGTTGTTCACGCTGATGCGCATCCGCGTCGCCTGGATCAGGACCATGCCATTCGCGTTGACCGTATCGGCGCCCGGCAGCGGGCGAATCTCGATGCGCTTCAGCAGCGCCTGTGAACGAGAGACGATCTCGGCGTCTTCGTTGTTGGCGATCGCGTCTTTGAGCGCGGGCACGGCGGGCTTGCCGATCGTCTTGAGTCGCTTGGCGGCCTCCTCGCGCTTGGGATACTCGCCGTCGCCGAGTTGATCGATCAGCCGCTTGATCTCATCGGGCGCTGCCTGCGTGGCCGCAGGCGAGGCCGCGCGGGCCGGCGTCAGCATGAACGCCGCGATAAGTAAGGTCAGTGCATATCTCATCATCACAATCTCCGGTCGGGGTGCAGGGTAGAGATTCTACCCATTTCAAGGACGCGCAGGGTGTGGGAAATGTTGCGGAAGCGCGCAAATCGGCAGGGTCACCGCCGGTGACCCATGTCACCCTGGAGGTGCGGTCCGCAAGGATGAAAAAAGGCCTGCGCCAGGCGCAGGCCTTGCCTCTTCGTCATCCGGAAGAAATCGGACGATACGACCTCAAACGGTCATTTCCAAGCCGGCAACAACACGCTATCGCCAGCCCAGGTCGGGCTGCCGACCACCGTTTTACTGGTGGTCACGCTGCCGTCGATCGAGCCGCTGACGGTGTAGATATTATCGCGCTTGGAGCCGCAGAAGGGGTTCTGCTGAAACTCGGCGTGACCGTCGCCATAGAGAACGTTCTGGCCTTGGCCCTGGTGATTGCGGCTGTTGGCCTTTTGCATCTGTGCGGAGGAGGAAGTCTCCTTGGGCGCCGTGACGTCGTACCCGTCACCCACGCCCGGATTCAGATCCGCGGCGATGGCAAACTCAGCGCCCGTCGTGGCGTTAAGCTTGTAGCCGTTCTTGACGGCCGCCTCGTCCGGGTATGGATTGGCCAAGCTGTAAGAGAGATTCTTTCGCCAGTCGGTGAAGCTGGTCTTGCTCGCGGCGCTGATGCCCGCGGCCTTTCCGTAGACGTCCTTCTCCGCGTTTGACGACGGGCAGATGAAGACTTCGGGCGTAATGTCCTGCGTGCGAATCAGCAGGAAGATGCCGGAGACCACTTCGTTATCGCCGACTTTTCCGGGCAGACTCTTGTCGCCGAACGGGTTGCGTTCCGCAGCGCTATCGCTGACGTCGTTCGAAAACGCCAGGTTTCCGCCCGCCACATAGAACGTGCGGGGATAATTCCCCTTGTTCTCATTGGCATAGAGCTGGATCGCCTGGCCGATCTGGCGCATGTTACTACCACAGCGCACGCGCCAGTTGGTATCGCCGCGCGTACGCGTAATGGTCGGCAGCAACACTGCCGTCACGATGGCGATGATGAAGATCACCGCGAGGATTTCCAGGAGGGTGAAGGCGCTATGGCCCTGATCCATCCTCCGATTGAGGCGCTTCATGTGAAGCTCCTTTCAAGAAGCGTCGCACGGAGGCGGAATCCTCGGATCGGAAAGATGGATGAAGAAGAATGATGACGTTGGTCAGTCGTGAATGAAGATAAATACGACTGAGTCGCACTGCGGTCCTCGTTTCCCGTTCCGTCGCGACTGGGGTAGGTTGCCCCGACGAACACCGCCGGGGCTGGAGGGTATTGTAACTGTCGCGCCCATGCGGGTGTCGGAAAATCGCGTCGAACGCGACGAATAAATGCCTGGGACTTCTGTATCTGTTATGGGGGCGGTTAGGATTCCATTCCGGAGGAACAGTTCATGCCGATCACCCTTCCCCCCATCTCCCGTCGTCGATTCCTCACCGGTTCACTTGCCGGCGCCGCCGCCGCATGTTTGCTGCCGAGGTGGCTGACCGCCGCCGCCGCCGCCGCCCCGATCGACCCTCACCGCTTCGTGCTCCTCTCCGACATCCACATCGACGCCGACCGCAAGTTCGCCAAGAGCGAGACCAACGTCTGGAACAACCTGGAGCAGGCAGTCGGCGAGATTCTTGCAACGCCCACCCGCCCAGCCGCCGTCCTGGTCAACGGCGACCTCTCCCATCATCAGGGCCTGCCCGGCGACTACGCCACGGTCCTGGATGGGCTCGCTCCGCTGCGCACCGGCGGCCTCACCCTTCACCTGGCGATGGGCAACCACGATCATCGCGACAACTTCTGGAAAGCCCTCCCCGAAGACGATACGCGAAAAACCGGCATCAAGGACCGTCAGGTCTGCCTGATCGAAGCGCCGCGCGCGAACATCATCATGCTCGACTCGCTGGACAAGACCGCCGCCACGCCCGGCGTCCTGGGCGCGCCGCAACTCGCCTGGCTCGCCAAGACCCTCGACGCCCGCGCGGACAAGCCCGCCATCGTCTTCGTCCACCACGACCCCGACCCCCGCACCGCCGAGGAAAAGAAAGATCCGAAAAAAAAGGCCGGTAGCCTGACCGACACCCAAGCCTTCTTCGACGTCCTCCTCCCCCGCAAGCAGGTCAAGGCCTGCGTCTTCGGCCACACCCACGACTGGCATCACCTCCAGCGCGACGGCCTCCAGCTCGTGAACCTGCCGCCCACTGCGTGGCTCTTCAAACAAGGCAAGCCGCGCGGCTGGGTCGATCTAAACCTCACCGACACCGGCGCAACCTTCGAACTGAGAAGCCTCGACCCCAAACACGCTCAGCATGGTGAAAAGCTCGATCTGAAATGGCGCTGATCGATTGACGAATCCTCTCGGTTGCGGCAAGCGCCGTCATCCTGAAGGGAGTTCAACAACCGAAGGACCTGCGCGGGAGTAGAGGTCAGTCGACTGCTGATCAAATCCTTCGAAGTACCTCTGGATGACGGGCTGCATCAGGCCGTCGGGAAACGACCTCGACCGCGCGTTTTTTCTGTCCGGCCGTCCCATCGGCCGTACATTATTACCCTTCGATGACACCCATCGACTCCATCCCGATCATCGTCGAGGAATCGGTCTCGGATTACACCTTACTCCGACGTTACGCCGTCGGCGGTGCGGACGCCCAGCCGGCGTTCGCAAAGCTCGTCGCGCGGCACCTGGAGCTGGTCTACTCGGTCGCCGTGCGCCGCGTGGGAGACCGGCACCTGGCCGAGGACGTCGCCCAGGCGGTCTTCCTCGTGCTGGCGAAGAAGGCGGGGCGATTGAACGAGCGCACGATCCTGTCGAACTGGCTGTTCTGCACGACGCGCTATGCCGCCGCCAACGCGCTTAAGAGTCAAGCCCGCCGCCGACACCACGAACAAAAGCATCAAGCCATGACTCCTGCAAACGCCCCCGCCAACCCCGCCTCCGACGACGACGCGACCTACGACTGGGACGCGCTCGCGCCATTGCTCGACGACGCGCTGGGTGCCCTCGCTCGCCGCGACCGCGAAGCGGTGCTGCTCAAGTACATCGAAGGGCGAACGCACCGCGACGTCGGCCTGGCCATGGGAATCAGCGAAGAAGCCGCCCGCAAGCGCGTCAGCCGCGCGATCGAGCGCCTGCGCACCCGTTTCTCCACCGGCGGAGTGGCGGTCTCGGTCGCGGCCGTCGCGGCGGTCCTCTCCACACAAGCCAGCGCCGCCGGCGTGCCCGCTGGCCTCGCGGGCACGATCGCGACGTCAGTATCAGGTTCCACCATCACATCCATCGCCTTCGGCAAAGGCATGGGATCGATCACGACCTGGGCCAAGTCAAAGGTCGCAATTGCGCTGCTGACCATGGGTCTCACCGGCGCGGCCGCCACCGGCGCAATCGTCAAATGGGCCTTGCCCGCGCCAGCCAAGCCACTCGCGCAGTCGCCGCTCGCCCAGCCGCAACCACCCACCCCAGCGCCCGCGTTACCCACCGCCGCCCCCGAGGCCCCGTCCAAGGTGCTCGAAGGCGTCATCCGAACCCCATCCGAAGCACCCGCCGAGAAGGCCGAGGTCTTCATCGTCGTGAAGGAGTCCAAGGAAATACGCCAGGCACGCATGGAATGGCAGGCGGCGATGATGGCCAACCCGCGGGCGCAGCCGCCCGCGCCAAGGGAGGCGGACCACGTCGACGTCTACGCCGCGCAGTGGCCCGTCGAGACGATCTCAACCGAAGCGCAGGGATATTTCACATTCCCGGCGCCGCCCGCGGGTCAACCGTGGATGTTGGTGGCGCGGCATCCGAGCGGCTACGCCGAGATCACGCACGAAGAGTTTGCCAAGCTCAAGGGACAGGTCACGCTCCGCGCATGGGGCGCCGTCGAAGGTCAGCTCCTGATCGGCGCGACGCCCCAGCCGAAGACCAAGGTCATGCTCGACCGAACCGGATCACAGGACGAGTGGGTCCCGATGCAAGTGCGCCACAGCCAAGAGACGATCACCGACGCCCAGGGGCGCTTCTCGTTCAAACAGGTGGCGCCCGGCTATTCGTGGCTATCGCGGTTCGAGGCGGGCAAGCGGCTCCGCATCGACCGCCACACGCTGATTGACGTCAAGCCGGGGGCCACACTGATAACGCAGATCGGCGGGAAAGGCCGGCCCGTCATCGGCCGCGCCGCCACCACGCCCACCAACGAGCCCGATACCAAGCTGGCGTGGGTGACGCGCGGGAATCAAAACGTCGAAGGCATGTATAGCCACGCCGAGCGCCCGAACATGCCGCCCCCGCCCGGTTGGGAGCGCCTGTCCCACGAGGAGCAGAGGCGGTTGCAGCGGGAGTGGGAGGAGACCACGCCGCAAGGGCGCGCGGCCGTGGAGCAGCAGTGGGGCGAAGACTTCGACATCAACCCGGACGGCTCCTTTCGCATCGACGACCTCACGCCCGGCAAATACAACGTGCAGTTGCGAATGCTGGTCACCGAGAACCACTTCGGCATCGACCTGGTGGACGCATCCGTGGATTTCGAGGTGCCGCCCCTGCCCGCCGGCAAAGACCGCATCGACGATCCGCTCGACATCGGCACAATCGCCGTAAAAACCCAGCCGCGCCTGCGCCTCGGCAAGCCCGCCCCCGACTTCACCGTCAAAACTCTCGACGGCAAGCCGCTCAAGCTGTCCGACTACCGCGGCAAGACCGTGGTGCTCAAGTACTGGTGGAACTGGAGCGAGATGGAGATCGAAGCCGCCGCGATGAACCGCGCATACGAGCGCATCGCCAAAGAGACCGACGTCATCCTGATCACGCTGGGCATGGACAGCGAGATCGAGACCGCGAAGAAGCGCGTCGCCGACTGGAAGCTAGGCGGCATCCACGCCTGGCCCGGCCCCGACTACATGAAGGTGATGCCCAAAGAGTATTTCGGCTCCCCCTCCACCCTCTGCATCATCGGCCCCGACGGCAACGTCCGCGCTAAAAGCTTGATGGTGCAGGACGCCGAAACCGAGGTCGCCAAAGTGCTGTTGGAACGATGAGCACCGCTACTTCCGATTCCGCGGGACCTTCGTTTCGCCCGCCCCAAGCGTCAGTGGCAGCGTGACATATTCCTCCCCGCGCCGAATCTTAAACATCACGCTGTCCCCCGCCTTAAACTCCTTGAGCAACGGCGTAAGCGAATTAGGATCGCGCACGTCCAGGTCGTTCAACCCCACCACCACGTCCCCCATCTTCACCCCCGCCGTATCCGCAGGCCCCTTCCCGACAATCCGGTCCACCTTAAGCCCATCATTTTCCTGAACGAAGTACATCCCGATCGTCGGGCCGAGCACCGCGATGTCCGTCGCCGGCGGTGTCCGCTGGTACATCCACGTCTGCCACGCCTTCTCGAACTCCTTCAGCGGCATGCCGGTGACCTGTTCCAGCGTCAGGCGGCCGGTCGGATCTTTCTCAAAGTTCGTCTTGTATGTGTCGTAAAACTTGCGCAGCAGATCGTGTTCGTACAGATAGAGCATAACGCTCGACGCCTCGCCGTATCCGAGGTTGGCCTGCGCGACGAATTGCGCCTGCTTCCACGTGAAGAGTCTTTCCAGCGGAATCAGCTTCCCGGTCCGATAGGCGATCCGCAAATGCCAAAGCCGGTAATTGTCGCGCGGCACCAGCTTCTCTCCTTCGAACTGCCCCGATTCGAACAAACTCGCCAGCCCTTCCACGATCCAGATCGGATGCTCCTGGCCGAGCGGGTCCAGATCCCCCGCGTGCAGCGCATGCGTAAACTCGTGCGTCATCACCTGCCCGAGCCGTCCGGCGATCAGCATGCGGGCGCTATGGATGTAAATCCCTTCGACGCCGCGCTTGTCGATGATGCGGGTGATGATCTTGTGGTAATCCGCCGCCGACGGCAGCACGATCGCCACGTACTGATCCGGCTTGTGCGAGAAAAGTTGCTCCCACTGGCTCTTGGCCTGCATCGTCAGCCACTTCTTCACCGCCGCCAGGCTCTGGGCATCAATATCTGCAGCAAAGATCAACTTTGTGTTGTAATCCACATCAAAAAGATACTTATCCCCAAGCTGGCGGCGAAGCGAAGCCACCGCCCGGTCCGCGTCCTTCTTCTGGTAAAGATCCTTGTTCGCGATCAACGCCTTATAGCGCGGAAGCTGGCGGAGGCTGTTCAGGTCCGGGTCCTGCTCGATATGGATGAAGTCGGTAAATCCGGCATTGGCGGCGCGTTCGAGGTAGGCGATGGCATCAGTCGGCCGATCGGTCAGCGCCTTCAGGCACGCCATGTTGTAGATGTTGGTCGCGTGATCCGGATCGATCACCAGCGCCTCAACGAGAATCGCCTCCGCCAGTGCGTACTTCTTCTGCCGCAGGAGATCGACCGACCGCCGGGTGAGCTGCTGGGCGGCTAGGCGCTTCTGCTCCTCGGGAGTCGGCGCGGGTTTAGTCGCCGGCGCGGCGGGTCGGGTAGCCGGCGCAGGAGCGCCCGACAGGCGCGCTTCCCCAGCCAGCACCACCAGCAAGCCCAGCAATATCCTAAGAATCGGTTTCACGTTCACGTAGCATACTACGCGCGTCAAGGGGGGGTTGTTTGGAGATCGTCGAAGTGACGCCGGGTGGACGCCTTTAACGGCGTGGCGGACGGTGGGGCGACAATTGGCAGGTTCACGGGCGCCAGCGGCGGGGAGTCGAGCGTCACGATCTGCGTTTCGCCACTTGCGAACGTGATGCGGATTTGCAGTGGCTGACCGGCGACGGGTGGCGCGGCGAATTCGGCGGTGGGGGCGGCTTGGGCGAATTCGCCGGTGGTGATGTATTCGCTGATTAGCGTGACGAAGATCGCTTGGTGCCCCGTCTGCGACACGGCGAAGCGTCGGGCGGGGTCTTTTTCGCTTGGCGGCGGTCGGCTGGAGATGAACGTCGGGCGCAGCGATGACGTCTGGCCGGTGACGGGAATCGATTGCAGGCGTAGGGTGTAGAAGTGTGTGAGTTTGTCTTCGATGATTCCGTTTCCGAGGGACTTCGCTTCCTTGCCGGGGAGCGTGAAGCTGGTGGTAAAGGTATGGGTGGCCGAGGCTTGGCCGTAGTCGGCGACGAGCACCAGGGGCGTGCGGTTGTCGCCGCTGCGGTCCAGCCAGATCGTCCGCCCGACGACGGGCGACCCCTTGAGATACTCGTAGGCGTAATGGTGAGCGGTAATTAACGCGTGGTCGGGGGCGCTCTCGAAGCGATCGACGACGATGGCTGGATTGTGCGTGCCTTCGATCGCGGCGTGGTTGAGGCCGTCGATGCTGATCGTGTTGTGCGCGGGGGTGGAAACAACCCAGCGGCGGTCGGCTGAGTCGTCGTAACGGTATGGGCCGGGATCTGCGATCAGCGTATGCAGCGTGGAGTCGGCCAGTTCGAACGACAATAGGTCGTAATGCCCATGTGTGCCGCCTTTGGGACCGGCGTCGAACACCACCTGCGTGGCCGAGCCGGCGTCGTCCGGGCCGCCTAATTCGCGCGAGCGCAACAGGTAATAGCCTGCATCCGGCAGCGCGTAAGACGTGCCGCGATCCGGCAGGTAGGTGTGCACGGAGACTGCCGCCTGCTGGAGGCGGTCGGGGCCGATTAAAAGCACGTCATCGAGGCGCGGCGTGGTCAGGCGGTAGCGATCGTCATCAAAGATGAACGAGGCGTTGGTCAGAAACGGCAGCGCGGTAGACGCGCGGTACGTATCCGATAGTCCCGGCGGCGTGCCATCGGGCGACAGCAATTGATAATACGCCTCGATCGCCCGAGTCAGTTTGCGACGCGGCTTTCGCGACCACATGGTCTCGCCGTTGAGTTCCGAGAGCTGGTAGTTTTGCGCCAGCGCGCTGAGCGTGGCGGACTGGTAAGCGGGCGTCTCTTCGATATGCCCGCCATCGGCATAGAACTGGGCGTTCAGACAATCGAACATGAGCGAAGTAGCTTGCCGCTGCCATGCCGGGGCGTCGGCGAACTGGGGGAAGAGCTGCGCGATGGTGAGCAAGCCGGTGGCTTGGAGGGTCGTGCGGTTCGCCTTGAGCGAGCCGGGCGTGGCGCGGGCGAGGAAGTCGCCATGGTCGTAGATGCGACTCAGGAAAAGCGTGTTGGCCTGCGGGGTCCAGCCAGCGGTCCCGAGGACCATGAAATAGCTCCACGTCCAATTGTCCGCGCGATCCGCAGCGTCCAGCAACCACCAGTGCGGACTGACGTTGGGCCAATCATTCGGGTTGGCGAGGTTGGGATTCTGAGCGGACCAGGAGGTGAGCTGGCTCATCAGCTCGTTGATGTATTTCGGGTCGTTCGTGAGACGGTAGGCCAAGGCGAGGTCGGGCCAGTAGCTGTGGCTGTTCAGCTAATTGATTAAGTCAGGATTGTCGTTGGTGGTTGGCTGGAAATCCCAGTCGATCTTGCGGCCGAGCTGAACATCGTAAGTATCGGAGTTGATCTGCTCGGGGAAACGGTGCGCAAGAATTTCGTCCGCCCGGGCGACTCGCGCGTCCACCTGCTGCGGGAGCTTGCGGTTCATGAAGCGGAGATACTTGGGGAGGCTTTTGGGATTGAAGAAGAAGCGCGGTGCGCTGCTGCGCGAGGAGTAGCGGAGTAGGGCCGCATCAAAAGCCGCGCCATCGCCACGATCGAGCAGGGGTTGGAGGTCAGTGCGCAGGGCAGGCGTCAGATGATCGAGAAGCCGCTGGCGATCTTGAGCAGAGACGATGTCGTGTGAGCGACGAGCGGAGGTGGCCATCGCGGTTGGGAGCGGCGGATCGACGGCGAGCGCCGCCGGAGAGCCCGCCATCAGCACGCGCGGCTCGAGGGGATCGAGCGTGAAAAGACCGGCGGGCGGTGGTACGGCGGGACCGACGGCGTGGTACATCTGACCCTTATTATATCTCAGTAACGCTGATGCCGGAGACGAACTGGTTATCGGACGTTTGAGATCCGAAGAGCATTACGGCCGGAGCGGTTTAGGCGAGTACGCCCTCGATATTCGTGAGGAGATCACTCGCATCGCCCCTGGCGCGGTCGAAGCCTGCTCCGCCGTCGAGGGTGTCGGTGGCGTGGTCGAGGGCGACGAGTTGGTCGTTGCCGGCGTCGCCGAAGAGTTGGTCTGCGCCGGGGCCGCCGCTGAGGTAGTCGTTGCCGTCGTTGCCGTGGAGGGTGTCGTTGCCCTGGCCGCCGAAGAGGGTGTCGTTGCCGGCGTCGCCTTGGAGGAGGTCGGCGTAGGCGCCGCCGAGGAGGAGGTCGTTGCCGTCGCCGCCGGTGAGGGTGACGGGGACGGTGGCGGCTGAGGCGTCAAGGGTGTCGTTGCCGGCGTCGCCGTTGATGGCGATGCGGGAGAAGGCGGAGGTGGGATAGCTTTGGGAGAGGCCGGCGACGGAAAGAAGGCCGCTTTGGATGCGGAGGCGGATGACGTCGTTGGCGGCGGTGCCGGTGATCGTGAGCACGCGGTTCTGCAGGCGCGCGGTGATCGGGTGCGGGTCGGTGAGGATGTAGCGTGCGATGGCAAAGTCGGCGTCGGTGTCGAAGGGTTGGCCGGTGCCGGCGACGATCAGCTTGGCGTCGGCGGTGAGGAGTGCGGCTTGCGGGGTGTCGCCCCAACCGAAGCTGGTGGTGACTTGTCCGCTTGTGCCGAAGTCGTTGTCGAGGGTGCCGTCAACGTTATAGCGCAGGATGCCCCAGTCGCCGAAGAGAGAGTCGGGGAATTCAGAGGGTGGTTTTACGGGCGGAACTTGCTCGTGTGTCGGGCCGAGGACGAGGATCTTGCCGTCGGACTGTACGCGGACGGCGCTTGCGTAAGCACCTCGCTCTACGAGGCCCGAGGGCGGAAAACCATCCAATGCAACGCCCTGATCGGCGAAGGTGGCATCGACCTGGCCAGTTGGGGTTAGTCGGGCGACGGCGTAGGCGCTTCCGAAGCCATAATAGGTGGATTTTCGGCCGGCGACGACGATCTGCCCGTCGGGCACAACGTCGATGGCGAATGGAGCGTCGATTCCGGAACCGCCGACATTAATCGTTGCCATCCCGTTCTGGCCGAACGTCTGATCGAGCAAACCTTGGGAAGTGATTCGATACACAGCCCAAGGCAACGACGGATTGGTTGGGTAGTTGGTGCCGCCCTTCACTCCGGCGAGCAAGATAGCGCCGCTGGCTTGAATGAGCAGGCTGTTGGGCGAGCTCACTGACACGCCTGGGAGTGAGAATGTGCCGCGACTGGCGAACGATAAATCCAGTGATCCGTCAGCATTGTAGCGCTGGATTTGAGCGTTATATGAACCGGCACCTGTGCGGCTAACTACGACGAAGCGCCCATGTGTCGTGACGGCGAGAGCGATCGGGTTTGAAAGAGCCATGATACTTCCGCCGCTGCCGAACGTGCGATCAATTGAACCGTCCGCGTTTAGGCGAATCACTTTCTGATCGGTCAGGGCAAGCAGCTTCCCTCCAGCGGCAACGGCCAGCGCGCGTACTTCTGTTCCGATGTCCTGACCGAAGCGCACTTGTCCGCCTTTGCCGAACGCGAGGTCTGGTGAGCCGTTTGGGTGATAGCGAGTCAGGGCGGCGTGGGTTCCGTCGGCACCCGCACTCGATCCGCCGACAACGTAAGCGCCGTCAGGTTGCACGACGATTGCCTTGGCGTAATCGGTGCCGGGGCCGGAAACGGTCTTGTCGGCGATTCCACCGACGCCGAAACTGAGGTCGAGCAGGCCCGATGGGGTGAGGGCGGCGACCGAGATATCCGGCCCCGTGCCGCCGGCAATGGCGATTCGGCCATCGCCAAGGATCGCGACAGACGTGGAGGCATGGGGGTCGAGATAAGGGTACTGGTCCACGCCGCCGGACGGTAAACTGATTTGGGCGACACCTTGCACGCCGAACGAGGCGTCAACGGAGCCGTCGGAGTTCAGGCGCTCGACATCGGATCGCGTCGTTCGCCCGCCTGATGGGAGCAACTGCGTTCCGGCGAGAACGATGTGGCCATCGCTTTGGAAGGCGATATTGTCGGCGGCGATATCGAGCTGGCGGACGCCTCGCGTGCCGAAGGAGCGGTCGAATGTCCCGTTTGCGCGGAATCGGGCAACTGCGCCGGCGGTCTGGCCTTGTGCGGGGGTGTGCAGGAGCAGGGTTCTGCCGAGGGCGTCGATCGCGATGGAGGCAATCGCGTCGTCGCCGCCGAAGATGTCGCCGCGCACAAAGCCCGCGCCGCCGGCGAAGGTTGCGTCGGGCTTACCGTCGGCGGTCACTTGAACAAGCGATATGCCTACTGCATCCGTACGGAAT
>JAQGHM010000050.1 GCA_028291615.1 Phycisphaerales bacterium | reverse complement strand
CCCCCAATGTCCCCCCGCCCCGCCCCCCGGCCAATTCGGGGCGAACGCTCAAATAAGGCAACCCCAGGCGTGCCCGTTCCACTGTTGGGCGGGCACGCCTTCCCGAGATTATCCGACCCGGCAGGGTCACTTCAGTGACCCTGTCTTAACGCCCGCGAAATTCGGCACGACCAGCACGGGAAACCATGGTAGAGTTCGCATCAACCCGACTTCGATGCAAACCGCGACCTCCACCCCAACCGCGCTGAACCCGCAGCAGAGGAACTGCATGGACGATTCCGTCCTGCTCAGCCGGTACGTTCAATCCGGCTGCCAGGAAAGTTTCGAGGCCATCGTCGCCCGCCACAGCGGCTGGGTGTTCTCGCTTTCCCTGCGCGCCGTCCGCGATCGCCACCTCGCCGAGGATGTCACCCAGGCCGTCTTCATCATCCTCGCCCGCAAGGCCGCCACGATCCGCCACGGCACGCCCCTTTCCGGCTGGCTCTTCAAAGCTTCGCGCTTCGCCGTCAGCGACGCCCTCAAGCGCCGCACCCGCATGAGAAATCGCGAGAACCGTTTCGCCGACTTCTTCAAGGCCACCGCCGCCGGTCTTAGCGCCAACGCCGAACTCTCCGACGAATTATCCAGCACCCTCGACGAAGCCGTCGCCTGCCTCTCCGAATCCGATCGCCAGGCCGTCCTCCTCCGCTTCTACGAACACAAGTCCCTCGCTGAAGTCGGCACGATCCTCGGCGTCACAGAAGAAGCCGCCAAGAAGCGCGTCGCCCGCGCCGTCGAAAAACTCCGCAAATATTTCGCCTCCCGCGGCGTCATGGCGTCGATCACGCTGATCCTCCTGCTCCTCTCATTTCGCGCCGACGCCGCCGGTTTCGTTCCCACCATCGTCGCCCCCGCCGCCGCCGCCTCCGTCGCCCACGCGATCGCCGACGGCGCACTCCGCCTGATGGCCCACGCCAACGCGCGATTGCTCGGCGCGATATTCGCCGCCGGCCTGGCGCTCCTCATCGCCATCCCCACGCTCGGCGTCGCCTTCAACCGCCCCGCGGCCCCCGAACCCGTTGCAATTGCAATCGCGCCGCAACCCGATTCGCTCCCGCCGGTCCCTTCGGAAACCGTCGAGATCGCCCCGCCCAAACTCCCCGAGCAGTCGCGCTTCGCCGACCTCTGGATCGGCTACAAAGGCCAGCTCCTCTGGCGCTCCGACGTCCACACTGATCCCAACCTCATCCCCTTCATTCTCAAGGCCGCCGAGCAGCAACCCAAGCCCTACGCCGTCGCCGTCGATCCCAGCGGCAACTACTTCATCAAGCCACTAGACCAGGAAATCCTCAAGTCCCCGGTCATCCGCATGTCCCAATACGACTACGACTTCGGCCCCGCTGAGCCAACCGCCCGCGTCCACTCGATGCTCTCCGTCATTGACCCCTTGGCGCCCGTTCACTCAGCCCTCGCACTGATCGACCCCGCCCCCGCCGGCGTCAGCATCCTCCCCCACATCACATCGAAAAAGCTGGCGGACAAAGACTGGCACAAGCTCCGCCGAAGCGAAGACGAACAAGGCAACACCATCGTCGAACAAAACGCCCCCGGGCGACTGCAACTCAATACCTTCGGCGGCGCAATGATCAACCCCGCAGTGGACGTGCCCGAACCCTCCGCAGTGCTAATCGCGCTGGGCGCCTTCGCCTTCGCAACCCTACGTCACCGTCCACGACGACCACGACGACCGCAAGTTTAGCCGGCCCGCTTGCGGGCCGTGTCTAGCAACGCCACAATCGCATCCTGGACATGTTCCGCACATCGACTAATCCTCGAAGAAATTCATCGTTCCGCTGTTTCCCCGCTGTCGCAGCCCTTTTCCTGCCACTCTGCGGATGTGCATCGTCCCGACCCGCCCTTCCCGTCCCGGAACGTTCATCGCCGGCGACCGCGCATGCCCAGCCACCGCCCCCACCTGAGGTCCGTTACGGGACGCACCTAAAACCCGAGCCGCTGTCACCTGAACAACTTACCGAGCTCACCGCAATCGCCCGCAGCCAGCAACCCGAAGGCTGCGATATCTGGTTCATTCTCGTGCGCTCAAACTACCCGTACAAAGGCACGCTGCGATTTCGCGCAGTGGTCTACTTCACGCCCGATGAGACTTCCCCTCGCCTGCGGCGTGGACGATTTAAGTACGTGGACAGTGAGATGTACAAAATCCACCGCGAATTGATCAGGCAAAAGCTCACTCCCGGGAACGACGGCGGACTGCCGGACTACGTGCAGGTCTCTTCCGCCGCCCAACCATTTACCGGCGACGTCCCCCTTCCTAGCCGCGCGCTTTCTCCCTTCCACCCGCCCGACAATATCACCCCAGGAGACCTGATCGCGATTATCGACGCCGCCCGCGCGGCCCACGACGCCGTGGCAACCGCGAATGAACTGGATGAACCGATCTGCCGCATCGAAAAGTCCGGTGACGACCTCCGCGTCGAGTTCGGCGCCCAGGACGGGCCGCTCGCGGGTGGCGGCAGGTTTGTCATCGTCCGTAAAGCTCCCGCAGGCTACGTCGCCGATCGGCATCTTGGTGTGTGGCACTCATGAATCGACATGACCGGACTCCAACGGATGATCACATTCATCTCCGCGCCCGAGCTCATGCAGGCGACGAATAATCGCCTGATCCGTGCCGCCATACCGAATGCAATCCAACTCCGAAACCCAAACCGCCTGAATAGCCTGCTCGACTTCTTCCTGCGTCTGCGGCTGACGTTGAAAATAGCATTCGCGAAACAGCACGTTGCAGTCGTTCATCAGCTCGGGAGCCGCTTCGTTCCTTGAACGAAATTGTTCTTTGCGCTCTTTGCGCCTTTGCGGCCGCTTTCCCGTCGTTCGCGGTCACTTCGCCCCCATCACCTTCACCTGCGGCCGATCCATCGGCTGCGTCACCGGCGCCGGCACCGTCGTCGCCGCCCGCGGTCGTCTCCGTCGCGGTGGCGCGACCGGCTGCGTCGCCGCCGGCCCCGTCGTCGTTGCCGACCGCTGTCGCCGCGCCTTCGGCTGCGTCGCCGCCGACAGATCCCGCTTGTGATGCTTCGCCTTCCCCAGCGCCACCACCTGATATTCGCACAGCTTGTACCCGCCCGCCGTCGCGATCACTTTCGTCGGCCGCAGCATCCCCACCTTGATCAGCTTCCCCGTCACCACGTCCTTGTCGTCATACAATTTAGCCGACGTATCCGGAAACACCGCGTACGCGTACGAGGACTCCGCCTGCATCTTCCGCAACTTCCGCTCCCACGCCCCGCCCCGATCCTTGCGCGGCAGGAACATCCCCAGGCCGAAGACGTCGCGATCGCTCAGAAACGTCAGCACCGTCGCCTCGGGCCCGAAGATCTTCTGATCCGGGCGAACGTGATCGTGGATCATCTTCGCCACCTCTTCCACACCCTGCCACTTGCCGCTGTGATACGCCTGCGCGAACCCGACGTGCTTGAACCCCTCCTGCGGCCGGCTGAACCCGCGCTGCTCGCGGATCAGATTTGCACAACTGATCAGGTTCGGAATCACCACCAGCCCCAGCCCCGCAAATGTGATTGCCTCCTTGGCGCCATATGCGCGAAACCGCTCAGCCAGCCAGTTGATGTGCAGCCCCCACCCGACCAGCAGCAGCGGCAGGATCATGATGAAATAGCGCGGCACGCTCCCGATCGCCCCCATGGTCAAGACCGTGAACAACACGAACAAGCCCCAGAGCACATTGCGCCGCACCAGCAGCACGCCCGACACGATCAGCACCAGCGAGTAGATCGCGCTCAACCCGATCCAGTGCCCGCCACCAACCGGGATGAAGCCCGGCCCCAACTGCGTGCCAAAGAACGCCTCGGGCAGCGTCTGCTCGAGCACCGCGTAAACGTTCTGCGGCAACGGCTCGATGATCTTGTGATGAAAATCAGCCAGCCGCGCCCGCATCTTCCCCTCATATCCGCCTGCAGCGCTATTGCCGCGAAGGTCCACCAGCGCAAAGGCAGCCGCGGCGATCGCCAGCACCGCCAGTGTCAGCACGCACGCCAGCCGTCGCGGGCGCGCGTTGTCCGCAGGCTCCTCCGCGCGGGTCGGTCGAATCAAACCCCAGACGCACGTCGCCACCAGCGCCAGCGCCAACACCCAGAACGTCGGCCGCATCGCCGCCGCGAAGACCAGGCCGATCACCAGCAACGTCATCGCGCCGGCCCGAGATCGCACGTCGCGCGCTCGCTGCAATCGATCGAACGCGATCAGCGACACCACCACCCCCAGCAAAAACGGCACGTCGCTCAGCACCTCGTTGGCGTGCTCCAGAAATCGCCCGTTCGCCCCCATCCCAAACGTCACCGCAATCACCAGCCACAGCGGAACCACCGGCCTGAGCAGGCGGTAGGTCAACAGCAGTGTGGCGATCGCCATCAGCGTAACCGGCAGCAGCGCCGGAGCGTCCCCGCGGCCAAAAACCCGCTCCACCCCCGCCAGCAACAGCGGCATTCCCGGATAACGCGTGTCCTCCTGCCTGTCCCGGAAAACGTACTTGCCGGTCGTCACCAACTGATGCCCCAGCGCGCGGTAAGCCGAGCTGTCGCGCCCGATGCGCCACCGCCCGTTAAACGCGAACACAACCAGCAGCCCCACCGTCACAAAAAACGCCCACCTCCAGCGCGGAATCAAGGCAAGAAGCTGGTTTTCCCGGATCGGCGCAGCCACCGACCCGATCTCCGATACGGGCATTTCAGCCATCTTCACACCCCTTCAACAAACGTCAAGAAGCCAAGCTTTTAAGCAAGATAAAGCCCCCGCTCAAAAACATAGCGTTCCACCTCAGGCGGGACAAGATAGCGGATGGATTTTCCCTCCCGCACCCGCTGGCGGATGTCGCTGGCGCTGATTTCCAGCAGGGGGGTTGTTACGACCTGCTCCCGCAGCGATTGAAACGCCGGCGGCAGCGCGGCCCAATCGATCTCATGCCCCGGGCGCTGGGCGATGTAGAAGTCCACAGTAGTCAGCAACTGCGCAGAACGGTGCCAAGTGGGCAGGTTTGGCACCATGTCCGCCCCGATCAGCCAAGCCACCTTCCCCCATCCGCGCTGCTTAAGTATCTCGGCAGTATCCACGGTGTAGCTCGGGCCGTCTCGGGTCAGTTCGATATCGTCGACCTCGAAGAATGGGTCATGGCGCGAGACAAGTTGGCACATGGCCAATCGATGGCAGGGTTCCGCCAATTCGGCAGCCTCCGCCTTGTGAGGCGGCCGGGCACTGGGAATTAAAACGACCCGCTCGAACCCTTTCGCTTCCGCAACGGCCCTGGCGGTGGCGAGGTGGGCTATGTGTAGGGGATTAAAACTGCCGCCTAAACAGAGTTTTGTCATGTTTGGCTGTCCGGTTACGTCAAAAGAATGAAGATTAACACAAATGGTATCGCCATTGCTTCTTGGAGCAGAGCGGGTCACACCCAACGAAATTGACGGATAGGTGTCCGGTTTACGATACGGCGGCTAACGATTTTGGGAAACCGCTGTAAGATCAACGATTTCCATGCCTTAGCTCATTGAACATCAAGCGGGTGGACGACGTAGAATAATATGCTGCCGCGCTGGAAAACGAAGAATAGAACGTCCGGGTTGGGAGTTATCCCATCTGGAAGGAAAAGGAGGCCTCAATGGCCACAGAGCTGATGAATAAGCGAAATGCGAGTAAGAAGGCGAGCGTCCCCAAGGGTACGCTGCAGCGCGTGGAGGAGATCCTCGCGGGTAACTACGCCTTCATGGACAGTCCGGTTTTCAAGAACCGGAATATCGAGAAAGAACTTTTCACGTTCGCGGACGAAGAGCCCAAGCTTCCGTTGACGAGCTGGTACCAGCCGACGCGCGAAGACCTTGAGAACAACCGCGTGACGACGCCGCAATTGATGAGCGCGGCGGAAGAGAAGCTGATGTTCCTGCGTTTCAATTACGCGAAGCGCAAGCTGCAGACGCTGCAGAAGAAAGTGAAGGAGCCGCAGGACGTGACGGCCGAGCTGGCCGAGCAGGTTCTGGAATGGCACCGCCGGTTCGAGCATTTCCGGGAGTACCTGGTGCGGACGAACCTGGCGCTGGTGCTGGCGATGGCGAAGCGCGTGCGCCTGGGCGACGTGGATTTTGCCGAGGTCGTGAGCGAAGGGAACATGGCCCTGCTGCGAGCGGTGGACAAGTTCAACGTCGATCGCGGCTTTAAGTTTTCGACGTATGCGTGCCGCGCGATCCTCAAGGCGTTCAGCCGGACCGCGATGAAGCACAACCGGCACCGCACGAAGTTCCCGGTGGAGTTTGAACCGGACCTGGAGAAGAGCGACTGGGCCGACAAGCGTCGCGACCAGGTCGAGGAAGATTGCATCGACGAGCTCAAGGCGATCGTGGACCGCAATCTTGCGGACCTGTCGAGCGTCGAAGAGACGGTCATCCGCCGGCGGTTCAACTGGGATCAGGTTGATGATTCGTCGCTGACGTTGGAAGACGTCGGCAAAATCATCGGCGTGACCAAGGAACGCGTCCGCCAGATCCAGAACAAGGCGCTGGCAAAGATCCGCGCGGTCATGGAAGACGGCGTGCTTCGGGTGAAGCCGAAGACGGAAGAAGAGATGGCCGAGGCGCTGGCGGCGGGGTAAGCGACTGAGTTTTCAAAGTGAATTGAATCCCGCCGGATGTTGTCCGGCGGGATTTTTTTTCGCCGTGATGGAAGAGGGGAACTTCGCTTCGGTATATACCGCGGGCCCGAAGCTTCATCATCGCCGACCGGCCGGGGTGTCCACGCGATCCGCGGCGGCGGTTTCCGTCCCGCACTCCGGGCACCGCTCCGGCGTCGCGCGGAGATCATATCCACATATCGGACAATGCCCGGCGAGCCACCGGAACCACGGCACCATCGCCGATCGGAGCAGCACCCCACAGCAAACGACGGTAACTGCGCCGGACGCCAAGCAAAGCAGCGCAAGGCAGGTCGTGGCCAGACGCGAATCCATATACCCGAGGATGCCGCCGACCCCGACGGAGATCACCAGCGAGACTACCGCGGTGACGCTCAACGCTCTACGGCTGGTGACGCTCACGCCGGGATTGTACCGCAGTGCGCGGGTTTCCCGAACAAATATAGTCTGTCCCCCCATGGACGTGCTTCACCCACGCGGTATCGGATACCGACCAAAAAAAACTAGCTGCTGCTTTGCCCGCGCGGGCCACGTCTGGCGCGATCGCGTCCTGGACCCGGCCGGCACATTGGCGCTGTTCGTGCTGCAGATCCTCCACGGCAACACCGCCATCAGTCACCCGCGTCACCTGTCCGGGCAACTAGTCGTCTCCGCGTCCAGCTACTGCGAGGCGCGGGCGCGTAAAACATAAGGACACAACGCCACCCGCAGAACGTGCCCCTCCCCCTTATGTTTTACGTCTTTATGTTTTAGAGACGATCCCTCTTCTTTACGTCTTGGCGGCCGCACTCCCGATCTCTCAGTCCTCAAACTCATCCCCCTCATCAAACGCCGGCACCGGCACATTGATGATCGTCATCCGCCCCACCGCACGATGGCGGCACCCCGGCTTAATAAAAATCGCCATCATCGGCCTAACCGGTATTCTCTCCCCATCCAACTCCATATACCCCTCCCCCTCCAGCACAAGGTAAATCTCAGTCATCACCTTGTGATAATGCACCCGCGAGTCCGCCTCGATCGAAACCAGATGCATCGTCGCCGTGCGATTCTCCGGCCCAGCAAACGCCCGCTTCGCCCACCCGCAAGGGCACCGCACCGCCTCGATCGCATTCAAATCCGCCACCATGTAATTCGCCATCGCGTATCGCCTCAGCTTCCTCAAGGCCCCGGGAAATCAAACTTGGTAATCCGCCAAACCCCGTTCTGCTTCGCGAACTCGATCGTGAACGACCGCTGCGTGCTCGCGCCGAACTGCGCCGCCCCCGCCACCACCACCTGCGTGCCGCCCATCCCCTTGTTCGCGTTGATCCCGAACGTCGTCACATCCTTCAGCGGCCCCCATGTCTTCATCGCCGCGCTCGCCTGCTGCAGTGAAGCCTTCGGCAGCGTCGGATCGCACACCGCCGCCGCCGCCGCTACCTTCCCGTCACTCAAATCCTGGATGAACTGCTTCGCCATCCCGCGCTGCTCCGCCGTCCCCGAAATCAGCGCCAAGATCCCGCCCCCCAGAAGTCCCCATAGCACCAGGTTCGCCAACCCCAGCGCCAGCCCCGCGATCGCCATCCCCCGCCCCCCCACGCGCGGATCTTTCGCCTTGCGAATCCCCACGATCCCGCACACGATTCCCCCCAGCCCCGTGATGAACGGAATACACAGCAAGATCCCCATCACCAGCGCCGTGATCGCCACCGGATTGCTCCGCCGCGCCTCCCCCGGCGGCATCTGCGGCGACCCGTAATAACCGCCACCCGGCGGCGGCGGCGGTTGCTGCCCTGGATACCCCGGTGGAAACGGTACCTGTGACATGGCGGTGTTCTCCTTCGTGCCCCTCATGATAACCTATGCGCTCGACAAAGCCGAAACACGGAGAAACTCAATGACACCACGTCCATTCAAACCTTCCCTCCTCTTCGCCGTGTCTCTCTGTCTCTGCGCCACATTCGCCCAAGCCGCCGACATCGCCTCCCAAACCAACCACCAGCGCGACACCCGCACGCAATGGTGGCGCGAAGCCCGCTTCGGCCTCTTCATCCACTTCGGCCTCTACGCCATCCCCGCCGGCGAATGGCAAAACAAAAAAATCCCAGGCGGCGGTGAGTGGATCCTCAACAACGCCCACATCCCCCTCCCCGATTACGAAAAACTAAAAGACCAATTCAACCCCGAAAAATTCGACGCCAAACAATGGGTCCAACAAGCCCACCAAGCCGGCATGCGCTACCTCGTCATCACCGCCAAACACCACGACGGCTTCTGCCTCTGGCCCACAAAACTCAACACCGACTGGAACATCACCGCCACCCCCTTCAAGCGCGACCTCTTAAAAGAACTAGCCGACGCCTGCAAACAAGACGGAACCGTCCGCTTCTGCATCTACTACTCCATCATGGACTGGCATCACCCCGACGCCCAACGCGGGCTAGCCGCTTCAGCGGCTAGCTCTTCCCCCCAAAACCCCAACTTCCAACGCTACGTCCAAGACTACATGAAGCCCCAACTCAAAGAACTCGTAGAAACCTATGACCCCGGCGTAATCTGGTTCGACGGCGAATGGATCCCCGACTACACCGAACCCATGGGCCGAGACCTCTACACCTACTGCCGAACCCTCAACCCCAAACTCATCATCAACAACCGCGTAGGCAAAACCCGCAAAGGCATGACCGGCCTAAGCGAAGACAAAGACTCCCCCGGCGACTTCGGAACCCCCGAACAACAAATCCCCGCCACCGGTCTCCCCCCCGGCATCGACTGGGAATCCTGCATGACCATGAACGAAACCTGGGGCTACAAACAATCCGACACCAAGTGGAAACCCACCCAAACCCTGATCCGCAACCTCGTAGACGTAGTCAGCAAAGGTGGCAACTACCTCCTGAACGTAGGCCCCAATGCCCAAGGTGAAATCCCCGCAGAATCCACCAAGCGTCTCCAGCAAATCGGCCAATGGATGAAAACCAACGCCCCCTCCATCCACGGCGCGAGCGCAAGTCCCTTCAAAAAACTCTACTGGGGCAAAGCCACCATCGGCCAAGACCAAACCCTCTACCTCCACCCCTTCGTCTGGCCCAACGGCGCTGACCTCATCGTCCCCCTAACCAACAAATCCGCCACCGCCAAACTCCTCCCCAGCGAAAACACCAACCTGACCACATCCAACGAAGAAGACGGCCTGCACATAAAAGGTCTCCCCGCCACCCCCCCGACCCCTCGGACACGGTCATCGCCCTGAAACTAGAAGCCCCCCCGCAACCCCTCGACCAACCCATCAAACAATCCGACGACGGCGCCCTCTCCCTCCTAGCCACCGACTGCGAAGTCCACGCCACCAACGCCAAACTAGAGAAAAAAGGCGACCGCCCCTACAACATAGGCTACTGGACCAACGTCGCAGACCACCTAACCTGGCAAACCACCATCACCCACCCCGGCCATTTCACCATCACCCTGGATTACTCCCTGGGCAGCCCACCCCCCGGCTCCGAAATCACCCTCGAATTCGGCACCATCAAAACCATCCCTATAAAACTAGATCCCACCAAAGACTTCCTCGACTTCAAAACCATCCCCGCCAGCGAAATCGACCTCCCAAAAGGCCCCATCACCATCACCCTCCGCCCCACAAAAAAATCCGGAGTAGCAGTAATGGACCTAAGAAGGATCGACCTCAAACCCACCAAGTAAAAACCGCCCAGCACCCCCACCCCAAAGCCCACGGAACTAATCCCCGGGTTTAACGATAGTTCACGACCCGGCACGATTGCTTCCGAACCCTCATCGCCCACGGCGATTACGAGCGACCCCGCCCTCACGACGACTCACGACGATTCCGAGTCGTTCACGAAAACTCTAGCAGACTTTCAGCAGAGTGACGAGGCGGGCGATGCCCCCCTCGACCCGATTTGCGTTACCGAGCCGACGAGCGATCCGGCGGCAACTGTCGACGGCTGCCTCCAGCCCGCCGGAGGTGATGGCCCGGCCGACGATCCAGCGGCGCACCCCGCAGCTGACAAGGCCGTGGCATCTGCGGTATCGGTGGCACCGGCCAACCTCGCCGCCCCCGTCGCCGCCGCCG
>JAQGHM010000373.1 GCA_028291615.1 Phycisphaerales bacterium | reverse complement strand
TTCGCCGCCGAAAGTTCATGGCGTGGAATCGCATGACCTGCCGGGTGGCGCTTCGGTCGTCCCTCATCATTAATGAGGCACTCCCATGAAACTGAGGATCAAAGGAAATTCGATTCGCCTGCGGCTGGGCCGATCCGAGGTCATGCGGTTGGCGGCCGACGGAAGGGTTGAAGAATCAACCGCATTCGGACCCTCCCCAAAGCAACGTTTCGGTTACGCGCTGTGCGTATCCGCCGAGGATTACGATGTGAGCGCCAGTTTCAGAGACGGGCACATGGTTGTCCGTGTGCCCGCGAACGTGACCCATCAATGGGCGACGACGGACCAGGTCAGCATCCACGCAATTCAACGTTCCGGGGGCGATGGCGAACTGCGTATCCTCATCGAAAAGGACTTCGAGTGTATCGAAGCTGCTTCCGGCGAATCGCAGGAAGATGCCTTTCCACATCCGCACCCATCTGAGGAGCACTGCCATGCAAGCTGATTATGCAAAACGTTGGTCGCTTTGGTTTGCTGTCATCGCGGGATTGGTGTTCTGCGTCTTTCCGTCGTTGACTCGCTCCCAGCCAAAGCCGGCCGGCGACACGCCCCCAGCGCCTGATATATCGAGCTACGACCAGATCGCGCCGGTGCTGCTTGGGAAAGTGAAATTCCAAGACGTGTTGGCCAAGGACAAGGCCGACAAAGACGCGGTCATGGCCCGCCAGACCCAGCTTCTTCAAGAGCGCTACAATCTCACGCCGCGGCCCGATCCCAAGCTCACCATGACGCGCGGCAAGCCCATTCAAGTCGGCCCCACGGCGCGGCTGCCGGAGGGAACGACCTGGGAAAAGCTGGCCGCGATGTCGAGCGATGAGATCCGCGACAAGGGGCTGTTCCCCAAAGGATTCCTGCCGCTGCCGCACCCCAAACAAGAAACCGGCGGCATGGTCTTCCCGCAGGTGGAGATCAAGCAACTGCCGCGATTGCAGCGTTTCGACGTCGATTTCGACTTGCCCGAACAGTTCCTCCCCGAATTCCCGCCGGCAATGTTCCTGACCAGCCGCTCGGACCTGGGTGACGTCTCGCAGGGCAAGCTCATCACGATCGAAAACTTTCAGGCCATCCTTGGCGGCATCCTCAACTCCAAGGACCTGGAAGGCTTCCGCCTGCTCGTGACGCAGTTTCCGCAGCAGCAGTTCAACGCCACCGCGGACCGCAAGACCGAGCAGGCCGCCGGCATGCAGGGCGTCGCCTGCTTCGATTGCCACGTCAACGGGCACACGTCCGGCGCGACGCATCTCGTTGGCGACATCCGCCCGCAAAGCCATCGCCGCCGCATCGACACGACCAGCCTGCGCGGCGTCAACATCCAGCGGCTGTTCGGCTCACAGCGCGCGCTTAAGACCGTCGAGGATTTTACGGAGTTCGAGCAGCGCGCCGCCTACTTCGACGGCGACCAGGTCTCCGCGTCAGCCAAGGGAATCAACCCGCTGGAGCGCGGCAGCCAGGTCCACTTCATGGCTGAAGTCCAGGATCTGCTCGACTTCCCGCCCGCGCCCGGCCTGGGCGTGGACGGCAAGCTTGACCCCAAGAAGTTCGCGGCGGATTCTCCGGAGATGCGCGGCCAAGCCCTGTTCTTCGGCAAGGCCCAGTGCGCCACGTGCCACACCGCCCCGTTCTACACCGACAACCTGATGCATGACCTCAAGGTCGATCGCTTCTACAAAACGCAGACGATCAATGGCCTGGTGGCGACGGCGCAGGGACCGATCAAGACGTTCGCGCTGCGCGGCATCAAGGAGTCGCCCCCTTACTTCCACGACGGCCGACTGCTCACCCTGGAAGACACGGTCGAGTTCTTCAACCTGATCCTCGAACTCAAACTGGATGCGCAGGAGAAGTCGGCGCTGGTGGCGTTCATGCGCCAGCTTTAGATCCCTACAGACGCAATCCTAATTGGAGAAAGCCATGCCAGACTCAACGCCAGACCCACTGACCCGACGTACATTCCTGGCGGCAGGCGTTGCCGCGGCGACCGCGGCCTCGGGTGCGAACCCTGCCGCGGCGGCGGGACCGGCCGATGGGCCCCTCCGCGGCAAAGTGGCAGTAGTGACCGGCGCCGCCCGTGGCATCGGCCGCGCCGTGGCCGTCGCATTCGCGCAGGCGGGTGCGGACATCGTCGGAATCGACATCTGCGCGGAGGTGGACCAGCGGTCTGGAGTCGAGCCGGCGCGCCCCGAGGACCTGGAGGAGACCGGGCGCCTCGTCCAGGCGGACGGCCGACGCTGGCTTGGCATCACCGTCGATCAGCGCGACATGCCCAAGCTACGAGAAGCCGCGGCGCGCGCCCAACGCGACCTCGGCGGCATCGACATCCTGTTCGCCAACGCGGGCATCCAGTCCTTCAAGCCGCTGTTGGAAATGGACGACGCGGATTGGCATACGCAGATCGACAACAACCTCACCGGCACGGCCAATGCCATCCGCGCTTTCGGCCCCTCGCTCGTGAAGCGCGGCGGCGGCGGCGGCGGGCGCATCATTGTGACAACCTCCACCCAGGGGCAGCACGGCACGTTAAACGGATCGGCCTATTCCGCCAGCAAGTGGGGCATCATCGGCCTCATGAAGTCCGCCGCGCTGGAACTCGCGCCATATGGAATCACGGTGAACGCCCTGGTTCCCGGGTTGATCGATACGCCTCTGACGCGTCACGAAGAGCGTTACGCCCAGGTGCTGCAGGCCGCGGGCCGGCGGCCGACGGGCACTCCGGCGGACGAAGAAGAAGCCCGCAAGGTTCTCATCACCGGCACCCCGCTCCGCGTGCCCTGGATAAAGCCTGAGGATGTCGCGCCGGTGGTGGTCTTTCTAGCCTCCGATGGGGCGCGCATGGTCTCAGGTGCAACGTTTGATGTCACGGGCGGCGTCGGCGCCAACAACGCGGCATGAGCGGATGTTCGCGCGTCCCTGCACAAACTTTAGATCCCGCTCCGACCACCGGCTTTGGAGAACAGGAGTTCGCGATGTTTCCTTCAACTGCAATGTCGATAACACGGCGATGCTTCTTCCTCCGGGCGTCGGTGGCGGCGGCGATGCCCACCTCGGTCGTGGCTTTATTGGTGGCGACGCCAGCGACACGGGCGGCGACGCGGCCAACCGACGCCGCGCGGGATTCGACGGATGGCGCCGATATGCCGAGTGCCACGCTTCTGAATGCCGGGGAAGCGCCGGCGTACCTACTCGTCTTTCACACCGGTCAGCATGTCATGAACGGCCTGCTCGCGTTCGCTAAAAAGCACGAGTTGGTGGCAGGACATCTCAGCGGCATCGGCGCCATCAGCGACGCGGACATCGGCTACTTCGATCCGCAGACGAACACCTATCTGCACAACCAGCAAAACGAGCAGGCCGAGGTCCTGTCGGTGACCGGTAACCTCGCGCTCAACGAGGGTGCGCCATTCTTCCACGTCCACGTGGCCCTGGGACTGCGCGACGGCTCGGCCCGCGGCGGGCACCTGTTCGAGATGACCGTCCGCCCCACCGTGGAACTGGTGCTGACGACCTCGCCCCGGCCCCAGCGGCGAACGATCGATCGCGAAACTCATTTACCCTTGCTCGATCCATAACACGGAGACATCATGAAAATCGGATTCATTGGACTGGGACACATGGGAAGCGGCATGGCGTCAAACCTGCTGAAGGCGGGCCACGAGCTGACCGTTTACAACCGCACGCCCGGCAAAGCGCAGGCGCTCTTCTCGCAAGGCGCCCGCGCCGCCACCGAGGTGGCGGACGCCTGCCGCGGCGATGTCGTCATCACCATGTTGTCGAACGACGACGCGGTTGAAGGCGTCACGTTCGGCGACGGCGATGGGAAGGGGGGCATCCTCGCGAGCCTGCGCGCCGGCGCCACTCACCTTTCCATGAGCACGATCAGCATAGCCCTCTCCGAGCGTCTCGCGGCGGCGCACGCCAAGGCCGGCCAGCGCTTCGTCGCCGCGCCCGTCTTCGGCCGCCCTGAAGCGGCGGCGGCGGGGAAACTGTTCATCTGCGCCGGCGGTCCGCCCGACGCCGTCGAAACGTGCATGCCGCTCTTTCAGGCGATGGGCCAGAGCACGTTCCGCATCGGCGACAAACCGCAACACGCCAACCTTGTGAAGCTCAGCGGCAATTTCCTGTTTGCCACGGTGATCGAGTCGCTGGGCGAGGCGATGGCGCTGGTCGGCAAGGCCGGCATCGATCGCCACCAGTACCTCGACTTCCTCACGACCACGTTGTTTCCCGCGCCCGTTTACAAGACGTACGGCAGCATCATCGCCGATGGCCATTTCCAGCCCGCGGCGTTCGCCGCTCCACTGGGGTTCAAGGACATCCGCCTGGCGATCGCCGCTGGCGAGAGCCTGCGGGTCCCGATGCCGCTGGCGAGCCTGCTGCACGACCGCTTCGTCAGGCTGCTCGCGCAACCGGGCGGCGAACAGATGGATTGGTCCGGCATTGGCCAACTCGCCGCGCAGGACGCTGTAGGGAGCGGAGCATAACGCCTGTGCATCGCGTCCTTACCGGAGCGACGGCCATGACAAAGACGCTTCAAACCTATT
>JAQGHM010000366.1 GCA_028291615.1 Phycisphaerales bacterium | reverse complement strand
GTGCGTCTCAGCCTGGAGCGGCGCCCAGGCGCTGGGCCGCCTAGCCTCTGGGGAGGTGGATGTCGTCGTCACCGATCTAAACATGGCAGTGGGCGACGGAATTACGCTGATCGAGACAATTCGAAAGACGAGCCCCGTCGCGGTGATCGTCGTTTCCGGTTTCGCCGCCCAATACGCCCAACGCGCGCTGGCATTTGAGAATGTTTCAGTGCTGCCAAAGCCGCTGGACACGGCGGCCCTGTTGGCACTGGTTCGAGCGCGACTGATTGAAGCGTGGCAGTCGCGGCAGGCGTCGCGCCGATTCAACGAGGCCGTTGCGATCGGTTAATCAATTGGTGCGAGGGCGGTGGTGGCGCGAGTTCACCCAGTGACCGCAAGCCGCTGGCTGAGGTTGCTCGCGCCCACGCTGGAGTCGTTGCCGATACGCACGGCTCGGCAAAAGCGCCCAAGTCGCCACCGTCAGGAGTACCAAGGCAACCTTGATTCTCACCACGGTCCCATTCGATTAGACGCCTCTCTGAGTCCAAGCAAACATCCCAGCATAAATTGAGAGATCAACCCGACCGCTATCAAGAAGCCGGTAGGTACCCAGCGACCAGAAAAGCTGCCTGTGGGCGCTTGGCCTCGCGCGGTAGTCAAGGTTTTGCGAAATTACTTCCCTTTCCGCTTGCTCGGCTGATCGTCCGGCCGCTGTATCACTTCAAATCGGCGGCGCGGCGGCGCTGGCGGTGGCTCTGGTGTTCTCCCACCGGCCGAGCAACCAAGGACGGATCAGAGTAACGGGGATGAAGATGGTTACTGAAGCGGCGGCTTCGACATCTGCACAGACTTCACCATCAGCGGGGAAACGTGCGCGAGGATCGACAGGTGTTCATCAACGTGCGAGAAATCCGCCTTAACGCTGTGCCGCAGCTCACCGTCGACCGAGAGGGCCATCAAGTCCGCCGTGACCACCAGGTCAATGGTCACCCAGGTCTTTTTCGGCACCGAGCCGGCACCCCGCTTGTGGTGTCCGCTTGCGGGACCGCCGTCAATCCTCAATTCACTTTCGCTGGTCTCCCAATTAAAGATGATCTGGCGGGCGGCATACGCGATGCGAAAGTCGGTCGAGTCGGTTTGCACGACCATCCGAAACGCGACGGGTGCCTTGAACGATTCAACGGTGGCAATGCGGTCGCCTCTCTTTAGCAAGACGACGCCCTTGTCCGTTCCGCCCGTCTGACCCTCCATGTGCGGCAATAATTCGATCGCCATTGACGGCCGGCTTGCGGCCACTTCGGCGATGCGCTTCTCTATCTGTACCTTGCGCAGGCCGGCGATGCCATTGACGGAACGTTCGTACAGTGCCACCGCATGAGCCGTGACGGCGGCTCGCGAGGCCGGGTCGAGCTGTTTGGCGGCGGCGTCCCACCAAGCGTCCCCTGCGGCGGCGGTTTCGTCAGCCGTTGTGGCGTGTGTGAGTTCCCGCGCGGCGAGCGATTTGAGCGTGACGTCGGAGCCCTTGGCGAGCATCAGAAGTCCGGCATCCCACTCGCCTTTGACGAGGCAAACGTAACGGCCGGCCGCGAGGTTGGCGGCGGGGTCATCGGGGAATGCCTTGAGCTTTTCGAGGTCTTTCGCGAAGCGGTCGGCGGCGTCGCGTGCAATGACCAGTTCGCGCTGACGCTGCTGCAGCTGCGCGCGGAGGGATGGATCACGCGTGGCGGCGGGCTGAAGGGCGGCGCAGACACGGGCGGCAGTGGCGTAGTCGTCGGCGCGGGCGAGATCCTTTGAGAGTTCGAGCACGGCATTGACGTTCTCGGCGGCAGAATCGGGGACGCCGCTCTTCGGGCCCAGGCGCAGCGCCGCGTCAGCCTTGACGCCCAAGCCATCGACATCGAAGGCCTCGGCCATACGGTCGGCGGCCCGAAGCGCGGCCGGAAGGTTCACAGCGTCTATCGCGGCATCAATCGCGGCTGCGAGGAGGACAAACCGGTCCGTGGGAACCTGGCTTGACTTGTCAGCTTGCGCCATCAACGCGGCGGTCAGCTTCCGGCGGGCTGGAATCGACCGATCAGCGAGCTGTTCGGCGAAAACTTCCTTCATGACCTGGCGGACCGCGGCCTGGGCGGGTTTGCTGGGGACGGGGACGCGTTGGGGCGGTCTGGGCGCATCGGGAATCGCAGGGGTTGATTTGGGAGTTGGCGGTTTCGTCGTGGTAGCTTTGGCCGGGTCGGCCGGTCGCGGCGTGGGCGGGATAACCGTAGCGGGCGGGCGTGGCTTTTCGGTGGTTTTCGGCGGCTGCCAGTCGTCGTCAAAGATGTTACGCGGTCGGTCGGCGGCAATCGCGAATTGCGCGAGCGCGATCGTGAGGATTAGCAGAGGGATGGGGCTGAGTTTCACCAGGAACCTCCCGCAGATTGGATTTGCGCTTGGAGTGTACATCGAACGGACGCATAGCGATACAAAATCGGCCTGGTTGTTTAACATCAAACGACGGCGGGATGACTCGATTCAACATGCGGGGGCAGAGCGCAGGTTACCTGCGCGGTCGGCGACCTACGCCGGCCAATCCGGCCAGGATGATCAACGCGCATCCCGACACGGGTTCGGGGAGAGCCGCCACGCGAAAGCCGAGGTCATTGTACGGGTCAGACCGTGCGCTGCTGACGTTCGACGCCATCGGAAACGCCGTGTTGTCCCACGCGCCCCCGCGGATTATATGAGAGGAAAGGCTGAGCGATTCGTTCCACTGGGACACATCACCGTTTTGATCAAACGTGCCGTAATAACTACTCGAATTGCTATACGCGCCCACGTCGGTGAGGTAGATCAGGCTTTCATTACGAGAGGCTGATCCGGTCAGCGCATAACGGCCCGATGGGGCCTCGATGAAATTGGCGCTATTGCTCCCTCCGGGTGGCGGTTGCGAGGTGGGAATGTTGTCGCTGCGAGCAGCGTAGATCCAGTAGCCACCGGCGCCGTCCTTCGTCGGATCATAATAAGCCGCCTTGTACCACTCATTTTCACTGGGGATGAAAACGTTGGCATTGGCGGTGCGAGACGGCAGGGCCTGCGTCATGTCGTAGGCGCCGCTCTCGGTTGTCGCATCCCCCTGACCATTGTTCAGCCAGTTCGCGAACCGAGCGGCCGAATTCCAACTCACCCAGACCAGCGGTAGGTTACCCTGGCCGCCCTTGACGGAATACTTGCTGCCGATGGTAGCGCCAGAATTGAAGTTGATTCCGCCGGTCCAATCCACATGGCCGGGATAGTTACCCATGCGGCTGTCGTAAAGAGATTTGATATTCGAGCCTGTCTGATCGACGGTGTTGAGGAACTCGACATACTGATTGTTGGTCACATCGTACTTGCCAATTAAATAGTTATAACCGACCGATCCAGGCCCAAATCCGTTTGAATTGGCCTTGTTGCCGGGGTCCCCGACGGTCGCCCAGGGAATCACAACCGCAGCCGAAACGTCGGGAACCCCCGGGAAGATGACGGCCACTGAGACGACCGCAGAACACCATTTGCTTCCCGCTATCCATTCCATGGATCTACCCTCCGACACAAGGCTCCAATGGCCCCGTTCAACGAAGTGACTGGTTAAAGCCTCTCCAAATCACACGCTCACATAGCAGACGCCTGCTTCATTTCTTGGCCATTCCGAGTTGTGAACGACGACGATGTGGGCGCGCAGGTAATGGACGACGGCGCAGGAGCAGGGCCGAACCGCCAATCGCGAGAATTCCGATTGTTGCCGGTTCGGGGACCTCCGTGCCGGTGTAAACCATGAAGCCGGGGGTATCGCTGACGGCAGTGAAGTCGAAAAGATAATGGGTGTTCTCCAGGGCGCTCTCGCCGTCGTAGGTCGTGGCGGAGTAGCCGGACGTCCCAACGATGTAGCCGGCCTGGCCTAAGTCGCTCAAACGATAGGCGATCGTGTCACCGCTGGCGAACGTGCCGGGCCTCATCTCCCAGACGAAACCATTATTGAGCAGTGGCGTGGTACCCCGGGAGAAAGTACCCGCGACCGATTGGAGGATGTTACCGTTGGCGGGATTGAACCTGACCAGCGTGCTTTCATCGGCCTGCGCGTCGACTGGAAGTGGCACGGCACGCGCATTTGCGGTCGCAGCTACTGCGGCTTCCGCCGCCGACCTCCTACCGCCAGTGCGCAGGTTCCCAGCAAGCCAAGAAGCGACGGCTCGGGCACGCTGGCGAATGCACGGGCCAAATCTGCTTCGAATCCTAGCGGCGCGCCTGGAATGGCCGCGCCCGGCAGGGCCGTGTTGTAGTTCTGGGCCAGCTTGGCCAGGTCGAGGAAGTCCACGTTACCGTTGTAGTCGTAATCACCGTTCGACCACTGCCGCTTGCCGTCGGCCACGTTGTAGCTCTGCGCCAGACGGGCCAGGTCGAGGAAGTCGACCGCGCCATCGAGATTGGCGTCGCCGACGAGCGTGTACATGACCAGGACGTCGCCGGCGGCGACGGAGACGCCGCCGAAGGTCTTGCCGACGTATCCGATATCGTCGGCACGCGCAATGCCCAGCGATGTCCTCGGCGTGGCCGCGGTGGTGCCGATACCGGGGCCGTCCCAGGCCCCAGCGCGGTAGCCGGACTTCACCAGGGCGGCAACTGCGGCGGGGTCGCCACCGGGGATGATCAGCTTGTTGTCCGTCAAGTCCAGGGTGCCCGACGCATGCGTGTTCAGGGCCGCGGTCTTCAGGACCACGTTGTGCGGGGTGGCGGCGCTGCTCGCGAGGCGGGCGATGGCGCCGTCGGCGACGTCCAGGCTTTGGCCGGTGGTGTAGTTGGTCGCGAACACGAGGGCGCCGGCGCTGACCGTGGTCGTGCCGGTATAGGTGTTGACGCCGTCGAGGGTGAGTGTGGCGGGGCTCGTCTTGGTGAGGCCCGCGCCGCCGTTGATCTCGAAGACATTCTTCAGCGTGCCGCTGCGGAGGTTGAGCGTGTTGATGCGGGAGTTGGAGGGCAGGTCTCCGAGCTGATGACCCTGCAGGTCGAGCGTGCCGCCATCAAGATTGACCGTGGTGTGCTTGCTGCCACCGGTGACGTTGCCCCCGACGGTGACGACGCCGCCGTTGGAGACGGTGAGCGTGCTGTACATCTCGGTGAAGCCGGGGAGCGTAGCGAAACTGGGCATGTCGAGTTGGCCGTTGACCGTCCACGTCGAGCCGGGGCCATCGACGAGAACGGCACCCGCGAAGATGCCGTTGGGGACGAACGTGCCGGCGATCGAGCTTGGCCCGCTGGTGACGTGGCCGCCCGAGAGGATGTGGAGTGCGCCGTTGGTGCCAAATCCGACGGACAGGCCAGACGAGATCGTCCACGCCGAGCCCACCCCCTGCACGGTAGACTCAGCGCCGCGCGAGTGTACGCCGCCGGTGGTGCTGGTAACCTGCCCGCCGTCAGTGACGTTGAGGATCCCCGCACCGCCGCTCCCGACGAACAGGGCCTCGCCGACGGCCAGCGTTGCGCCGGTGCCGCTGACGCTGACGGTCCCGCTGGAGCCCGCGTGGTTGCCGATCAGCACGGTGCCGGCAACTCCGGTCAGGCTGACGTGCATGCCCGCCGGGATGTTCAACGTTCCGGTGCCGGAGTTGCCAACGATCAGTTCGTTACCGGAGTCGCTGCCGGTGATCGTCAATGGGTTGCCGACGGTGAGCGTCCCGGTTGCGCCGGCAGCATCGCCGACGGTGACCGCGACGGCGGTGACCTGCAACTGCGTGGTCAACACCGCGGCGTCGCCGGACTGGTCCCCGACGATGATCGCGCGTCCGGCTTCGGCGGTTGTGGTCGCGTTCAGCGCGTAGGTGGCCCCGGGAAGGTTTTTGCGGAGGGTGACCGTATTGCTGCCGATCCGCAGCAGGTCGGTGGCGTAGTTGACCGCCGGCAGCCCGACCGTCCGGCCCGGAAACGTTACCTGGTAGTTGGCGCCGGCCCCGCGTCGGAAGACGACGGTGTCGGCGGCCGCCGGCACCACTGCGGGGCTCCAGTTGGCGGCGATGTTGAACGTCCCACTGGCGTCGGTAGTCCACGTGAGCGTGTCGGCGCCAGCACGCAACGGGAGTAGCAGCAGGAAGCCGAGGGCCAGTCTCGCCTTGACACGACCCCGGATGATCATGCCGTGGATACGATTGGCGCGTTGCATGACTTCCTCCAGTGCCATGGAAGAGCGTGGACATGTTGCTACAGCACGATGAGGATGTAACATGTTGGCTCCCACTGAGGCCCGCCGAGAGGTGAATAAAACTTCTCAGAGTAGTCGGCGCTTGCCGCACACGCAAAATAAAAATGGCCCGACTTTCTGGTCGGGTCTGGCCATCTTTTGAGGCGTGGTTTTGGTAGAATGGGGTCGCTCCGCGACTTTGGCGCGTCTTCGCCGTCGCCGTGGCGCTCGCCGTTCCACCGCTGTCGCCATCGCCGGTCGAGATCCGGCATTCGAGGCGATTGCGGTCGACGATGCTGCACCGCCGGACCCGGGCAGGCCCTGGCCGCCACCGATCACGGCGCCTCGCCCACCGGCGGCGTTGTCCTCGGCCGTCGCCTGCCGCGGTCGCGGTCGACGAGCTGATCGCACCTCCGCCTGATCCGGGGATGACACCACCGGTCCAAATCCCCAGGATCGTTCCGGCGCCGCCGCCAGCCGCGCTGGATAGTGCGACCGCCGCCTGTCCATTACCCGCGCTGCGCGCGGATGCCGCCGCGGTCGCGGCGCCGCCGTTGCCGGTCGCCTTGGAGTAGTTTCCATCGCCGCCGGCCCCGCCGAGGGATGTGACCTGCGCCCGCGCGGAGCCGCCGGTATTCGTCGCATTCGACAAAGCATCGGCGGCTCCACCATCGCCCGCCGCAAAGAGGGTGATAAAGGGATTGTACGCGGCCTGCTTTCCACCCAAGCCGCCCGTGGCACTCGTGGTGATGGCAAGTGACGTGGCATTCTTTGACCTCGTCAGGCGGCTGACGGCGACGCCGGCCACGCCTCGATTATCGGTGTCTTGGAAAGCGCCTGCATTGCCACCCACGGAGGTCTGGACGAGGGTAATCTGGCCCGTGCTATCCCCGTCAACGCGGTCTACCAGCAAGGCCGAACCCCCAGAGCCACTGCTACCGGCTACGCGGTGGGTGGCGGGGACGGCCGTCTTTCACGACATGGAGATCGCGCGCGACCTCCATCTGATCGACCGCGGGTTCGAAGTGCAGAACGCTGCAGCCGCGCCGATAGAATCGAGGTCGCGGCCCAGGGACACAGTTATGTAATTGGGAGGCGGCGTCTGCACGCGGAAACATGAACGAACCACCCCACCCAGCCCACTGTGCAGGCACCGACGGACCGCCCCCTCACATGAGCCGCCTCACGTTGCTGGGCAAAACCCACCCTCTTGCAAATGATCGTTCGCTAATCCGGAGATGGCCATTGTTTTATTGGCCATTCCCCCCGCTGAACCCGCCCCCCTTCCGCGCCGATAACCTCTCTAAGGACGCGAACGCGCGCAACGAAGCCCTCGGAGAACCTCAGCCATGAACATTGCCCCGATCAAACGTACCCTCTCAGTCACCGGTCTGCTCCTTGCCGGCGCCGCCGGGGGCGTCGTGGGCACCAAGTTCCTGGCGCCGCAGTGGCTCGCCCCCACGTCGGCCAACGCGTCGCTTTCCATCAATACGACCGGGCCCGTCAGCGTGACGACCAGCGCGCCGGCCGCCCCGGACGCCGCCAACAAATCCATCTTCTTCACTGTCCCCACGACCCGCCCCATCACCACCGCCAAGCCCCCGGTCGCGACGGGCCCCGTCGCGCTCACGCCCGAAGATGAAAACGCCCGCCGCCGCAGCCTGCTCAGCCAGCTCATGAGCTGCCGCTCGCAGCTCGAGCAATACAAGCTCCAGCATCACGACAAGCTCCCCGACTTTAGCAAGCATCTCTGGAACCAACTCACCAGCGCCACCCGCGGCGACGGCACGCCCGACGCCAAGGGAAGCTGCGGCCCCTACCTGCAAACCGTGCCGACCAATCCGCTCAACGGCTTCGCCTCGCTCGGCTTGGTCCGCAAGGACCCCGCGCCTGGACAACTGATGCCCGGCGACAAGCTAGGCTTCGTCTTCTGCCCCGCCACCGGCCACCTCTTCGGCACCGGCCCGGACGGCAAGACGATCTTCGACGAAGCGACCGCCACCGAAGCGCCGATCGCCGGCACGCGTGAAATCAAGGTCGCCGCGATCAAGACACAACTCCAGACCCTTCGCGCCGATCTTGAGTTGTATAAGCTCCAGCACGTCGATCTCCCGCCTGATTTCGCCCACAACCCCGGCTGGGAGCAGATGACGCGCAAGACGCGCTCGACGGGCGCATTCGACCTGCGCGGGTTCGGCCCATACGTCACGCGGCGGCCGATCAACGCGATCAATGGTTTCTACAAGGTCGAAACCGCCGCCACCGTTCCGGTGAACTACAAGGCCAAGGGGCAGCAGATCGGGTACGTCTTTGAGACCTCCACCAGCCGCCTCTTCGCCACCGATGAAGAGGGAAGCCTGCTGAAGGAATAAACTTCACCGGGCCCTTCCATAATATCCATTGGCGCTTTTCCTTGCGTTACTGTAATATCCGTGGCGCGCCTGTCGCACGAGTGAACCGCCGCTACTGCCACTCTTCACACGGAGCAGCCAATGAATGATTTTCTCTCGTTTCGCAAGATGATCACGCCCATCTTCATCCAGGTCATCTTCTGGTTCGCCGTCGTCGCGTGCGTGATCGCCGCGCTGATCTCGATGTTTGGGGGAACCGCTGCCTCCTTCCTGTCCGGCTTGCTCATGTTGGTCATCGGGCCGTTCGTGGTCCGCATCTATTGCGAGTTGCTGATCATCATGTTCCGCATCTACGACGAACTGGTAGCGATCCGTACCGGCACCCCCCCGACCGGCCAGGGATTTCCGGTGATTCCGCCGACGCAGCAGGGGTACGTCGCGCCGGGCACGGGCGGATTGCCGCCGCAGGGACCGCCGCCGATGGGGCGGTAGCAATGGCATGCGCGCGTCGGCCTACCCGGCCGCGACGACGACATAAGACCCGGGTGCGGCGCTGAGAATGGCGAGCGACAGGCGCGGGAACTCGCGCTCGAGCGTGGGCCGGTGATTCGTCCACAATTCGACGATTGCAACGCGCCGCGAGGTCAGGTTTTGCTGATAACGGAGGTTCTTGTCCGCGATGACGAATACCTCGAAGTCAGTCTGCTCGATCGCCGCCAACAACGCTCCATTTTCCGTCCCTTTCCATCCTAATCCGCTCACGGTTGAGACGTCGTGTCCCGGCAGTGCATGGCGCACCTGTACCGGCACCGACTCATCCAACAGGATTTTCAAACCCCCAACTCGCTCTCGATTCGCTGTTGACCGTAGCGCAAAACCGCCACCGCCAGATCCCGCGGTACGCTGGGGAAAGACTCCAGGAAATAATCCAGGGTCAGCCCGTCCGCGAGATACTCGAAGAGCGTGTCGGTCGGAACGCGAGTACCTAGAAATACCGCGCGACCGCCGAGAATTGCGGGATTGCTCACGACCCGTCCGTCAGCGGCGAAGCGAGGATGGGCTTGTGTGGTCATGTCCTCAATTATACCGTTCACCGCGCGCCGATGTGGCAACAACATCGATGACGCGCAGTCAAACTTCCTGGGGGACTTCGCGCCGCGCCGCAGACTTGCGCACCGCATCCCGCACGCTGGCGATGATTCCCGGCACGTCCAGCCCCACCTCCGCCAGTTGCTGCGGCCGGGTCGCATGCCCGATCAATCGATCCGGCATGCCCAATCGCGTCAGGTCGGCGATGGGCAAGTCATGCGTGCCGGCATATTCGAGCACCGCCGTGCCGAAACCATTCTGCAATGAATGGTCTTCGAGCGTCAGCACCGCATGCCCTGGCCGCATCACGCGAGACAGCATCTCGCCGTCAATTGGCTTGCAGAATCGAGCATCCACCACGCCAACCGACATCCCCTCCGCCGCCAGTTGCTCGGCCGCGACCATCGCATGCTGCGTCATCGCGCCATAAGAAACGATCGTCGCATCCGCGCCTTCGCGCAGGGTGCGCGACTTCCCCGCGACCCATTCCTGTTTAGCCGCGCCCCGAAGGGAAGCGTCAATCGCATCCTCAAAGTTGCACGCTGGCACATTATCACGCGGATAACGCAGCGCACTGGCCGTATCGATCGCCAGCGCCAGCCGCAACGAGCGATTCAACTCCGCCTCATCCGACGGAGCCATCAGCACGATCCCCGGCAGCGGCCGCAGGACCGATTGATCGCAGAAACCGTGATGCACCGCCCCGTCATCCCCCACAAATCCCGCCCGATCCATGCAGAAACAGACCGGCTGGCCGTTGAGCACAACCTCCTGCCAGATCTGATCGAACGCGCGCTGGGTGAACGTGGAGTAGACCGCCGCGAAAGGCCGCAGCCCCGTCTTGGCCATGCCCGCCGCCATGCCGGTCAGGTGACTTTCGCAAATGCCCGTGTCGAAATATCGATCCGGAAAGACCGTCTCAAACTTCGACAGCCCCGTCCCATCCGGCATCGCCGCCGTCAGCGCGATCACGCGTTTGTCCGTCTTGGCCAGCTCGATCATCGCATCCGCGTACGCGGTGGTCCAGCTCTTCCCGGTGCCCTTTTTGAGCTCGACGCGGCACCCCTGCACGTCGAACGCGGCCGGGCTGTGGAACTTGGTCGGCTCGTTGCATGCAACCTCGTACCCATTCCCCTTCACCGTCTTCACGTGCAGGATCATCGGCGCCTTGACGTGCTTGATCTCTGCCAGCATCTGGATGAGGCCCGGCAGGTCATGCCCATCAATCGGCCCCATGTACTTCAGCCCCAGGCTTTCGAAAATCTGCCCCGGCCAGACGACGTGCTTCAACCCTTCCTTCAGATGATGCCAGACCGATTCGATCGTACTGCCGACGCTGCTGGGCAGCTTGCCCACCAACTTAGCGGCGATGTGTTTGGCTTCATCGTAAGTCGCGCTCACGCGGACGCGCTCCAGGTACATCGAAAGTGCGCCCTGCGGTTGGCTGATGCTCATTCCGTTATCGTTGAGCACGACCAATAGCTGCCGGCCGAGCGTGCCGGCGTTGTTAAGCCCCTCGAAAGACATGCCGTTGACGATCGAGGAGTCGCCGACGAGGGCCACGACGTGATTATTCCGCTTCTGCAGAGCGTCCCCGCGCGCCATGCCAACCGCGGTGCTGACCGCAGTCCCCGCGTGACCGACGGCGAACAGGTCATATGGAGACTCGTCCGGCATCGGAAACCCGCCAACCGACCCCTTCTTGCGAAGCGTATCGAACATCCCCGCCCGGCCAGTAAGCAGCTTATGCGGATAACACTGGTGACCGACGTCGTACAAGAGCCGATCCGGCCCCTTCGGATGCGGGCCAAAGTCATAGACGTAATGCAATGCGATCGTCAGCTCGACGACCCCGAGGTTGGACGCGAGGTGCCCGCCATTTTTGGAGACCGCCTGAAAAATGCGGCTGCGCATTTCCCCGGCCAGGGTTCCCAGCTCGTCCATGGAGAGCTTACGAAGGTCGGCAGGCGTTTTAACGCGTTCCAGAACGGACATTTCTAAACCTCCAAATCCCTGATGCGCGGGATCCGTCCCGCGCGCAAATGAGACGATATCGGCCGCTCACCGGTTCGCCGGCCTGAGCGTCAAGCCGCCGGACGTTTTGGCTTTCGAGCGCTTCCTTGCTCGATCCGCGCCCGCGCCTGCCCGGCGATCCGGCCAGCTTCCTGCGCGTCGCCGACCAGCTCATCGTAGCCATGCGAGGCCCGGTTGCGATGGAGCGCCACCGCCGCCGTTTCCGCCAGGCTGGTCAGGACCAGTTCCAGATCACTCATATAGTCTCGGAGATTCTGGTTGGTCCTCTGTAAGTTCTTGTACCTTCTCAGCCTCTCAACGTCCATGCCGAAGATGCCGTCCATCATCGCATTGGTCAGTGCGCGATATTGCTCGCTCTGGTCGGCGCCTCGCCGCGCCCACTCGCTGGTGAGTTCCTGCCGGGCGCTCACGCCGCGCAGCCGCTTATCGATCCAGCGGGCGGAATAACCTTTGTCCTCGTAGGACTTGCGCATCCGCAGGATGGCCAGTTCCGGGTTCTCCTGCTCTTCGAGATGCGCCAGAGCTGATTCGGCGAGCCAGCTCTTCAGTTTTTCAGCCTGCGGCGTGGGAATCGCCTGAATCAGGCGAAAAACACCGGTGATATCGACAACCGCAATCACCTCTGCCTGTCCCTCGCGATCAATCTCCAGCGGTTCTTCGACCGCGGCGAGATTCGGATCGTGCTTCTTGAGATCGTCCCAATACTCATTGGGGAACCGGGTCTCGGCGACGATCTGGATGAGGTCGGTGATGGAATAGTAGGTTCGGTCCTCGTGATATGCCTTGCGAATGCGCTCGTTATTCAGCAGCGCGGTAATGGCTGTTTGGCTCTGTTTTCGTTTTATCATAGTGGCTCCAATGTCTGATGCCACTGAGTAATACGTCGAAATAGTACCGTTGGCCCAGCCGAGGCCGGTGATTTCTCACACCTGCCGCACAACCACAAACTCGGCCAAACTTCGCAAACCATTGGCTGCGGGACCCAATGGATACAGGGCAGCCAACGCAGCTTCGAGCTGTGCATTGGCGTGCCGCTTCGCTTCTTCAAGCCCCAACAGCATCGGATACGTGTTCTTGCCCTTAGCTGCGTCTTTGCCGGTGGCCTTGCCCATCTGCTCCGGCGAGGCCGTGACGTCGAGCACGTCATCAACAATCTGGAAAGCCAGCCCAAGATAGCGGCCAAAGTCTGTCAAAGCAGACAGTTGCGCTTCGGAAGCGTTTGTGGATAAAGCGCCCAATCGACAAGCCGAACGGAGCAACGCCCCCGTCTTCATGCGATGAAGCTGCTGTAACTGTTCCAGCGAAAGCGACTTCTGCTCCCCGTCCATATCCAGGACTTGTCCACCGATCATCCCCTGCGGTCCAGTCGCATGAGCAAGCTCGGCAATCAGCTTGGCGGCGACGGTCGGGTCAGCGTCCGTCGCGATCAACTCAAACGCCAAACTGACCATTCCATCCCCAGCCAAGATCGCCATGGCGTCGCC
>JAQGHM010000345.1 GCA_028291615.1 Phycisphaerales bacterium | reverse complement strand
ATGCCGACGCCGTGCTGGGGAACGATTTCTTCAAGTACAACGGCTTCATCAAGGACGATCTGGTGCACATGAAGGAGTCGTCAGAAGCCGAGGCGGTTATCCACGAGCGAATCGCCACTGCGTACGATCACGCCGACCCTGAGGAAGTGCAGCGTCTGCGCAAGGAGTTGGAGGCCGCGTATCGGGCTCGGCTGATTTGGCGCGAGCGGATCACGGATTGGCGCAAGCGTCAGGGGGACGCGGCGCCGAGCGAGCAGTGGTTCCAGGAACAGAGCCACTGGCATCGGGGCGCGATGCCGGAATTGATGGCGCTGGCCGAGGCGCGGAAGACCGCCGCCGACGCTTGGGGTTGCGTCGCCGAAGCGGTACAGCCCGGGGCTGATCCGATTGCGCTGGCGGCGCTGAAGGAACAGGCCTTCACCGCCGACGCGGAACGGGAGATCGCCGACCTGCGCTATACGTGGGCTCACCAGCGCGACTTGATTTTGCAGGACAAGAAACTCCAATCCGAAGATGTTACCCGCCGGCTGGCGCAGCTTCAGAAACTGCAGGAAGATCGCCTGGCGCTGCGGCGCGAAGAGATCGAGCACGACCGGAAGATCAGGCAGGCCGATGGCGCGATCCGCGCCGCCGACGAAGAGTTTCGCAAGGCGTACGAAAGCGCACAGCGGGAGGCCGCACAGCGCGCCCGGGAAAAGGCGGCCAAGCGATGAGAACGGCGTTCGCATGGATCATTGCGCTTGCCTTCCTCACCGGCGCCGGGCGCGTGCAGACGCGGGATGGGAAAACCATCGAGGGGGAGATCGCGCTTGAAGAAGGCGCTGTGCGCGTCGGCGAAGTGCGGCTTGTCTGGGATCAGGTCAGGCGCCTGACGCTCCAAGTTGCGCCGGCTCCTCACATCGAAGCGGCCACCGCGCCCGGCGCGGTCCTGCCGGATGACTGGAAAAGTCAGGACATCGGGACGATGAAGTTTAAGGGGAGCGCATCTTGTGATGCGAAGGGCACGTTCAGCCTCACCGCCTCGGGCTGGGGCGCTTGGGGGGCGCAGGACTCGTTTCACTTTGCCTGGCGGACGCTGGATGGCGACGGGCAGATTATCGCACATGTCGCGAAGCTTGATGCGGCGCACGGCCCGGTCGTCGCGGGCGTGATGATCCGGCAGTCGCTCGCGGCCGATGCGCCGATGGCTGGCGCGTGTCTCTATCCGAACGGACAGGTTCGATTGCCGCGGCGGCCCGCCGGTCCGCTGCCGGAGTTCAAGCGCGCGGACGAGGTTGCGCAGCAGGGGTGGGTGCGGCTTACGCGGCGCGGCGATCGGCTTAGTGCTTTCCGCTCTACCGATGGGAAGTATTGGCAGCTCGTCGAGTCGCAGGATGTGCCGATGGGTCGAAACGTCCTAATTGGTGTCGCGGCCTGGGCGACGGGGAACGCGTGGGTGGGTTCGGCGCAGTTTGACTCCGTGCGCGTCGTTCCGGGGACGCCGGGGCTGAGCTACTTTCCTGAGGGCGATTCACTTGCCTGGGGCGTGGTGATGCGCGACGGCAATGCACTGGCCGGACACGTGGTCGGTCTCGACGAAGCCAACGTGCGGTTCGAGCGCGAGGGGAAGGAGACGACATTGCCGCTTGAGCAAGTCGCCAGACTGATTTTCAGCCCCCTGCCGCCGGAGAATTCGGCTCCGGCCGATCATCGCGGCATTCTTCTCACCAACGGCGACTTCATCGAGGGTGACGCGATTCGCATCGGGCTGCTGCCGGGCGAGTGGCCGCGGCCGCCACAACTCAAGGCGACGGTCCGCTCGGTCCTATTCGGCGCTCGCAATTTCGAGATTGCGAAGGATGTCATGTCTGTTGATTTGAACCCGGTCACGCTTACGCCGGCCGCTTACGAAGTGCGCATGGGCGATGGATCGCTGAGTCGCGCGAAAGCGGTCACGCTGCACAAGGGTGCGATTGAAGTGGACGGCAAAGTGATGGCTGACATCGTCGAGATCTGCAAGATCTGAACGGCGGCCCTGTGACCCACGCGCAGTGGTCGCTACAATTCCAGCCATGTCCCAGTCCGTTGTCCCCGTCAACATCCCGGGCGCCGCGTCCTACGAAATCACCGTCGCCCCGGGCCTGCTCCGCAGCGCGGGGGAACGGCTGCGCAAGCTGAGCAAGTCGGACAAGGCCGCTGTTGTCACCGATGCGCACTTGGCCGCGACGCACCTGCCAATCTTGCGGGAATCGCTCCAGAGATCGGGCTTTGAGGTCATCTCCGCTACGTTGCCCGCGGGGGAAGATCACAAGACATTAAGGGACCTGCTGCCGGTATATGACGTGCTGCTGGGGGCGCGGGTGGAGCGTTCGACGCCTGTGCTGGCGCTGGGGGGCGGGGTTGTGGGGGATATGACTGGGTTCGTCGCCGCCACGGTGCTGCGCGGGGTGCCCTTCGTGCAGATTCCGACGTCGCTGCTGGCAATGGTGGATGCGTCGGTGGGCGGGAAGACCGGTGTTAATCACGCCATCGGGAAGAACCTGATCGGGGCGTTTCATCAACCGGTCGCGGTGCTGATTGATCCGGAGGTGCTGGAGACCTTGCCCGAGCGCGAGCTGCGCGGGGGGCTGGCGGAGTGCATCAAGCATGACGTCATCCGCGATGCGGAGGGGTTTGCGGCGCTGGAGGAGAACATCGGCCGCGCTTTTGCGCTCGACGTTGAATATCTTGCTGACTTGATCGCGCATAATGTGGCGATTAAGGCTCGCGTGGTGGAGGCTGATCCGTTTGAGCGGGGTGAGCGAGCGCACCTGAACTTTGGCCACACGTTCGGGCATGCGATTGAGACGGTCTCGCACTATAGCTACTCGCACGGGGAGTGTGTCGCGCTGGGAATGGTCGCCGCCGCGTTCGCCGCGACAAGGCTGGGACTGATCGACAGCGGATCACAGCGGCGGATCATCAATGTGATTCAGAAGGCCGGCCTGCCTACCGGCGGTCTGAAACTGGACACCGACGAAGTGATGGACGCGATGCACTTTGACAAAAAGGTGAGGAGCGGCCGCGTGAGATTTATCCTTCCCGATCGGATAGGCCACGTCATCATTCGGGACGACGTCCCGGAACCGATCGTGCGCGAGGCGGTGGAGTCATTGCGGTAAGGGAGGCGACATGATCGACCACGATCAGCTCTTCAAGGAGCTGTTAACCTACTTCTTCGTTGAGTTCGTCGAGCTGTTTCTGCCCGACGTTGCGGCGTACATGGATCGCGGGGCCGTCGAATTCCTGGACAAGGAAGTGTTCACCGACGTGACCGCCGGCGAGCGGCACGAGGTGGACCTGGTCGTCAAAACGAAGTTTCGCGGGCAGGCGGCGTTCTTCCTTATCCATGTCGAGAATCAGTCGCACGCCGAATCTGGTTTCGCCAAGCGGATGTTTCGCTATTTCGCGCGGCTGCATGAGCGTCACGACCTGCCCATATATCCGGTCGCGCTGTTGTCATATGATGCGCCACGGCGGCCCGAGCCCGAATCATACCGCGTGGAATTCCCGGGAAAGCGGGTGCTCGATTTCTCGTTCACGGTCATTCAACTCAACCGCCTGAACTGGCGCGACTTCGTCCGAAGCAATAATCCGGTCGCGAGCGCGCTGATGGCCAGAATGAGCATCGCGCCCGAGGACCGGCCGCGCGTGAAACTCGAATGCCTGAGACTCCTGGCGACTTTACGCCTCGACCACGCTAAAATGCAGATGATTGCGGGCTTCGTGGACGCCTATCTTCGTCTTAATCCGGACGAAGAGCAGTCATTTCGGCGTGGGGTTGAGGTCTTGACTCCCGACGATAAGGAGACGGTCATGCAATTGACGACGAGCTGGGAGCGTAATGGTATGCACCGGGGCAAGACGGAACTGATAGCGAGGCTTTTGCGCCGCCGGTTCGGTGAACTGCCCGCGGCGATGGAGGCGAGGATTGATGCGCTGGCCGATGAGCGGCTGGGCGAGATGGCCGAAGCGCTGCTTGAGTTTTCGTCGCTTGCTGACGCCAGTACGTGGCTCGACGCGGCCGCCAAGTGATTGACCTATTTCCCGCATGCCCCTTCGTCACTACCTCCAACTTGCGCTCTCCGATGGCGTCGGCCCGATTACGATCGGGCGATTGATCGAGGCGTTCGGCACGGCTGAAGGCGCATGTGCCGCGCCGCTTGCGGGGTTGCGCGCGATCGAAGGCATTGGTTCGGTTAAGTCGGAGAAGATCTATTCGTCGGTGCGGGCCGCCGCTGCGATGGCTGAGGCGGAACTGGCGAAGGCGCACGACGCGGGGATCAAGATCATCTGCCCGTCGGACGAGGTTTATCCGCTTCTGCTGCGTTCGATTCCCGATCCACCTGCGGTGTTGTACGTGAAGGGGACACTTGAGCCGCGCGACCTGAACTCGTTCGCGCTGGTGGGCAGTCGCAAGTGCAGTTATTACGGGCGCGAGCAGGCGGAGCGCTTTGCGGCGCTACTGGCGGGGGCGGGGTTTACCGTCGTGTCGGGCGGGGCGCGGGGGGTGGATTCAGCGGCCCATCGCGGGGCGATGCAGCATCCGCAGGGGCGGACGATTGCGGTGCTGGGGTGCGGTGTGGATAAGGTGTATCCGCCTGAGAATGAACAATTGTTCGAGCAGGTTGCGCTGCGGGGCGCGGTCATGAGCGAGTATCCGCTTGGCACGCCTCCGCTGGCCGAGAACTTTCCAAGGCGCAATCGAATTGTGTCAGGGATGTCGCGCGGGGTGCTGGTGATCGAGGCGGACGAGCGGTCGGGGGCGCTGATCACGGCGCGGCAGGCGGCGGACGATCACAACCGGCCGGTCTTCGCATTGCCGGGCCGGGTGGATAATGCGCTTTCCGGCGGGCCGCACAAACTGATTCGGGACGGGGCGATCCTCACCGCGGGTCTCGAAGATATTCTCCAAGGGCTCGGGCCGCTGCCGCAGGACGCCGTCGAACCGTCGCTTTTCCCCGCTCCGACACTCGGAGTAGAGTACGCTGTCGTGGCCGATCGGCCAGCCCCTCCAGCGACGCTCACCGACCGCCAAATGCGGATTCTCTCTCTAATGGGAAGCGAGCCGATGAACATCGACCTGCTCATCGACCGCTCATCCCTGCCGGCGCAGGAGGTGCTGCAGGAGATGACCCTGCTAACGCTTCGCGGGCAGGTAAAGCGGGTTGACGGGCAGACGTTTGTGCGTCACAAATTAATCAGGAATTAACACACCCGCGTTACACCGCTTGGCCGCTTGATGTCCACAACGCCTGCCATCACGACCCGCCGCCGCACCGCGATCGAGCCACCTCGGCCGGATCTGCGCCTGGCGGCGATCGACGTCGGGTCGAACAGCCTGCACATGATCGTCGCGCAGATCGGCGTGGACGGGGCGGTGACCACGCTGTGGCGGGCGAAGGAAATGGTGGGCCTTGGGCGCATGAGCTTTCCGTCGCGGCGCCTCTCGCGCGAGGCGATGGAGCAGGCGATCCTGGCGCTGCGGCGTTTCCAGCAGGAGGCGTACACGCGGCACTGCGAGAAGATCATCGCCGTCGCGACCAGCGCGGTGCGCGAGGCTTCGAACGGAGGGGATTTCATCCTGCGGGCGTGGCGGGAACTGGGGATTAAAATTCGCGTCGTCAGCGCGCGGGATGAGGCTCGATTGATTTATTTGGGTGTTCGGCACGCCGTCGATCTTAAGGGCGGGCCGCACTTGATCGTGGATATCGGCGGCGGGTCGGTCGAATTCATCGTGGCCGACGAGAACCGCCCGCTGCTGCTGGAGAGCCGCAAGCTCGGGGCGGCGCGGATGACGGCGCAGTTCGTCAAGTCTGATCCGATCGATGCGGCGGATCTGGAGAAGCTGCTGAAGCACTATGACGAGGAGCTTTCGCCGATCGTGCGAAATATCGCGGACCTGAAGCCGACGGCGGCGCTGGGGACGAGCGGCACGCTGGAAAACCTCGCGGCCATGTGCGGTTCAACTGCCGATCCGACGGGTCAGCCGGCGGTGATCGAGTCCGATCGACTCTCGCGGCTGGTCGGGAAGCTGATCGAGTCGCGCGCCAAAGACCGAGAAAAAATTGAAGGCCTCGATGAACAGCGGCGCGGACAGATCATCGCGGGGGCGCTGCTGGCCAACGAGTTGATGCGCCGCCTTAATCTCAAACAGATCACGCTCTGCCGTTCGGCGTTGCGGGAAGGAATTCTGGTTGAATATCTGGCGCGGCGGCAGCCGGACCTGGCCGTGCGGCAACAGATCCCCGATCCGCGGCGGCGGAGCGTGCTGGGCCTGGCGCGGCGATACAACTGGGAACAGCCGCACAGCGAGCACGTCACAGAGCTCTGCCTGCAGCTCTTCGATCAGCTCGCGCCGCTCCATCACCTTGGCCAATCGGAGCGCGAGCTGATCGAATACGGGGCGATGCTCCACGACATCGGCTGGCACATCTCGGGCAAGAAGCACCATCATCACAGCCTCTACCTGATCCTGCATGGCAACCTCAAGGGGTTCGACGAGCAGGAAGTGCGGATCATCGCCAACATTGCGAGATATCATCGCAAAGCGCACCCGCGCCCGGAGCACGAGGCGTACGAGTCGCTGCCGCCCAAGGCCAAGCAGATCGTTCGGGTCGGCGCTGCACTGCTTCGCGTGGCGGATGGATTGGATCGCAGTCACAATGGCGTGGTGTCGTCGCTGCGTTGCCGGCTCAGCAGTGGCGGCGGAGTGAAAGTCAGGCTCGAGACGCGCGGAGATCCGGCGCTGGAAATATGGGCGGCCAAGCGTAAGCGCGATTTCTTCGAAGCGTTATTTAAACGGTCGATCACGTTTCGGCCGGGCAAAGGTTAGGATTAACGCGTATGGATTCTCTGGGACCCCATCCTTATCCGGGCAAGCTGATCATCGTCGAAGGAATCGACGGCTCGGGGAAGTCCACGCAGCTTCAGCTCGCGATGCGGCACCTGAAGACGCAGGGTTATCCGGTCTTCTTTACCGAATGGAACAGCGCCGACTTGGTGAAGAAGGTGACGAAAGAGGGGAAGAAGAAAATGACGCTGACGCCGATGACGTTCTCGCTATTACATGCGACGGACTTTGCGCATCGGTTGATCAATAACATTTTACCGCCGCTGAAGGCGGGGATGATCGTGCTGGCCGACCGTTACGCCTACACCGCCTTCGCACGCGATGTCGTGCGCGGTTGCGACCCGATATGGGTGCGGAAGGTTTACGGCTTTGCGCCCAAACCGGATCTGGCGCTCTACTTCAACGTGCCGATTGACGTGAGCTGTTCGCGCATCCTGTCCGGGCGGGCGCAGCTCAAGGATTATGAAGCGGGGATGGACCTCAACCTGGCGCCGGACAAGGTATCGAGCTTTAAGATCTTCCAGAGCCGCATCCTTACCGAATACGAGAAGATCCGGCACGAATATGGGCTGGTTGAGATTGACGCGACCCAGAGCATCGGCCAGCAGCAGCAGCTCGTCCGCCGCCTGATCGACCAGGCACTGGCCGATTATCATCCGGACGACACGACGCCCTTCCAACTCGACCGCAGCGCGGCCGTCGACGATGCTGACGATGCGGCTGCGGCGCTGGACGAGGTTGAGGAGGAGACGCAGTGAATCGATTCCGTTATTTCCGCCATCACATGCCGTATCTGCCGCTCGATTCGTGCAGCGGAAAGCTGCTGGTTATCGAGGGAACCGACGGCACCGGACGTTCCACCCAGGCGAGCATGCTCAAGGAATGGCTTGAGGTGCAGGGGTACGGCGTGATCGACACCGGCTGGACGCGCTCCAAACTGGTCGGCAAGGCGATCACGGATGCCAAGCTTGGGCACTCGCTCAACCGCCTGACTTACTGCCTGATGTACGCGACGGATCTGGCCGATCGGATGGAATACCAGATCATCCCCGCGCTCAAGAGCGGGTTTATCGTGCTGGCCGACCGGTACATTTATACAGCCATCGCGCGGGGCATCGTGCGCGGGGCGGACCCGGAGTGGCTGCGCGATTTGTACGGGTTCGCGGTCGTGCCGGACCTGGTTTGTTACCTGCAACTGGGCGTTAAAGAGCTGATTCCGCGCGTGCTCTCGACGGGCAAGATCAACTACTGGGAATCGGGGATGGACATGAATTATGGGGATGACCTGTACGATTCGTTCGTCACCTATCAGGGTGCGCTGATCGAGGAGTTCGATCGAATCGCGGCAACGTACGACAACTTCGTTACGCTCGATGCGCGCGAGGAGCCGCGGGTCACGCAACGGCGATTGCGCGATACGGTGGCGGCGTACCTGGAAGGCGGGGCGCTTTCGACAAGCGTGGCGCAAAACGGCAGCAATGGGATCGAGCGGCCTTAGCGGCCGTCAGACGATCCGCACCGGCACGTGCCGCTCGTGCAGGTAATCCTTCACCTGTCCCACCGTATACGTGCCGAAGTGGAAGATGCTGGCGGCCAATGCTGCGTCGGCCTTGCCCTCGTTGAGGACGTGATACATGTGATCGGGCGAACCCGCGCCGCCGCTGGCGACCACCGGGATCTTCACGGCGGTGCTGACGGCGGCGGTCATCTCCAAATCATAACCAGCCGTCGTGCCGTCGGCGTTCATAACGTTGAGGACGATCTCGCCCGCGCCCAAATCCTGGGCCTGCTTGACCCAGTCCATCACGTCGATGCCGGTATCGACGCGACCGCCGTTGACGTAGACGTGCCATTTCTCAACGCCATCGATCGTGACGCGATTGGCGTCGAGGCCGAGGACCGTAGCGCAGCGGCCAAACTTGCGGGAGATCTCGTGGATAAGCTGGGGGCGTTTGACGGCAGCGGAATTGATGCTGACCTTTTCAGCGCCGGCCTGGATCAGTTGCGTGGCGTCATCGAGGGTGCGGATGCCACCGCCGACGGTCAGGGGCATGAAGCATTGCTCGACGACGCGGTGGACGACATCGACCATGATGCCGCGGCCTTCGTGGCTGGCGGTGATGTCATAGAAGACCAGTTCGTCGGCCCCCTGCTCCTGGTAGCGAGCGGCCTGCTGAACAGGATCGCCGGCATCGACGTGATCGAAGAACTTCACGCCCTTGACGACCCGTCCGCGATCAACGTCGAGACAGGGGATGATGCGTTTGGTGAGCATAAAAACAGTAGGCGGTGGGCAGGATGCGGTAGGCAGAGGAATTCGTAACTCCTGCCTACTGCCTTCTGCCTACCGCCTACTGATCAGGGTGACCGACGGGGCTCGAACCCGCGACCACCGGGACCACAACCCGGTGCTCTACCAACTGAGCTACGGCCACCATCGCATTTGGTCTGGTTGGTTTTTACCGCCTTTACCGCTTCTGTCAATACACGCGGACGCCGCGGTGGCTCCGGCACCTTCGGTTGCCCTGCGTTGGGCAGTCCCATCATCGGCATTTAGCAGAACTTAATGAAGAATACCTTGACATGGCAAAGCAGGGTAAATAGGCTCTGCGCAACCGCGGCTATAACAGCGAATTCCAGTCGACCGGGCCCCCTGCTGATACGTACAATTCAAAAGATGGCTAACGACGATAATGCTCCGACGGGAATTACCGCCAGCCTCGACACCGAGGTTGGCAAGGCCGTTGTCGACATGGGTTTAGCTACGCGGACGGAAATCGAATTCTGCCGCGAGCAGCAGAAACAATCGTCCGATCCGAATCAGCGTTCGCTTGCCGATCTGCTGGTTGATCACCAGTTCATCACCACCAACCAAGCCAAGCGCATCCGTAAGAATCTCGAGGAACGCAAGAGCTCGCAGATCCCGGGATATCAGCTTATCAGCAAGCTCGGCAAGGGGGCGATGGCGACGGTCTACAAGGCCCGGCAGATGAGCCTGGACCGCATCGTCGCCGTGAAAGTGCTGCCAAAAAAGTTAAGCGACAATCCTGAATTCGTGGATCGGTTCTACAAGGAGGGGAAGGCCGCGGCGCGGTTGTCGCACAACAACATCGTGCAGGCGATCGATGTCGGCTGCGCTCCGGATGGTTATCATTATTTCGTCATGGAGTACGTCGAGGGGTTGACGCTCTACGACATCATGCAACCACCGCCGGTGGGCGAGGGGCGCAACTTTGCCGAGGCCGAGGCGCTGGACGTGACGATCCAGATGGCTGATGCCCTGGCGCACGCGCACCTGCGCAACCTGATCCATCGCGACGTGAAGCCGAAAAACATCCTGTTGACCAAGGAAGGGGTCGCCAAGCTGACGGACCTGGGTCTGGCGCGGGCGATGGATGATAAAGAGGCGGCCGAGACCGAGGCGGGCAAGGCCTACGGCACGCCCTACTACATCTCCCCCGAACAGATTCGTGGCGACGTGGACATCGATTTTCGCGCGGATATTTATTCGCTGGGCGCGACGATGTATCACCTCGTCACCGGCAAGCCGCCGTTCGACGGGGAGACGCCGTCGGCGGTGATGCACAAGCACCTGAAGCAACCACTGACGCCGGCCGATCACGTCAACACGGCACTGTCGGCGGGCGTGGGCGAGATCATCGACGTGGCGATGGCGAAGAACCGCGACGACCGCTACCAGTCCACCGAGGACATGCTGGAAGACCTGCAAGCCGTACGGCGGGGCGAGCCGCCAACGCACGCGCGGCGCGGCGTGCACCTGGATGGGCTTGAGAAGCTCGAAGAGACGGGCAAAACCGTGGATATCGCTCCAACCCCCGCCCCCAACGCTGCATTATGGACCAACCCGCTAATGCTTGGGGCGCTCGGCCTGGCGGGGGCGTCGTTGCTGGTGAACTTGATCCTCTTCATCCTCTACGTGAAGAAGTAGACGATCCTGAGGGGGCTGCATTCGTTGCAATCGGATTGCCTTGCACGGTCACTGGCGTGCGCGAAGGAGATCGCCAATGGGGTCACACAATCGAACTGCGTGGCGGGTGGTCGCCTGCTTGTTGATCGCAATGCTGGCGGTTCGCGCCGGCGCGGAGGCGCCGGCGCCTCAGTCGGACGAGAAGGCAATGGCGGAACTGGTCGAGCAGATGGGGAGTCCGGATTTCCCGGTGCGCGAGGCGGCGGCCAAGAAGCTGAAGGAATTGGGGCCGGGGATGATCCCGGCGCTGCAGAAGTACGTTGATTACCCGGACCCGGAGATCGCGTCGCGCGTCAAGGGGGTCATTAGCACGTTCGACTGGATGAATCACGGGGCGATCATCACCAGGATCGACCCGGGCAGCCAGGCGGAGAAACTGGGCATGATCCCGGGGGACGTGGTGGTAAAGGTGAACGACCTCGACATCACCGGCCACCTCGACATCCGCAAGCTCGGCGAGGGCGAGGAACGAACCTACCAGATCTGGCGGAACGGCATCGTGCGCACGATCAAGACAAAGCCCGGCAAGGTCGGCTACCGCGCGACGAACTGGGACCTGGAAAAAGGCGGCAGCAACCACTCGCGCGGGTTGATCCTTCTGCACGGAACGCAGACCAACTATGCCGAGGCGTTCAAGCGCTTGCGGCTCGCGCGTTCCGAGGGGATGACGGACGCGACCACGATGGGCATCCTGTCGGCGCTGGCCGCTCGGCAGCTCGATCACGCCTACTCGATGGAATGTTATCGGCTGTTCAGCGAAGAGACAAAGGCCAGTTGCTGGTACACGCATGTGGACACGTCATACGACTTTGGAAATCTCCCGTTCTCCAGCCCGCACACGGCATTCCTGCTGGAGCGTTACCACATCGAGCCGATGTCGCCGAACCTGTATCACGACCTCGAGGACTGGTTCACGCGATACGGGCGGAACTATC
>JAQGHM010000338.1 GCA_028291615.1 Phycisphaerales bacterium | reverse complement strand
GTCGTCCGCGTACGGCTTGGCGTAAAGCAGTTTAATCATATCGATGCCGGCGGCGAGGTCCGCCCCCTGCCATTTCTGCCCCGACTCCGGCGGTGACGTCGCAACGCCTTCAATGATGCGCAGGCTGAGGTGGTCGCCGTCATACATCACCTTGCGGAGGTCGGTGGTCGTGTACTGCTCGGGGAGCAGAATGCCGTCACCGTCAACGAGCCAGTAATAGAGTTCCCACTTCACCAGCGCCACTGGAGAGCGGAAGTCGCAATCGATCTCAAGCGTATCGCCCGGCGCGTTCCCGTAAACCCGGCGGACGCTGCGGACGGTTTTGACCCACGGCGCTGTATCCGGATGGTTTTGCAAAAGCGACGTGGTGTTGACCAGAAGCTGATGATCAAACGCGGAGTGCGCCACGTCCGGTGCAGCCACGCGCAAGATCTTGTTCATCAGCGCGTCGCTCATCCAGGACGGCCGCTCGCGCATGACGACCTTGGGCGGGTTGTGCGAGTAGGTGAGGTCGCGGACGACGTGGTCGCGCGTGCGCAGGTAGGCGAAGACGCATAGCCCGACAAAGGCAAGGGTGCAGACAGCCTTGAGGAACGCGCGCACCGGGTGCGAATCGCCCTCTTTACCGGGCTTGGGCGTCTTTTTCGTCTCGACCGGCTTTTTCTTCGCTTCCTTGGGCATGGTTCTTATTTCTTATCGGACGTTCACCCCGTCCGTCTCCAGCCGCGCGAGCGCATCGGCAGCGCCTGCGCCTCTTTGGGAGGAATCGAACCGGGAATGGGGGAAACTTGAGGCAAAGCTCCGGGCGGCGGCGAAACCGCGCAGCGACTGCAGCGGGCCGAGCGCCAACCCTTCATTGGTTAGTATCCCGATGCCTTGCCGCTGATGCGCTTGTCCGCCACCCCGACGTACCGGAGCGGGCCGCTGCGCACCTGGATGCTGTGGGCGTCGCCGGGCGGTAGCGGCCCGGGGCGGACGATCGTGTGCCCCATCTCCTTCAACGCCGTCATCGTTTCGCCAAAGCGCTCGGGCGCTTCGAACGTGACGCGATCCGGAAACCACTCCTGCGAAATCAGCGGCGAGTTCACCGCCTCCGGGAGTTCCATCCCAAAGTCGAGCACGTTCACCAGCACGCACAGCACCGTGTGCGGAATCGCCCGGCTGCCCGGGCTGCCGGTCACCAGCACCACGCGCCCGTCCCGCGCGACGATCGTCGGCGTCTGCGAACTCAGCGGCCGCTTGCCGGGCGCCATCACGTTGGGCGCGGTTCCGATCGCCCCCTTGGTGTCGGTGACGCCTGGAGCGAGGTTGAACGCGCGCATATCGTTGTTCAACAGGAACCCCATGTTCTTGACGACGATGCGCGAGCCCCAGCGGCGCTCCAGCGTGTACGTGTTGGCCACCGCCATCCCGTTTTTGTCGATCACGGAGAAGTGGGTCGTGCTGGGTCCTTCTGGCGAGAGCGGAATATCGGCCGACAAATCTCGGCTGCGCGTCGCCTTCTGCAGATCGATCGTCTTGGCAAGCTGATGGGCGTACTCGTGATCCGCCGTCAGCTTGTCAGGTACCTGAACGAATGCGGTGTCGCCCAGGTAACGGGCGCGGTCGTAGTTCGCGCGGCGCATGACCTCCGCCAGGATGTGCAGCGTGCGCGCAGACCACCGATCCGAACCCTTCAAGTCGAACGCCTCCAGCATGTTCAACTCTTCCAGCAGCACCGTGCCGCCCGAACTCGCCGGCGGCGGGACGTACACGTCGTACGTGCCCCGGTAGCGCGTCGTCAGCGGCTTGCGCTCGATCGCTTTGTATTTCGCCAGGTCGTCGGCCGTGATCAGCCCCTTGCCGCTCACCATGTCCGCAATAATCGCATCGGCGATCGGGCCCTTGTAAAACGCCTCCGGCCCGCCATCGGACAGGATCTGCAGGGTCCGCGCCAGGTCCGGCTGCACCATGTGGTCGCCCGCCTCCCACGCGCCGCCGCCCGGCTTGCCAAAGACGCGCTGAAATTCCGCGAACTCGCGCGCCAGCGCCAACGTGTCGTTCATCGACCGCGCCAGATGACTGTCCACGACAAAGCCATCGCGCGCCAGCGCGATGGCGGGCTGGATCAATCGCGCCCAGGGCAGCGTCCCGAATCGCTTGTGCGCCATCTCAAGCCCGCGCAGCGTGCCCGGCGTCGCGACCGAGCGATGCGTGAACTGCGATTCCTGCGGCGTGAATATTTCCGGCCGCGCCGCGGCCGGCGCCGTCTCCCGATAATCGATGGCCACCGGCTCTCCACCCCCCGCCCCCGGATGAACCAGCATAAACCCACCCCCGCCGATATTTCCTGCCAGCGGGTACGCAACCTCCAGCGCAAACGCCGTCGCGATCGCCGCATCGACCGCATTACCCCCTTCCTTGAGGATCGCCAAGCCAACGTCCGACGCCGGCCCGGAGACCGACACCACCACCCCGTTCCCGCACTCGACGATGTGATCGGTTGGGTCAACCTTTGCAGCCACCGTTACCTTTCTCTTAGGCTCACTCCCGGGATTCGCACACCCCTGCATGCAGAACAAGGGCAATGCCAACAACGATATGCCAACCAACCGTGGATTCAGTTTCATAGCGTAAGCCAATCGTCAGTAACAACCTCAAAAAACACCCACTCTTCTTTGCGCTCTTTGCGTCTTCGCGGCCGTATTCTTTTGATCTCTAAAGAGGCAGCGCCTCTTCGCTCGGCAATTCTTCCTCGACGCTCGACACGACAACGCCCGATCGCCCGATCGCGTGCGCGACCACATGCAGCACCGACGAAATCAACAAGAACACCCCAACCACCACCGGCCAATAAAGCCCGCGATAACTCGAATTCCGCATCCAGCCATACACCGCCAGCGCGAACGTCGCCCCCAGCAGTCGCCCGAACCCATCCACCAGGTGCAGCAATCCCAGGCAAGTCCCCATCGCCGCTTCGCCGCTGTGCTTCTTCGCCGTCTCGTCAAAGCAGGGGGTCATCAGGACTTCGCCGGAAATGAAAATAACCACCGCCACCGCGAGCATGATCACGTTTCCAGCGAAGATCAGCAGCGTCAGGCCCGTGCAGAAGAGGAGCACGGAAGTCATCGACCACCATTCCCACTTGAAACCACGGCGATAGAGATGTGCCGACAGATAGACAGCCAGAAAGTGCGCCCCGATCACCGTCGTACAAAGGCTCGTCAGGTAGATGAACGGCACTTCCTTGTTCGAGCCGTAAAGATCGATGACGTACTTGGGAATGATCGTCCCCCAGCATCCGTAGGGAAGGACCATCGCGAATCGCCGCAGGCTGTCGGCTTGAAATCCACGGTTCCTGCACAGCAGTTTCACGTCGGCGCTTTCCCAGGTTCCTTTGCGCTTCGCCGAAGCCGGGGCCTTGGGCGCAGCCAAACCGATCGCCAGCGGCAGGTGCAAAAGCCCCAGCAGGATCGCGTGTATCCGATATCCGAACATCGCCGTCATCTGGTAGGCGATGCTGTTCCCGCAGAACGAACCCAGGTTGAGCAGCGTCGCCCGTTTGGCGACCGAGCGCCGCAAAATCTCGGGGCTAGAATGCAGCACCAGGATCGTGTTCAGCGCGATCTTCCCAAGCACGAATGCCAGCCCAGCCGCGAAGACCGCCACGATCGACACCGTGAATCCCGGCTTGATCGAGATGACCAGGAAGCTCACCAGTCCAAAAGCAATGCTGGTCGAAAGCGCGATGCGCACCGACGTGCGATCCGTGTACCAGCCCGCCAGCGGCGCGCAGACCGACTGCGCCAGCACATATCCGTTCAGTAGCGACGCGATCTGCGTATAGGACAACCCGCCCAGGTGCTCGAACAGCGGAAAGATATACGGCTGAAAAGCCCCCCGCGCCAGAAACAACAGGCCGATCCCCACGCACACCAGCCAGATCGCCATGGTCGATTCGGATCGCGGACGCACGCGTCTCACTCCAGCACGTATAAATCCGACCACGAGGCGATCAGATCGACGCTCCGCCGCACCTCGTCAGCATCGTCGGCGAGCAGCTCGATATACAACGGGGCGCGGAACCCGCTCCGCGCCAGCCCCACCCGCTGACCGGGCTGGCCCCGCACCTCATGGTAGAGATACCCAGGGAGTTTGGCGAGGCGGTCCAGGTGTTGAACGCTTCGTAGGATGCCATTGCGCGCCGGGAACGGCGTGACGATCGCCGCCGCACGCTGATGCGCCGGTCGCAGGTCAGGGACCTCTCCGACCAGCACCTGGTAATACGCGTGCAGCGCGTCGATGCCGTACGCCAGTTCCAGGATGCGCGGCCGATTACCGCCAGGCCGAGCAGCAATTTCCCCCAATCGCGAGCCGATGAACTCAACGTGCGCAGCGCAGGTCGTCAAATCCAGCGCCTGCATCCCCGCCGCAGCGAGCCGCGCCAGTTCCGCCTGTTCGTCCGCGCTCAAGCGTGAAGGGAGAAGCCGCGCGAAGTGATGAAAATCATCGATCCCCACATCCTGGCCCGTCAGCACATCCACCGGCGGCGTCGTGTAAACCTGGCCTCCATGATCGGCCACGCAATCGATCGAGATGTTTCGCCCTTCCATGTACTCGGCCGCCACAACGGTCAGGCGCTGCGCCTTCTGCCCCAGGTCCTGGTAATGCTGCGGCACTTCGCTCCGCATCGTGCGGTAGCTCGCCAGCAGCATCTCCGCGCTGTTGTTGCGCGTGGACCACATGCTGGCCGAGACGTTGGACGGCTGCAGGAAAACCGGATAACCCACTTCGTTGGCGAAAGTCATCAAGCCGTCTTCGGAATCGATCACGCTGAAGCGCGCCGAGGATTTGGGACCGATCCGCTCCTGAAAGCGCCGGCGCATCACGCTCTTGTCGAGGCTCAGCCGCGCGGAATCAGGCCGCACGCCCGGGAGTTCCAATGCCTCGGCGACGCGGGCGGTCTGGGCGACGTAGAGTTCGTTCACGTTATAGAGGCAGGCGATCCCCAGACGCTGCTGGATTCCCCGCACCGCCGCGACCAGTTCATCGAGCGGCCGTGAGAAGTCGAACCGCTCGACCACAACAAACTTCGACACGTCGCAAAGCCGCTGCTTGTTGTTCGTGTCCACGAGAATGCCCAGCGGCAACCCGCGCCTCTGCAGGCTCTCGAACTCACCACGACGGGCCATGCCCAGAAACAGGACGATCCCCGAATGCACGCTTGATCTCCACGTTAAACTCTCCCCAACCCGCGCGCTGTCAATCGAGCGACTGTACGAAACGCGCGAGCGATTGCAGCCCGGTCGTGATCTGCTCCGTCGGTATCGCGTACGAGATGCGGACGTGCCGATCCGAACCAAACGCCGATCCCGGAACCACCGCAATGTGCGCATGCTCGAGCAGCATCTCGGCCAGTTGATCGACGCTCGTCAGAAGCTCACCCTTGAACGATCGGTTCAGCAGGCGGCTCACATCGGGGAACAGGTAGAACGCCCCCGTAGGCACCACGCACGTAAGCGGCGCGATTGCCTGAACCAGTTGCAGCGCGGTCTCGCGTTGGCGGCGCAATTGTTCGCGGATGCGAGTGACGAAGGGATCGTTTCCCGGTTCAAGCGCGGCCAGCGTCGCATACTGCACGAGGTTACAAGGGTTCGACGCGGTATGGCTTTGCAGGTTGGCGATCGCCTTGATGATCGGCTGCGGCGCAGCCACGTACCCCGCCCGCCACCCCGCCATGCAATAGGTCTTGGAGAACGAGCCGATCAAAATCGTCCGCGCCTTCATCTCCGGGACCAGCTTCACGATGTTCTGATGGACGGCCGGCGCGTAGACCAGCTCGTCGTAACACTCATCGAAAACGCAGGTCAGGTTGTGCTGGAGCACCAGGCGGGCGATCTTCTCCAAGGCCCCGGTGTGGTAAACGACGCCGGTCGGATTGTGCGGCGTATTGAGGATGATCCCGCGCGTGCGCGGCGTGATCAGTTGCGCCAGCGCCTCGACGTCAATCTGAAAATCGTTCTCGGCCGTCGGCAGAAACACCGGCGTCGCGCCCGCCAGCCGCACCTGCTCCGGAAATGTCACCCAATACGGCGCGGGAATGATGACTTCATCACCTGGCCCAAACCCGACGAACGCCGCCGCGAACAGCGCCTGCTTGGCGCCGGCCGTGAAGCCGATCTCTTCAACCGCGTACTCCACGCCCGTCTTCCGCGTGACCCGCGCGGCAAGTCCCTCGCGCAGCTCCTTAATGCCCAGCGTGTCCGTGTACTGGTTGCGCGCGCCGTCGATCGCGCGATGGGCAGCGTCCTTGACGATCTGGCTCGTATCCTGATCCAGTTCACCCGCGGCGAAGTTGACGACCTTGACGCCCGCGGCGCTAAGCTTCCGGGCGCGGTTACGCATGCCGGAAGTCTGGGAGCCCGTGAGTGCACGGGCGCGTTCGGTAAGCATGAATTAATCCCTCGTCCTGACCGCGTTACCCCGCCGTCGGCAGGTACTTTCGTTCGCTCTCTTCCAGATTCTTCACGCCCACCAGCTCGAAGACCTTCTGCAGGCTGACGATGTCGTCCCGTAAGACCGAAGCGTGGCCCGCGGGCAATAACTTGGCGTACGCGTGCTCCATCGCCTTGATGGAAGCACGCAGGCCGTGATTGGCAAAGATCACGATCCGGTACCCCAGCTTACCGAGCTCAGCGGCGCTGATCGTATCGTAGGTGGTCGGCACCGCAACCAGCGGGGTCGGCCGCGTCCACTGCTTGGAGAACGCAATCATCTGATCAGGCGTTTTCTCCTTCGAATGGATCAGCACCGCGTCCGCCCCCGCGTCCGCGTACGACATGGCGCGGTCCAGCGCATCCTCCAGGCTATACCCCGCGATCAGCGCCTCGGTCCGCGCGATAACGAAGAGCTGCCCATCGGTGCTGTCCTTACAAGCCTTAACCTTCAACGTATGTTCCTTAGCCGGGATCAGCTCCCGAGTCCCATCATAAAAGCTGCACCGCTTGGGGAAGATGTTGTCCTCGATGCAGATCCCCGCGATCCCCGCTCGGAACAACTTGCGCGCCGCGTAGGCCGCATTGACCGCGTTCCCGTACCCATTGTCGCAGTCCGCAATCACCGGAATCGAGACCGCGTCATTGATATGACAAGCCGCCTCAAAGTGTGCAGTCATGTCCAATATGTTCGCGTCCGGCAACCCATACGACGCCGAAATCTCAAACCCGCTAGCCCAAACCGCATCAAACCCCGCCCGCTGCCCCAGCCGACCACTGAGCCCATCATGAGCCCCAATAGTCAAAAGCTGCCCCTTTTCCTTCAACAACTTCCCAATTTCTTTACTCTTTTCCAAGATTTCCTCGCTTAAGCAATTCCCTACTACCGCCGCGGCGCAAGCCGCGCCATTTCCTCGACTTCGGGGAGTAAGCCTACCACCCTTTACATGATGAACGCATGATGAAGAAAAGATTAAGCAGTTTTACCGATGCTCAGTTCGGATGCACCACAAGCGATTCATCGAAGTGCAGGGGGCGGGTGCCGGTGATGCGGAGGGTCTTGCCGACGATCGAGCCATAGAGGTGGCCTTTGCCGGTGATGTCGATTGGGCTTTGCGGGGCGTAGAGGTCGAGGAAGAGCGTGTTTTTATTGGCGATGGTGACGGGTTTGTCGCCGGTGACGCGGATGCGGCAGTCGGCGGGGCGGTTGTCGTGGGTGTCGATGTTCCCGCCGATGGAAAGGCGGCCGGAGACCAGTAGCGTGACCGGGCCTTGCAGGCGGAGGGTGGCGGGGGAATCGATGTTGAGGTCGTTGAGGTAATAAACGCCGGCCGGGATGGCGATCTGGTGGGCGCCGTAGAGGTTGAGGTTGCCGTTTTTGTAGAACTCGTTGGGGAGGGCGGCGTTGGCGGAGTCGTGTGCGAAGGGGTCGAGCGTGACGGGCGGCGCGGGGACGCGGGCGGGAAGCGGCGGAGAGATTGGGCCGGAGATGTGGAGATGTTTGGAGGCTTTGACTGGGGTTGTGCCAGCGGAACGGACCGAGCCGCGGATTTCGCCATCGCCGGTGAGTTGGATCGGGCCGTTGCTGAGCAGGGGGGCCGCGGCATGGGTTGCGCCGGCGCCGACTCGGCCGATGGCGGCGTCGTAGCTGTCGACTTCGATGTGGCCAGTGATTTCGACGCGGTCGAAACCGATGAAGCCGACAGGTGCGGTGTCGGGGGTGTAGTGGCGAGCGACGGCCGGCGCGGGCGCTGGGCGCGAGGAGGGGAGGGGCTGGGTCGCCGCGGCGACTGTCACCGGCGCGGGTGAGGTTGTAGGGAAGGTGGCGGCGATCTTCAAGGTTGTCCGTTGGGTCGCGGGCGGGGTGACGGTCGTCGTCGGCGTCCCATTGTTCTGCGCGAGCGGCGTGATCGAATGGCTGGCACGGTTTTTTACAACGAGCGCGATTGCCGTCCCCGCGCAGCTCAGGAGGACGACGAGCAACATGTAGGTGCGCCAGCGGCCTTTGGGCCGGGCGGGTTGAACGGGACGTCGCGGCGATGTGGGTGCTTGCACGGGCGTCGCGGCTGTGGGCCGATCGTCGGGAAGCGCAAGCGGCGGATCTTGATCGATCAGCGTCCGCGCCACGGTCTTGGCCACCGGCGCCGATTTCTTCGGAACCCGCAGATGCCGGCCGCACGCGAGGCACGCGACGGCCAAACCCGCGTCGTTGTCGGCGAAGTGGGTGACGTCGTGGCAGCCAGGGCATTCAACGCGGATCGGCATATGGCAAACTCCCGTGTTCTGCCTTCTCTACCGCGCGGGTGCGGATGGGTTGTGGGCGCGCTGAGGGTCGCCGCCACGCCATGCGCCATCGCATCAATCCTGCGTAATGATGTTCGCGGGAATCGTCCCGCCCTTGGAGAGGCCGCCGTCTAGGGCGGTGGGGTCGCACCAGAGGGCACTGGGGCCCTTGTGGCAGACCGCATTGTATTCGCCGCCGGGCATCACGTCGGCGTGACCGTCGATGTGGCCAAGCGTCGTGCCGTGGTTATGGCGGGTGCCGATGCTTTCGTGAGGATAATTGGTCGAGTCGTTGGCGCCGTTGGTGCCCGACTTGTAGGCGGGGAATTCCCAGTAGACCACGTCGTCGGGATGAAACCGGGTGATCTTCAGGCCCACGTTCTTGTTGTCCTGGAAGCCGCTCATCGCGCCGTTCATGCAGTAGTTGCTCAAGTTATTCACCGAGCCGGCCTGCCACGGGCCCAGATCCGACGGGCAATGATATACGCCCATCGCGTTCAGGAACGGCCAAAGCTGGCCGCCTTGAACCTCGTCCTGCTTGCCCTGGAGAATCAGGATGTTGGCATAGAGCCAGGTCGGCACCGGATTGTTGTAGAAACCGGTGAACGGGAGATATCCCTTGTTTTCCGCGGTGTACTGGATGGTGGCGGTCATCAACTGCCGCTGGTTTGAGAGGCATTGCAGCGTCTGGGCCTGCCTGCGCGCCTTGTTGAGGGAAGGCAGGAGGATCGCGATCAGCAGCGCGATAATGCCGATCACGACCAGCAGCTCGACCAGGGTGAACGCCGGGGCGGAGCGAGTTGGCGTTCGGTTTGCCATTAGCGTCTGTCTTTTCCTTCGTTTCACTGCGATGAGACGTGTCCCCTCAATTGAGAAGATATGCGGAGGAGCAGAATTGAGCAATGGAAATCAGTGCGCGCGTGCCTCTGTACACGGCCCGCAAGCGAGCCGGCTAAAAGAGGCGACCATCTCGAAAGAGGAGCACCGGTCAGTTACGCCAGCTTGAACTTGCCGGGGATCGGAATCTGCGGCTCGGGCATCGGGCCGAACTCGAGCTTGTCGGGCATCAGGCTGACCTTGGAATTGATCGCCTGGCTCCACGTCACGATCTGGCCGCTGTAGGCGCTCATGCGGCCCATGACTGCGGTGAGGACGGATTCGGCGATGCGCTGGGATTCGTTGATCGGCTTGCCGGCGCGAATGCTGGCGAGTAAATCGGCGTGCTCGACTTCGTAAGGATTGGTGTTGGCGTCGATCTTGGCGGGAAACTTGTACTTGTCCCCCTTCTCGGGCTCGATGACGCCTTCGCTGACCCGGGCGGAGCCGTTGGCGCCCTGGAAGAATTCAGCGGTGCGGTTGTAGCAGCCATCCTGCTGGCGCGCGAGGGACAGGACGTGACGGCCTTCGGTGTACTCAAAGTCGGTCGCGAAATGGTCGTAGGTGGTGCCATACTCTGGGCCGACGCGCGCCTGCGCGCCGCCGAGGCTGATGGCCATGCGCGGGTGCTCGCCCATCACCCAGTTGGCGATGTCGATGTTGTGCACGTGCTGCTCGACGATCAAGTCGCCGCTGAGCCAGGTGTAGTACATCCAGTTGCGGATCTGGGCTTCCATGTCGCTCCAGCCGGCCTGACGCGGCTTGTTCCAGAGCGTGTTGCCGATCCAGTAGACTTGGCCGGAGAGGATCTTGCCGATCGCGCCGTCGTTGATGCGCTTGACCGTCTCGATGTACTTGGCCTGGTGGCGGCGCTGCGTGCCGGCGACGAGGCCCAGGCCTTTGGTGGCGGCGAGTTTGCCGGCCTCGATGATCGCATTGCAGCCAGGGGCATCTACCGCAACCGGCTTCTCCGCAAAGACGTGCTTGCCCGCTTCGATGGCGGCCTGGATCTGCATCGGCCGGAAACCGGGCGGCGTTGCGAGGATGACGTAGTTGATGTCGGTGGCGAGCACCTGCTTGTAGGCGTCCCAGCCGGAGAACGCGCGCTCGCCGATGTCGAACGAGTCCTTCGGCTTGTCCTTCCACATTTCCTTGGTCTCGGTGACCTTGTCGGGGAAGAGGTCGCCGATCGCGTGAATGACAACGCCCTTCGGATCGGCGTCGGTGATGTTGCCGGCAGCGCCGCGTCCGCGACCACCCAGACCGACCAGGCCCACCTTAATGCGGTCGGAGCCTTCAGCGTGGGCGAAGTTGGTGCCCAGCGCGGCGAACATCGCAGCGGCAGACGTGGCGGCAGTGGCCTTCATCAGCGAGCGGCGGGTGAGCGGTCGAACGGGGGCCGACGGTTGGTTCTGCGACGGTTGTGACATTGGGCGATCCTTTCGTGCGTTCTGATGAGTCCTGGTTCCGCGTGTACGGCGGGATCGAAGATCATACCTTGGCGCGGCCGCGGGACAAATCCCTCAGTGATATCGCGATTAACGCGGAGGGTTGAAAACATGGTATATTCTTGGCAACTCTGCAAGGATGAATAATGGCTGGTGAGCAATCCTACGTTAGGACCGACAATCACGGGGTGATTCGCGTGGGGACGACCCAGATAAGCCTTGATTCCGTGGTTGCCGCTTGGGACCAGGGACACAGTCCCGAATCGATCCGCAGCCAGTATCCTGCACTATCGCTCTTGCAGGTCTACGGGGCATTGACCTGGTGTCTGGAACATCCGGATGAAGTAGAGGCATACCTCAAGCGGCAGGGCGAGGTCTGGTCGCATTCGCGTGCCAAAGTGGATGGGGACCCGCCGCCGGTTTTGAAGCGATTGCACGAGATGCGTGCGGTGAATACAAAAGGGGAATAAATGGGGCGAGTGCGATATCTGGCGGATCACGACCTGAACGAGCAAATCGTGTCTGGCGTCCTGCGCCGAGAACCGACGATTGAATTCCTTCATGTTCGAGACATCGGGCCGCCCGATCGTTCGGATGCGGATGTGCTGGAATGGGCGGCGCAAAGAGCCTTCGTCGTAGTCTCGCACGATGTGAATACGATGGCGGCCGGTGCGTACGAGCGAATGGGCCGGGGCGAGAAAATGACGGGACTAATCCTGGTGCCGCAATTGGAGCCGATCGGCGCAATCATCGAGGATTTGATCTTGATCGGATCTGCGACGGAGGCTGAGGAGTGGTTGGGGGCGGTGGCATTTCTGCCGTTTTGAGATTTACTTCCCCGCAATCGCCCGCTTCGCCCGCGCCCGCGCCATCTGATGTTCCCGGTCCTTCGCCGTCTTGGCATCCGTCGGACGCCGGGCCTCGGCTTCGGCGTATTCGGCGCGGGCGGTTTCGGCGCTGATGGCGGCGCTGGGGGCGGCATCGGTGCTCAGGATCGTCAGCTTGTTGTCCTTCATCTGCGCAACCCCCCCGTCTACAAAGAAGTAGCGGCGCTGCCCGCCCGGCAGGTCGATTCGCAACTCACCCGTACCCAGCTTAATCAGCAGGGGGGCCCGGCCGGTGAGGATGCCGATCAGACCATCATGCGCGGGCACGATCGCCTGTTGGACGGTTTCATCCAGGACCTGCTGCTCCGGCGTGACCAGGGTACATTGAAAGGACATCGATTCTCCCGCGTGTTGGACCGGGAGGGAAGATCGGGCAGCGCGACAGGAAAGTCAAGCAACGGAGGGTGGCATGGTCACTTCCGGTGACCACGTTGGTAGGCTGTGGTGCATGACCGGGTGTTTTTTTGGATTTAGGGGTGGCGAAATGCCAGCCCGCGGGTGTTATAATGCCATCCTGCGGATAGCAGTAAAGCCACCGCGCCCGGCCGGCGCGGTGGCTCGCGTTTTAGGTTACCCGGACGTTTCGATACTTTTCGCGCCGCCGTCGATCAGTGTGTGACGGCCCGCGCCCCCGACAGGAGTTGTCTCATGCAGATCGTCAGTGCCGATGAGAAGGCCACGATGGAGAAGAAGCGCGAAGAGTTGTTCCGCATGCAGATCGAGGTGCAGGAACGAATCCGCAAAGCCGCCGCCCTGGGCGACCTCTCCGAAAACGCCGAGTACCACTTCGCCAAGGAAGAGAACCGCACGATCCAGCGCGAGCTCGCGGAACTGGAGAACAAGCTTCGGCACGTCGCGGTTGTCTCCAACGAGCACGTCCCCGAAGACATGGTCTTCCTAGGCCACACGGTCAAGCTGCTGGACCTCGACGACGACACCGAACAACTGATCCGCCTGGTGGGCGAGGCGACTCCCGGCGGCGCGGACGATGAAGTGATGCCCGTCTCCGTCACCAGCCCGATGGGCGAAGCGCTGCTGAAGGCCCGGGTAGGTGAAACGGTAAAAGTGAAAGCCCCGCGCGGGACGCTGGAGTTTAAGATCTTGGCGATCGTCTGAGAAAGTAGGCAGTAGGCGGTAGGCAGTATGCAGAATAACGTCAGAAGGAATCGCGATGCCGCGTCTTCCTGCCTACTGCCCTCTGCCTACCGCCTACTGTTCCCGCCATCGTAGCTCAATTGGCAGAGCACCGGTTTTGTAAACCGGCGGTTGTCGGTTCAAGTCCGACCGATGGCTTTCGTTTCAACATCCGCTCACACATCCGCCACCGCCTTTATAATCTCGACAAACCCGGAGCGCCTCAATGAGCATCCACCGCCGCGAGTTCCTCCAGCGCGGCGTCGCCCTTGCCGGCGCTTGCGCCCACTCTGCCGCCAACCACCAGGCCCGCGCCGCCGAAGAATCCACCGCCGCCCAGATCGTCATCGATCCCGCGCCTCTCTTCGACATCTCCCCGCTCCTCTACATGCAGTTCATGGAGCCGCTCGGCACCACCGATTCCTCTGTCGAAGCCGCCTGGTCCTACGACGCCCAGAACTGGCGCAAGGATTTCATCGACGCCAGCATCGACCTCGCCCCCGACGTCATGCGCTACGGCGGTCTCCTCAGCCGCTACTACAAGTGGCGCGAAGGCGTCGGCCCGGTTGAGCAACGTCCGCTGATGCGCAATTACCTCTGGGGCGGAAAAGAAACCAACCGCGTCGGCACCCACGAGTTCGTCGATTACTGCCGCCGCATCAATGCGCAGCCGCTCTACTGCGTCAACTTCATGAGCGACGGCCGCCTGTTTTACTCCAAGATGTCCGAAGGCAACCGCCTCGGCGACGCCGCCGAAGCCGCCGATTGGGTCAGCTACGCCAACGACCCCGACAACAAAGACCGCAAGTCCCACGGCCACCCTGACCCCTACAACATCAAGCTCTGGCAACTCGGCAACGAAACCTCCTACGGCGCAGGCGGCTTTACCCTTGACCAATCCATCGAGCACACCATCGAGTTTGTCAAGGCCATGCGCCAGCGCGACCCGTCGATCAAATTAATCGGCTGGGGCGACGACGGCCCCGGCGCGGTCAAAGGCGAACCCTGGGCCGGCCGCCTCGCTGACCGCGCCGGCGAACATCTCGACTACGTCGCCCTCCACATGATGGGCCAGCGCCCCCTCCGCAAAGACACGATGCTCAATAGCCTGAAATATCAGCAGGAACCCCAGCGCGCCTGGGAAGAACTGATGGAAATGGCCCCCAGGGTCGAACAAAAACTCGTCCGCTTCAAACAGGTCCTGGATGACCACAATTCCAAACTCCCCATCGCCGTCACTGAAGGCCACCTCAGCCTCGCCCCCGGCAACACCAACCCGCTCCTCGCCGAGTGGCTCACCGGCGTCTACTGCGCCCGCGCCATGAACGCCTACCAGCGCCACGGCGACCGCGTCAAAATCGCCACCGCCGCCGACTTCTGCGGCAGCCGCTGGACCACCAACGCACTCATGCTCCAGGTTCCCAGCGGTATCAGCTACCTACTGCCCGCCGGCGCAGTCATGCGCCTCTTCAAACGCCACAATGGCCAACAAGCCGTCACAGTAAAATCCGCCCCCACCTCCCTCGATCTCACCGCCAGCCGCACCGGCGACAAATACTTCCTCCACGTCGCCAACACCAACTATTCGCGCTCGATCGAAACCACCCTCACCGTAAACGGCGCCGCCGTCACCAGCGCAAAAATCTTCGAAATCTCCCCAGAAGACCCCCGCCAAGCCGCCACCCCATTAGAACCCGACGCCCTGAAACCCAAAGAACAAACCCTCCCCAAATCCGACGTCTATAAGCACCGCTTCCCCGCCAGATCCGTCACCGCAGTCGAACTAACCTGCAACCCCGCCTGACCCAACAATCAAAAACCAAGACTTCAAAAAAACTTCCCATCTTCTTCGCGCTCTTTGCGCCTTTGCGGCGCCTTTTTTAGATGCGATAATGACCAGCAACTACCTCTCCAAAACCCGCAACCCCACCACCCCCACGACGATCAACCCCAGACAAACCAACCGACGCAAATCACGAGGCTCATTCAAAAACATCATCCCGATCAGCACGATCCCCGTAGTCCCCAGCCCCGTCCACACCGCGTAAACCGTCCCCACCGGCAACTGCCGGCTAGCCAGCGACATGAACCCGAAACTCGCCAGCATCACACCAAACGTCCCGACGATCACGCCCCAATTCTTCCCCCAATTCGTAAATCCGTCGGAAAACTTAAACCCCAGGGGCCAAACCATCTCGCAAACCGCCGCGAGCAAAAGGTAAACCCAAGCCATAGCATGCCACCCGGATTGCGTTGTCCTACTCGCGCGTTCCCATGCCCGGCGCTTTGATGTCGCGCAGGTAGAGAAGTCCCATGAACGAATCGTCGCGGCCGAAGTCCAGCGGGCCGGCCCAGCTTGATGATTCGCCCGTCGCCTGCTTGTGCTGGACAAAGTTGAAGCGCATCAGCGTCGGCGTCATCCCCTGGTGTTCCTTGTCGTTGATCAAATCCAAGGGGATCGCGACTTCGCCGCGCCAGATGCTTCCTTCGACGGCATACCCGTATCGCACGTTGGCGCCCAGCACGTCCTTGTATTCGGCGCCGAACAGCTTCTGGTTCTTCGGCGACGGCTTGATCGCCGCCGTCACCTGGCCGTTGGGCCGGCAAACCAGGTGCACGACCTGACCCACATTCCCCGGCTGCACGTAAACCGCCTGCACCAGGATCTCGCAGAGATCCTCGCTCCATGCGCGGCGGAGCTGGTAATCGACCGTGTTCTTGCCGACCTTCGCGTCGCCGCCCGCCAGGCCGTCGAGTTTGAACGCGACGTAGAAATGCTTAGACGCCCAGTTCGAATAGATCGACGAAGGCGTCGATGCCATCTGCATCGCCTGCCGCTGCAGGCTTGGCCGGTCCAGCATGACCACCATCGGCCCCTGCTGGATTGCGTCGGCCGCTTCGTCCCAGTCGCCCAGTGCGCCGTCGATCGAGAGCTTCCCCTCTCGCCGATCGCTCGCCGCCACCGGCGCCAGCACGCTCAGGTGCGACGGCCGGCTGGGGTGCATCTCGTCGATGAACTTGAACTGGATCGGCCTGCGCGTCTCGGGGCCGAGCTTGCTGAGGTCCACGCGCGTTTCCATCGTGAACTGTTTCACCTGGAAGACGTTCACGGCGTTGTTAGGCGCGACCACCACCGGCTGCGGATTAAATTCCCAGCCGCGCGGGGCGCTCACCCACTGCAACTCACCCGTCAGCGGCTGGTCGGTTGCGTTATAGATATCCAGTCCAAGGCGCAGGTCCACCCAGTTGCCCTCTTTGGCGGCCCAACCCCAGTTTGTGTTTCGCCCGATCTGAAGCGGCTTGTCCTGCGGCGCGATCCAGTTCGCGGTCTCGAGGTTGAGCTCCAGTTGCTTCTGCTCCCGTAGGTTCCGCTGTTCTTCGTCCTTATCCAACTCTTTGCCCGGGTCGCGCAACAGGATGTTCCTGGCCAGTAATTCGAGCGCCTTCGTCCAGGCCTGTTGATCCGTCGTGCCCGTGAGCAACCCATGCGTCGGATCGGGATCTTCATTGGGCTGCGTCTGCACCGGCTTGATCATTAGCCGCGCCATCACGAGAGAATAAATCACTTCGCCGCGTTGCTTGGCAAGGTAAAGGTATTCAAAGTCCTGTTGCGCCCGCCGCAGCCACTTAAGCTGGATCGTCGGCACCGGTTCGTCCACGCCAAACCACCGCCCCGGGTAAAACCAGGTGAGCTCGTTGGGGTCAGCCGGTTCCTGTGCGGTGTGCGAGTGAGGCAGCGCCCCGTCCCAGCCGATCACCTGCGATTGCCGCAAATACGCCAGCCACGCCCACAGCCGCACGTCGCGCTCGTCGCCGCCCGCGCCGATGTACGGCACCAGGCCGGGCAGGTCCGTCCGCAGCCAGTGCGCCGGTCGCGCCACCCCGCCCGGCCACGCCTGTCCCGGCGGCGCGAACACAAGTCCGCTCGACGCCGTCATCAGCCGATTGGTCGATGTTTTGTTGATCAGGCCCGGGTTGCCTTTATCGCGGAACTGAAGTTGCGCGTCCTCCAGCGGTAGGCTGATGCGAAGCCGCGGGTGCGCGTCCAGGATCGCCGCCGCCTGCGTCGAAAGCTGAATGCACTCGACCGCGTTGGCGCGCCCGGGCAAATCCTTCTCGACCTCCACCCACGCCCGCTCCATCCACCCCATCTGGGAAAAATGCGATGCCGCCGCCATCCAATATTGCATCTGTAGCGGCTGTGGATAACGATCCAGGAAATCGATCCGCGGCAGCGGCCAATATCCATTCGGAACCTTGTCCGCAAACCCGGCCCCGCTCAGCCAAGGCTCGGCCAGTGTGTCGAAATCCGTCCAGTCCACCTGCGGCCCGCCATTCGCCGGCCACTTTACCACCGGCTGCAATCGCGGCACCACAACGCTCGTCCGATGCTCGTGCGCCAACGCCACCAGTTGATCCAAAAGTCGGATCGCCTGTTCGTACTTCTTATCCTTGCGGCTAACCAGTTGCGGCGTGATCGCTTCGAAAAGGTCGGGGTAAAGCGTCTCCAAACTCTCCCACTCGATCCGCCCGACCATCTGCAAATGCCGCTCGTCGGGAAGGACGAAGTCATACACAGTGAGCGACAGCGGCACCGACTCCACCCGCTCGCCATCACGAATCAGGTCCACGCTGGTGGTGTATTGCCCCGGCTTGGCGGTCGGCGGCACCTGCACGTCCAGCCAAAGCAGCGCCGGCTCGTCCGACAGCCCCAGCCGGCTATTAGGCTTCAGCGGCTCGCTCGGATCGCGCAGCGCGGTCACGTTGATCTTCCCCCCCTCCATCGGCACCGGCAACAGCGCCCGCGGCATCGTCCGCGCCGAAGCCTTCAGCCCGGTCTGCCGCACGTACCCCGCGCGGTTCGCATCCACCGGCATCGGAAGGATTTGATACGCCTTGATCTGTCCCACCTCGATTTGCGCGTTCCCGCTCGCCAGTTGCAGCGGCTGCACCCGCAGGGTCAGCACCGACTTTTCCTTCGGCTTGGGGAGGTTCGATAACTGGAGCACTGTGCTCGCCGTCTCGTTACGCGCCGCCGTCATCGGCAGCGGCGGGTCGCTGAGGATCAGCGGCTCGTTGATCGTCACCCCTTGGATGATCCGCGCCGCCGACGCCGATCCCACACCCTTCGAAGCGCCCGGCTTGGCGCCGCACCCTCCGATAATCAAGGCGTAAGCTATGACGATGGCAGATAGTTGGATCGATCGCTGCATGGTACGTCTCGCGGAAGAGTTCGGTCGCGGAGAATCGATCAACCTGCTCATGCGGCGGGCACCCGCCCGTCGGTTGCCGCATCTTTCATCCGCGCAATTCATCCATCCCAAAGCAGCCGCTCACAAATCCCAAATTCTTCCGACGTAAAGTCCCCCGCATGAAACGCCGATTCCGTCTGGGATTTGCAGGAAAATGGCTCGGACAACGCGGACTCGCACCTCAACGCATCGCGGCGGTCGTACCGCCGTGGCACGATCTTTGTACTGCATTCTAACGAACGGAGTCAAACCATGACAAGCGTCAGGACAAACGGAGAAGTCGAGTTCCGGTTCTTTCGGCCCAACGCCGCCAGTGTCGCCGTCGCCGGCGATTTCACGGGCTGGAAAGACCAGGCCATCACCATGCGCCACGAAGGCAACGGCTGGTGGAGCGCCCAGGTCAGCCTGCAACCGGGCGAATACCGCTTCCGTTACGTCGCCGACGGCCAATGGTTCACCGACTTCGCCTCGCATGGCGTGGAGTTGAAAAAGCACACGTGGAACAGCGTGCTGCTCGTGCAGGAAACGATGGCCAACCAATACCATGATACACGGGCCCTGGCAGCGTAACGCGCACCAAACCGGTCGCTTCGCAGCAGGTAACCCACACAATCCTCGTTTCCTCCTCCGCCAGGCTGCACGGGACACTACCCTCCACCGTGCAGCCTTTTTTGTCTAATGCTTCGTCAGGGGCAAGAGAGGGAAGAAATGCCCCGAGTGAGACGGAGGTGGCCTGGGTGACCACCTCCGTTTCTTTTTGCGCGCTGATTGCGTCGCGTTTACCGCCCCGCAGTCGCCTGCGTCGTCGCGGGCGCCGTCACCGTTCGATCCCGATCCGGCAACCGCCGAAACGTCACTCCCACCACCGCCAACGCCACGCCCAGCGCCAGGATGCCGATCACCAGCCACGTCCCGCTGCCCATCGTCCGCTCGCTCATGTCCGCCCCAGTTTTAGACGACCCCGAATCAACTCGAACAACGCCGCCTCATCCTCCCCCTCAAATCGCACCGCCAATTCGGCGCGCCAGATCGGAATGCCCGTCCCCACATTCAGCAGCGGGCCAATCTTAACCCAATCCTTTTCGGTGGTAACGATCACGTCCGCCCCCGCCTGCTTCGCTTCCGCCTGGATCGTCGCCAAATCATCGCGATCGTAATCCCAGTGATCACCAAACCACCGATGACCGACATGCCCCGCGAACTCCCGCCCAAACCCCTCCGGATTCCCAATCCCCGCAAAGGCGAACACGCGCATCCCCAACAACGCATCCGCCCGGTGCAGCACATCCTCGCTCGACCGCAGCCCCACATGCGCATGCACGCACCGAAACACGGGCGCCGTCGCATTGAACTCCCGCACCCGCGCCACGATCGCCTCCACATCTCCGCCCTGATCCGCGCGCGTGATCAGGATCGCATCCGCCCGCCGTAGCCCGCTCAGCGGCTCGCGCAAAAGCCCGCGCGGCAACACGCGCCCAAAACCAAATGGCTCCAACGCGTCCAGCAACACCAGGTCAAAATCCCGCGCCAGCCGCCGATGCTGAAACCCATCATCCATCACGAACGCGCCCACCTCCGAATAGTCCGCCAACACCGCAGTGCCGCCCGCGAACCGGTCCGCCTCCGCCCGCACGATCACGGGCGGTACACCCTCGCGATTGAGCAACCCCTCGAGCATCGCCTGCTCATCCCCGCGCTCTCCCCCCCGCGCGCGGTACCCACGCATCAGCACCGCCGGCCGCTCCCCCGCATCGCGCAACCGCTCGCAAAGCCACCGCACCACCGGCGTCTTCCCCGTTCCGCCCGTCGTCATGTTCCCCACGCTAACCACCGGCCGCGGCAACCGCCGCACCCCAATTCCCCGATCATACTTCGCATTTCGCCCCCGCATCACCATCGCATATATCGGCGAGACGGCTCCAAATCCGAATCGCATCAGCCCCGCGCGCACGCCGCGCTCCGCCCCGCTGATCACGCGCAGCCCGTATTGTTCGAAGGAGTCGTTCAACGCGCCGCAAAGCTTAGGCCTTCCCGCCCCATCTTCAATCCCGCAAAAACCGATCGTCCGCCTCGCTGAATACGATCGGCTCGCGCGGCACCCTCCCCAGCTCAAACCGCCCCAGCAACTCGTTCGCCGAAACCTCCCGCCCCGCGTCAATCCCGCACCACCGCGCCAGCAGCGCCACCACGCGCTCCGCCGTCACGCCCCGCTGCCGGTAATAGCTCAATCGCGTATCCCCGTGCCGCTTGGCAAGCCGCCTTCCATCAGTTCCCACCACCAGCGGCAGGTGCACATACTTCGGCAGCCGATCCCCCATCCCCAGCGCGCGATACAACAGCATCTGCCGCGGCGTAGAATCCAACAGGTCGTCCCCGCGCACCACGTCGCTCACCCCCATCTCCGCATCGTCCACCACAACCGCCAACTGATAGGCCGCCGTCCCGTCCGCCTTCAAGATCACGAAATCCCCCAACTCCTTCGCCGGATCAAACCGGCAGCCGCCGCGAAAGCCGTCCGAAAATTCCACCTCTCCTTCAGGCGCCGCAAACCGCACCGCCGCCACCCGCCCCGCCGCACCCTCCGCCTCCCGCATGGACTTAAACCTGCCCCGGCAAGTCCCCGGATAAACCGCCGCCCCGTCTTCCGCATGCGGCGCGCTGGCGGCCAATTCCACCTCGCGCCGCGTGCAGACGCAGGGATATGCCGCTCCCGCAGTCAGCAGCCGCTCCGCCGTGCTGCGATAAACCGCCACCCGCGGCGACTGATACACCGGCCCGCGATCCCAATCCAATCCAAGCCACCGCAAATCCTCCATCGCCTGCCGATCCGCGCCCGCCTTCACCCGCGGCCCATCCAAATCCTCGACCCGCAACAGGATTCCCCACCCGTTCTGCCGCGCCAGCAACCAGTTCACGAGGAACGTCCGCGCATTGCCCAAATGCAACGCCCCCGTCGGCGATGGTGCTAGTCGAGTGATCCGCATTTTGGCAATTGTACGAACCCACGCCCCGCTGGGTATCGTATGACGCGGCATGGACGAACGTACCGCCGCCCGCGACATCCTCGCCGCCGCTAGGCGCCTCGTGGTCTTCACCGGCGCGGGCGTCAGCGCCGACAGCGGCGTCCCCACTTTCCGCGGTGCCTCCGCCGACGCACTTTGGGGCAAGTACGACCCGTACCAGCTTGCCAGTCCGCAGGGTTTTGCCGCCGACCCGAAGCTCGTCTACGACTGGTACAACTGGCGGCGCAGCCAACTTGCCGCCATCCACCCCAATCCCGCACACAACGCGATCGCCACCCTGCAAGCCCGCGGCGCGGCCGTCATCACACAGAACGTCGACGGCCTGCACGAGCGCGTCGCCCCGCCCGGCTGCATGACCATCCTCCGTCTGCACGGCAAGATCGCCGCCGACCGCTGCTCGGTGTGCGAGTACGCGGAACAAATCGATCTGCACAACCTCCCCGCGCTCCGCCCCTGCCCCCGATGCGGCGAATACCTCCGGCCCGCGGTTGTATGGTTCGGCGAATCCCTCGACCCCGCCGTCTGGCGCGCCGCCGAAACCGCCTGCAAAAACGCAGACGCGATGCTGGTCGTCGGCACCAGCGGCGAGGTCTACCCCGCCGCTGGCCTGGTCCGCCTCGCCGCACGCAACCGTGCGAAGATCATCCTGATCAATCTCGAAGCAAGCCCCTTCGACGACCTCGTCGACGTCGCCCTCAACCGCCGCGCCGCCGATATCATGCCTCAACTTATATGATCCGACCGCGACCGTGTCCTCACTCTTCATACTTCAGCGTCTTCATCATTTGCTCAAGAAACTCCTGGTCCTTCTCAAACTCCCGCAGCCCCAATCCCATGAAGTTGAGCGCCCGAACCGTATACGCCTTCTCCCCCGAGGGAGCGAAGACCGTGAACGTCCACTTGACCAGGTGCGGGTTCAGAATCGCTCGCGTCGTCGGGAAGGAAACCGAGCGGCTTTCGGTCACTTCCACATCGCCCCAGACTTCGGGCGGCAGCTTTCCGTTCTCAAACGGGTTGGAGATCATCCGCACTTCCAGCAGCTTGCCTGGGCCCAGGGGGCGCAGCTCGGCGCGGTTGATCGCGTGGGGCTTGGCCGCCATGTCCGCCTTCGCCTGGGCCAGCGTCGTTTCCGGCCCCGCAACGCCGACCAATTGCGGCTGCTGCACCAATTGGATGACGATGTCGCCCGAAACCGCCGGCCCCTCGACCGTGATCACCTCGCCGCCGGCCATCGACCGCAAGTTCCAGGTCTTCGGCACGTCCAGGGTAAGCGGAAACGCCCCCAGTCGCAGGGACTTCTTCGGGCCATTAAGAAGTTCACGGGTGGTCGGCCCCGACGGGGCGACCGCCGCCGGGCGCGGCCCAAGCATCTCCGGCGGAACGTCATTCTTGTCGTCGCACGCCAGCCCCGTCCCTGCCAGCATGCCCGCCATCGCCCAACTGAACCATCTCATCGGAATTTCCTGGTCCCGGACCGCCTGAGGATCACCTTTTTCACCGCCGACGTTCTTCTATCGACCTCCCCACTCACGACAAGTAACAATCTTACCCCTCCTTCCGCACCGCCAACAACCCTAAAGCCCGCGTAATCCGGCATTGCGACGCCTGCAATGAATATGGCAAGTGTATCGATTGTGGCGTTTTGGCCATCGACATCACGACCCGAAATCGTTAGTTTCTGTTCGAATTCATTCCCTTTTCTTGAAATGACAGCCGTTTACGATCTATGATGCCGACACGAAATAAGGGGGATTGCACGATGGTGTGCATTACAAAGGATCCCCGCAATGACGCGTTCCGCTCCCACCTCCGGTCTCTCTCTCGCCCAACTCGAAAGACTCATGCAATCCCGCCGCGGCGAGATGGCCAAGCTCACCCGTAAGCGCGACAAGCTCCAAAAGCAGCTCGACGCAATCGACGAACGAATCGCCTCGGTCTCCGGCGGTGGCTCGATCGGCGGTCGCCCCGGCAGCCGCGCCCGCAACAAGTCCAGCCTCCAGGAAGTCATCCTTCAGGTCTTGAGCAAATCAAACGGCCCGACAAGCGTTGGCGACATCCTGGACAAGGTCTCCGCGACCGGCTACCGCTCCACCAGCGCCAACTTCCGCGGCATCGTCAACCAGACGCTGATCAAGGACAAACGCTTCGCCAGCGCCGGCCGCGGCATGTATCAGTTGAAGAAGTAGCAGGCGCGCGGTCAAGGCCGCGGTCGTCTCGATACCCGCCCAATCAGACATCCGCCGAGCAGCAAGGCCGCCGCGGAAGGTTCGGGTACTGCCGAGAAGGCGGCGACCAGGTCCGCTTCGAAAGCGGCTGAGGGTCCGGGGATGGAGCCGATGGGAAGCGCGGTGTTGTAATTTTGCGCCAGCTTTGCCAGGTCGAGGAAATCGACATTGCCGTCGTAGGTAAAATCGCCCGCCGACCATCCGCGAGTGCCGTCGGTGACGTTGTAGTTCTGCGCCAGCTTTGCCAGGTCATTGAAATCCACGGTCCCGTTGAGATCGGCGTCTCCCGCCAACGTATAGCGCACGAGCAGTGACGTTCCGTCGACGGTCTGATCCATAAACAGGCCGCCTCCCGGCCCAAGCACTTCGCTCGCCTGCGCGTACCCCATTGCTTTAGTCGAATCGGCTGCCGCGCTCGAGGAGAAGATGCCGTCGCCCGCCCAGTCTCCACCGTGGTAGCCGGTCCGCACCCGCGCCTGCACAAGGGCCAGCGTCGTGTCCTCGTTCCCCGGCGCATAATCGACGATCAACGCGTTCTCCATCAGGTCAAGGCGGCCGTCGTGCGTGCCCGCACTGGCGCCGGTCGAGATCGTCAACGGTGTGCCGTCCTGACCCGGCTTCGCCGTCAGTACACCCGCCGTGACCTTTGCCAGTCCACCGTTATTGATCCTCAACGACTTGACGGTCTGCGTGCCCACGGCTTCGAAAACGGCGCTCGAATTCACGAAAGTGCCACCGCTCGCCGCGATCGAACCGCGCACCCGTAGCGTGCCGGCGTTGAGCTGCGTACTTCCCGTGTAGGTATTGACGCCCGCCAGGGTAAGGCTCCCCACGCCGAACTTGCTGATGTTGCCGCCGCTGACGACGCCGCCGATCACCGCAACCCCGGTGTCCGTGACTGACAGGGTAGCGCTCGGGTTGGTCGTTACGGAACCCAGGGTGAAATCGTTTCCCTTCAGGGTGATTCCGCCCGCGCCGGTCGCTCGAAGCAAGCCGCTGAAGCTCGTCGTCACATTGCCGGAGTTCTGCGTAATGGTGCCGGCGGTCACCGCCGCGCCATTCACGTCTGCCGCCGTAAGGGTCAACGAGGTCGGGGGCGTCACGTCACCGACCGCCCCGCCAAAGCTGACCGCGCCGCTGGTGAATATCGTGAGCGGGAATGCGCCGTTTACCGTGCTCCCGAGTCGGATGGTTCCACCCGAACTCGAATTGAGCGTTGTTTGAGCCGCCAGGATCACCGCGTCGCCGTAGGTCTGGCTGCCGGCGGTATTGATGGTCGAGCTGGAGTTCAGCACGGTTCGTCCCGGCGCGTCGGTCGTCAAACTGGGGATGCCGCTCACAAACGCTTTGAGCGTCGTCGTTCCCGAAGTATTAATTGAGATCGGGAAGTTGCCGCTGATGCCCCCGTTGAGCGCGATGTCACCCCCGTCCGTCGAAGTGAGGGTGGTCGCCGCACCGAGGGTAACGGGCCCCCCATACGACTGCGCGCCGGTGGTCGTGATGCCGCCCCCGTTGATGGTCGTCGTCCGAAATGCCGAGCCCGCGGCCAAACTCGCCAGCGGAGTGACGCCGCCCACTGCGCCCGAGAACGTACTGCCGGTCGGAGCGATCACAACGCCGGCCGGGCCGTTGACGGTGCCTCTGAAGTCGACGGACGCATTATCCGTAAACGTCGTGTCGGCGATGACCGTCACCGGATTCTGATAAAATTGTCCGTTGGTCGTGTTGATCGACCCCGCGCCGATCACCGTGCTCCCGGTCGAACCCGTGAATAAGCCCGACACCGCCGTCACGACGCCGATCGGCCCGCCCAACGTTTTCACGCCACTGGTATTGAGGGTCAGACTCCCGCCGTCAACGGATCCGCCCAGCGTTATGTTGCCATTTTGAGAAGACGTGAGGGTCGTCGCCTTAAGCAGTGTCACGGCGTCGCCAAAGGTCTGCGCCTTGCTCGTCGTCAGGAAACTCAGATTGAGCACCGTGCGCCCCGGCGCGTCCGTCACGATCTGCTGCACATCGTTGGCCCCCAACTGCGGAATTGTCGTTACTCCCGACGTTGAGATGAAGATGTTCTTCGTCGACCCAGTGAACGAACTGGTGAACGTAATGTCTCCCCCTCCCTCGGACTTGAACGTTGTGTCGGAATTGAGATTCACCGGGCCCGGATAAGTCTGCCCCCCGGTCGTTCGAACCAGGCCACCCTTGACGGTTATCGTCCCGTTGCCGGTGCTCAGCGACGCGAGGGGCGACGTACTTCCGACTGCCCCGTTGAAGGCGACGGTGCCTTGCCCGATCGACAGCGCCCCCGGCCCGTCGAGCGTTGAAACGAATGTAATCGAGCCCGAGCCGAGCGATTTCAACGTGGCCACGCCGCTGACCGAAACCGGATCGCCGTAGGTCTGCCCGTTCTGCGTCGTAATGCCCGCGCCGCTAAGTGCGGTGACGCCCGCCAAATCGGTGGTGACGGTTAATAGAGGGACGACATTGCCCGATTGACCCGCGAACGTCGTCGTCCCCGCGGTCGTGACGACCAGCGATCCAAACGAGGCCGTTCCAAGGCCCTGCACATTCCCAAGGCTGATATTCCCGCCCCCGGTGGAGGTCAATGTCGTCGTCATCGGCAACAGAAGGGTATTGCGATAAGCCTGGGCTCCCGTAGTCCGGATGGTGACGTTCGATCCATTTATCGTCGTCGTCCCTCCCCCATCCGTCGTGAAGCTTGCCAGCGCCGTGGTTCCACCCATTGCGGCGGCGATTATGCTGCTTCCGCTCGTGTTCACCGTCAGGTTAAATGCCCCGTCCACCGCGCTGGAGAAGGAGATATCGCCTCCGCTGGTTGATGTGAGCGTGGCATCACCTCCAAGCGTGAGCTTGGAATTAAAGGACTGCCCGCCGACCGTCGTAATCGAGCCCCCCTTGATCACCGCCGGTCCGCTGATGATCAAGTTCGCCAGCGCAGCGGTGCCGCCGACCGGCTTCGCGAACGTCGTGCGAACCCCTGAATTCACGACAAGCCCAAACCCACCGTCAATCGAACTGCTGAAATCAATGCTGCCATTCTGCGCGTCCAGCGTCGTTCCTGCTGCTAGGGTGACCGGTCCGCGATAATCCTGTGCGCTTACCGTGCTAATCGCGTTGCCGCTGATGACTGTTGTTCCGCCCGCATCCGTAGCGAGGTTAAATGGTCGAATCACGCCCCCAACGACACCGCCCAATCGCATGACCCCACTGGTTTGCAGGATCAGTGGCGACGACCCGTCAACCGGACCGTTGCAACTGATATCGCCACCCCCGCTCGAAGACAACGTCGTGACAGTCGTGAATGAAAGACCGCTGTTGTACGTCTGCGAACCGGTCAAAGAGACAGTGCCCGTGCCCAGTGCAATCGGTACATTGGCAACCAGCGAGGCGACGCCTGAGACGTTGCCGTTGAATACCACCTTCCCGCTTCCCACTCCCCCTATCGTCGTCGTCCCCAAGAGGCTGATCGGCATCTCGAAAACCTGGTCAGCCGCGGAATTTTGCAGGATGCCCGCTCCACCGCCTGCAAACGCCAGTGGCAAGTTGTAAAGATCGAACCCGACACCCCCAAACGAAATCTGATTCACAATGAACGGGTTGGCAATGCTCTGGAGAAGCAGGGTGCCATGTGCGGATTGATCGAAAATCAACCGAGTGGTATCGGAACTCGCCGGAACAACGCCCCCAGCCCAATTCGCCTTTTGGCTCCAGGCATTATCGCTGGCTTGCCCGGTCCAAGTGTAATCATCCGCCCGCGCAATGACACCCGATGCCAGCACCATCGCCACAATAAGCTGGAATCCCCGTCTCGCCATCTCTAATCCCCCGCCCCGGCACTCAAGTGGCGAGAAAGTTCCTTTTTCCACCCAACGTCGTCCTACACAACGAATCCACCCTACTTCATCGCGCCCGCCCATTCAATAGAAAATCAAGCGACGGGCGGGCAGATAGCCTAAAACGTCGGCAGAGGTTCCCCCTCCACCGGCACCGCCCTCTTCACGTTCCGCTCGTCCTTCACCACGTGCCCATCGTGCAACTGGATCACCCGGTGCGCCCGGCTGCCGACGTGCGGGTCGTGCGTGACCAGGATGATCGTCCGCCCGCTGGCCACCAGCTCGTCGAACAGCGCCAGGATCGCCTGCCCCGTCTTGCTGTCGAGTGCTCCGGTCGGTTCGTCAGCCAGCAGGATCAGCGGATCGTTCACCATCGCCCGCGCGATGCAGACGCGCTGCTGTTGACCGCCCGATAACTGCATCGGCCGGTGGTCCGCCCGTTCCGCCAAGCCCACCTTTTCCGCCAGTTCCAGCGCTCGCCGCTTCCGCTCCGCCGGCGACATTCGCATGTAGAACATCGGAACTTCCAGGTTCTCCAGCACCGTCAGTTGCTGGATCAAATTGAAGTTCTGGAAGATAAACCCAATCCGCCGGCTGCGGATCTCCGACAAATCGTCATCGTTGAGCTTGCTGATGTCCACCCCGCCCAGGATGTAGCTCCCGCTGGTCGATTGATCGAGACACCCGATAATATTCATCAGCGTGCTCTTCCCCGAGCCGCTGGCGCCCATAATCGCGGTGTATTCCCCCTCGATAAACTCCAGGTTGATCGCCCGCAGTGCCGGCACTTCGACGTTCGTACCCGGCTTACGGTAAATCTTCGTCAGATTCTGGACAGAAGCGACAATCGCCATAATCGTATTGTACGTCATGTGACGAGTATGTCACACCTGACCATCAGCCAGCCGTTGCGTCCGGCCGGCCCGACCACCGTGGATTATTCCGCGGGCGGTCGTGGCGGAGCCCTTCGCATTCCCACCCCGGTTCAGCGCGAACTTGCGTCGCCGCGGATCACCCTGCACTTCCAGTCGCGCGCGTCGATCCTGACGCTCAGCCCGGCGCCGCACCAATCGGTCCGCTCGCATCGGACCGATGCTAAGCTTATCGTGCACCCCGTGGTCCGCTTCGCCATCACGTTTTTCCTCGCCATTCTCGCGGTGGCCAGCGCCGCCGTGGTCGCATTCGGCACGCACCCGGGGCTGGCGCAGTATCCGCAGGGACTCGATTGGATTACCCTGTCGCGCCGCCTGCAGTGGCCGCTGACCACGCTTTGCCTTGTGCTGTGCGTCGCGCTGATCGGAATGGTCGTCGGCGGCAAGCGCCGCGCCGCGTGGCTGCTCTTTCTGGCGCCGGTACTCTTCCTCTTCTATCAGCGCTTCGCCGGCGACCCCTTCCGCCGCATGGCGATCCTCGATAACCCCACTTTCGTTAGCTTCGACAAGGCCAGCTACCTCCGCCCCGAGTCGCCCGTCATTGGGCTGGTCTTCGAAGGTCAGCCCTACGCTTATCCGACCGGTTGCCTCTCACTGGCCCCCGTCATCGCCCATGCCGATGCCGATAAGCGTCTGCTGGTGATGTACTCGCCCTACGCCGGTCGCGCTCAAGCCTTCGTGGTCGACTCCACCGTCAAGCCGCGCGAACTCGACATCGTCTCGATGCCCGCCAACGCGCTGCTTCTCTACAACTCCCGCATCGGCCAATTCATCAACGCCTTCACCGGTACGACCCTGAAGGGCGAGCGCCCCGAAGGCTTCAAGACGCCCATCGAGACCAAAAAGACCACCTGGCGCGAATGGCGCACCCAATACCCCGATACCAAGGTGCTCGCGACCGCCCTTTCTCCCGCAGGCGAAAAGGCGCAGCCGCGTTTTCCCAATCGGCCGGTCAAGCTCGACCTCCCCCCCGACGCCCGGGTCGCGCTCCTCGCCACCGCCACGCCGGTAGCGCTGCAACCCGGCAAATTCGGCGGCATCGGCGAACCGCTTAATCTCACCACGGCAGGGGGGGCTCATCTCCTGGTCGTCCGCACCAAAGCCAGCGGCAAAGCCGTCATCTTCGATCGAACCGTGCAGGGCGACCTATTCCCCCAATTCCGGCGCAAGACCATCGTCAACAAGCCCGACGTCGCTTTCGTCGATTCCGACACCGCATCCTTCTGGAACGCCGATGGCCGCTGCCTCGACGGCCCCGCCAAAGGCGCGCAACTTCAATTGGTGAAGGTCGAGGAAGACGTACCTTACGCCACGCTGAAATCGTTCTACCCGAACCTCGAATTGCTCAAGCCCTGAAGCATCTGTGAGGGCGGCCATACTCGGATAAAAAGTACCCGCCCATCCATTCTTTCCATTGGTTAGGACGCTATAATCGCAAGCTCGCTTGCCGCATTCGTCCACGAACCAACGGACCGAACTTATGGAATACGCTGTGATCATGGCCGGGGGACGGGGGACTCGTCTTTGGCCTTTTTCCCGAAACGACCGCCCCAAGCAGTTGCTCCCCATCGTGCGCGGCAAGTCCCTTCTTCAGCTTTCGTATGAGCGCCTCCGCGCGATGCTCCCGCCCGAGCGGATCTTCGTCTGCACCGGCGCTAGTCACCGCGCCACTGTGCTGCAAAACCTCCCCGATCTTCCGCCCGACAACGTGTTAGGCGAACCCGAGGGGCGCGACACCGCCAACGCGATCGGCTTCCCCGCCACCGTGCTCCTCAAGCGCGACCCCGACGCGGTCATGGCCGTCGTCACCGCCGACCACGTGATCGAGCCGGTCGATCAGTTCATCAAGAGCATCAAGACCGCGTTCGAAGTCGTCGCCGAACAACCCAAGGCGCTGGTCACCTTCGGCCTGATCCCCACGCATGGCCACACCGGCCTGGGTTACATCCACCGCGGCGAAGCGCTGACGCTCAAGAGCGGCAGCAAGGGCGCGTATCGCGTCATGAAATTCGTCGAGAAACCCGCCAAGCCCGATGCCGATCGCTTCGTCGAATCCGGCCGCTACTACTGGAACAGCGGCATGTTCGTCTGGCGCTGCGACACCGTCCTCAACGAACTGGCGATCCACCTGCCGATGGCCTACGCCGGCCTGTCGAAGATCGGCCAAGCCTGGGACACCCCCGACGCCCAGCGCGTCCTGCAGGAAAACTATCCCGCGCTCACTAAGAAGAGCATCGACTACGCCGTCATGGAACCCGCCTCGCAAGGCAAAGGCAAAGCCCACGTGGTCGTCGTCGAGATGCCCGTGCAGTGGCTCGACGTCGGCTCCTGGCCCGCGCTGTCCGAAACGCTCGCAACCGATGACCACGACAACGCCGTCGAAGCCGGCAACTGCGTGCTGGTCGATTCGTTCAACAACATCGTCGTCAGCAACGACCCCCAGCACCTCGTCGCCCTCCTCGGCGTCAGCGATATGATCGTCGTCCACACCACCGACGCCACGCTGGTCTGTCCAAAGACCGAAGACCAGCGCGTGAAGGAATTGGTGGATCGCGTGAAGGATAAGACGGGCGGGCGGTACCAGTAGGAGAGAGAGAAAACGTAAAGACATAAAACATAAGGAGGCGCTCGATGCCTGCTTATGTTTTATGTCTTTACGTTTTAGCTTAGTCTTCCCCATGCGCACCCTCGCCATCGACCTCGGCACCAAGCGCGTCGGCCTCGCCCTTTCCGACCAGGGCGGTCAGTACGCGACGCCGCTGGACGTCCTGATCGTTTCGTCGCCGGAGCACGCGCTCGCCCAGATCCTTCCCGTAATCACTAAAGAAGGCGTCGAGCAAATCGTCCTGGGTCTCCCATTGAACATGGACGACAGCGTCGGCCCCGCCGCACGATCCGCCCTGGCGTGGGGCGAGTTATTAGCCGCCCAATCGGGGAAACCCGTCCTCTACGTTGATGAACGGCTGAGCTCGTTCGCCGCCGAGCAAACCCTCGCCGATCGCCGCAAAGCCGGCGAAAAGCTCACCCGCGGCCGGAAAAAACAGCAACTCGACGCCGTCGCCGCCGCCGCCTTCCTTCGCCAGTTCCTCGCCGGCCAATTGCAGCCCCTGCCAAAAGATTGGGTTGCATCCCACACGGCGCGTGCCGATAATTAAGCAGTCCCGCGACGCGGCCTCACACCCAATCGGAACCCACCATGCGCTCACACCACTTGCTGACGACGCTGTTGCTCGCAACCTTGATCGGCCTTCCCGCCACCGCCGCGGTAAAGGACAAGACCAAGGGCCTGCCCCCCGCCAGCGGCAACAACATCCCCGACGTCAGCGACAAGGCCATGAAAGACGCAAAGCTGCGTCTAGGCCAATCGCAAGGCCGCCTCGAGCGCGCCCAGGACGCGATGGCGAAGATCATCGCCGACCTTCACCGCCAGGCCGAAACCGCGCCGCAATTGTCCGAAGCGCAAACCGCAATCAAACAGGCCCAGTCCGATTACGAAGCCGCGACCGCCCCCATCCTCGAAAAAGTTCGCGCCACCGCCGCGTATCAGAAGGCGCTTGAAGACAAAAAGGCGGCCGCCCAACAGGTGCAGCAGCTTCAATCAGAAGGCAGCGCCGACCAGGACCAGATCACCAAGGCCGCCCGGATCGTGCTGGACAAAGGCCGCGCCGTGACTCAGTTGGAGACTGCCGCCGTCACCGCCGATCCCAAGGCCGCCGCCCTGAAGCAAACGCTAGCCGCCGCCAACGCGAAGCTCCTGAAGCTGCGCCACGACCTCGAAGAGTCAATTAAGACCAACCCCCAGGTCGTCGACGCCCGCAAGGAAGTCGAGCAGGCGCAATCCGAATTGCCCCCGGTGCAAGCCGCCTACAACTCAGAACTAGAGAAGTACAACACCGCCGTAGCCGCTCGCGAAAAAGCGATCAACGATTCCAGCAACCGCCCCGCCAGCACGGGAACGGGCGGCGGTGGGAAGTACATGAAGAAGAAGGCGTAACATCCTCCTCTTCCGCGACCGCTCACTTGTCCCACTTCCAACTACCGATCAACGCCTCGACTTCGTCGCGGATCGATTTGCGCTCCGGCGCCCATCCGGAAACGATGTACAGTTTGCCGCCGCGAATCGTGATGATGCCGAGGAGCCGGCTCGTGAGCTCAGGAATTTGCGCAGCATAAACGCGCACGCGCACCGCCTCCACGCCGTCTATCAAGTCCCGCTTCTCCTCGACCCGGCCGCCCCACTTCGAGGCCTTGTCGAGCGCCACGGCCATCGCGTCCCCCTTCACAGGCGGCAGCAGCACCTCGACCGTAATCGCGCGGCTGCGCATATCGGAAGTTGAGGACTCGGGACCGATGAAATAAGCCTTGATCCCCTGATCGTTTGCCGACACCCGCGTCCATCCCGCAGGGCTCGCAAAGCCGGCCCCATCCACCGTCACGCGCACCCCGCTTGCCGCCGCAACCGCCGGGACTGGCTTCTTCTCACACCCACCCACCAACCCCATCGCCGTCGCACCCAACGACGACAGCAACACCGCGCAAGCCAATCGCATGAAAGCTTCCTGTTTCCAACCCATTTCAGCCTCCCAAATTCAGCCATGACCCTTCCCAGCCGGCGCCAAATAATCTCCACTGCGCCCACCACTCTTCTCCATCAGCCGCACCCCCTCGATCACCATCCCCTTATCAATCGCCTTGCACATGTCATAAATCGTCAGCGCCGCCACCGCCACCGCCGTCAGCGCCTCCATCTCCACGCCCGTCTTAGCTGAGATCGTCGCCACCGCCTTAACGCGCAGCCGCACGCGCTCTTCCCCCTCTAACGGATCGAATGACGGCAGATCAAAATCAACTTCCACGCTTTCCATCGGCAGCGGATGACAGAGCGGAATAAGCTCGCCCGTCCGCTTAGCCGCCATGATCCCCGCCACCCGCGCCACCGCCAGCACTTCCCCCTTCGGCACGCGTTCTTCAGCGATCGCCCGCACAGTTTCCGGCAGCAGCAGCACAAACCCCTCCGCCATCGCCCGCCGGGCCGTCACCGCCTTCGTCCCCACGTCCACCATCTTCGCCCGCCCCGCGTCATCAAGATGTGTCAGCTTCTTTCCCATTGCGGAGATCGTCCCGCATTGCGGCGACCCCTTCAAGTCTTCGTCAACGCCTTCTTGATCGCCAAACACGCCCCCAGCAACGCCCCCACCTCATCCAGCCCCATCATCGTCGCCGCATCGCTCTTCGCCTTCCGCGGTTCCGGATGACACTCCAAAAACAACCCATCCACCACCCCCGTTGCCACCGCCGCCCGCGCCAACAACGGCGAATACTCCGGGTTCCCCCCGCTCGTGTTCCCCAGCCCCGCCGGCATCTGCGTCGAGTGCGTCACGTCAAACACAACCGGCTGCCCAAACTTCGCCATCACCGCCAGCCCCGTAAAATCATTCACCAACCGCCCATATCCAAAAAACGTCCCCCGCTCGGTCAACATGATATTTGAATTGCCGGTCGACTTGATCTTCTCAATCGCCAACCCCATCTCCACCGGCGCCATGAACTGCCCCTTCTTCACGTTGATCGCCTTCCCAGTCTTCCCGCAAGCCAAAAGCAAATCCGTCTGCCGCGCCAAAAACGCCGGCACCTGCAGCACGTCCACCACCCGCCCCGCCACCTCCGCCTGATTCGGCTCATGCACGTCCGTCAACACCGGGACACCCAGCTCCCCCTTGATCCGTTCCAAAATCTTCAACCCCCCCTCAAGCCCCGGCCCCCGAAACGACGCATTGCTAGACCGATTCGCCTTATCAAACGAAGCCTTGAAAATGTAAGCCAGCCCAAGTCCCTCGCACACCTTCTTCACGTGCCGCCCCACCTCCAGACAAAGCTCAAGTGACTCAATCACGCAAGGCCCGGCGATCACGAACAAAGGGGCGCGGTCACGTTGAATAAGATCGTTCATGTCGGCGGCACGATAAACCCCACCCGCGTCTTCATCAACTCCATCTCCACCGGCGTCCACCCCGCCGGATCACCATCCGTCTGCACCGCCACCCGCTCCTTCGACCGCACCCGCACCCCCTTCCCCTTCACGTAAACCACCCCCTCGCGCAAATGATGCTCCCCAGCCACCATCGCCACCGCGTGTTCGATCAAATCCGTCGCCGACTTCGCCGGCAGCACGCACACGTCCAGCAACTCATCATCCGACCTTGCAAGCGGCAGGATCGGAAACCCCGTCCCATACTCCTTCACGTTCCCCGCAAACGCCACCGCCGGCCCCATCGGCCAAACCACCCGCCCGTCCACCTCCACCTCGATCGCGTGAAACCGATACCCCGCCAGCGTCCCAAACGCCGGAATCACGTAACTCGCAAACCCGATCGGCCCCTTCCGCACCCGATCCAGCGCATGCACGATCTCGCCATCCAGCCCAATCCCCACCATCAGCAGAAACATCTGCTCCGACTGCGCACTTCTGATCTTCCAAACATCCAACTTAACCACCCGCCGCCCCGATATCGCCGCCACCGCCCGCTCTTCCAGCCCCTTGACTCCAAGCCCAACTCCCAGATGCCGCCCCATCAAGTTGGCTGTCCCCATGGGCACCACCAACACCCCCGGCCCCTCGTTTTCCCCCCCATCAGTCACCCGTTCCACCACCGACCGCAGCGTCCCATCCCCCCCGATGGCAACCGCTGCCGTCATACCCGCCAAAATCGTCGAATTCACCTCGTCGGGCCGCTCAAACGCCGTCACCGCCTCCCACCCCTCCCGCTCAAACCGATCGCGCAGCTTTTCAGCCAATACTCGTCCCTTGCCCCGCCCGGCGATCGGATTTGCGAAGATCACCACCCGCTGCCCGCTCATGTCCTATCCCATCTTTGCTGCCGCCCGCCGCCCCAACGGTTGACAGTTTCGCCCGTTCCAATTATCAATACCCTATTACGACTCAACTGCACGCCGACGCGCCATCATGCGCCGGATGGGATTTCTTAACAACACCGGAAACTATGAGCGAACTCACCGTGTCTTCAATTAACGAACGCGCCGCCGAAGAATATTTCAAGAAGGGACAAGACGCCGAGACTCAGGCCCTCCACGAGCGGGCCGTCGAGTTTTACGAGCGCACCCTCAACGAAAACCCCGATCACGAATCCGCCGCCTTCCGCCTGGCGCTGCTCTACGATCGCCGCGCCGAAGACGCCAAGGCCATCGAGCTCCTCGAGCGCATCTCCACCAGCGCGCCCGTCCATATCAACGCGCTCATCAACCTCGCGATCCTCTACGAGGACAACAACCACTACGACGAGGCCCACCGCTGCCTCGACGCCGTCCTCCGCACCGACCCCAATCACCAGCGCGCCCGCCTCTACATGAAGGACGTCGAGTCCGCCCGCAGCCAATATTACGACGAAGATGCCGAGCGCCGCGGCGACCGCCGCGATGCGATACTGAACATACCCATCAGCGATTTCGAGCTCTCCGTCCGCAGCCGCAACTGCCTCAAGAAGATGAACCTCCGCTCGCTAGGCGACCTCCTCCGCACCAGCGAAGCCGAGCTCCTCTCCTACAAAAACTTCGGCGAAACCAGCCTCAACGAGATCAAGGCGCTCCTCGCCTCCAAGGGCCTTCGCCTCGGCCAGGCCGCCGAAGACAAATCCGGCGCCGCTGCCGCAGTCGCCGGCGGTCTCCCCGGAGCCATCCGCAAGCCCAGCGTCGCCACCGGCAATGTCCCCGCAGAACTCGGCGGCAAATCGGTAGCTGACCTCGAGCTCTCCGTCCGCTCCCGCAAGGCCCTCCAGCGCCTCAACATCGCCACCATCGGCGAACTGGCCAGCCGCACCGAAGCCGAGCTCCTCGGCTGCAAAAACTTCGGCCAAACCAGCCTCAACGAAATCAAACAACAGCTAACCACCATGGGTCTGGGCCTACGCAAGCTCGAAGAGTAGTTCGCGGCAATCCCAAAAGCGCACCGCCACGCCGGGTTCGGAGCTTCAAGCGACGACCCGGATGCTTTGCGTCACCGAGTCGAACTACTTCTTAATCTCCAAAATCTTCAAATTCCGAAACGCGATCTCCTCCCCATGATCCTGCAACAGGATCGCGCTCTTGCGCTTCGCCCCAAACCCAGCCACCCCTTTGTACTTCGACTTCGCAATCGCCGCCGAAACGCGCGGGCTCCCCAGCTCATATTCCAGCACCTTCGCCCCGTTCAACCAATGCTCCACGTGATTCCCCCGCACCACCAGCCCCGATTCATTAAACTCCCCCACCGGCCGAAGTTTTTTCGCCGCCCCCGGCGCAATCACATCGTAAAACGCCGCCGTCATCCGATCCGGCCCATTCTTCCCGCCCCGATAAGCGTCATCATCCAGCAACTGATATTCGTGCCCCACCAGGCTGCTCCCATCATCCCCTTGAAACAGCGGCTTAGCCCCCTTGTCGCGCTTAAGTAGAAAGTATTCAACCCCGCTGTTCCCCCCCTTGGTGATCCGCCACTCCCACCGAAACTCAAAGTCCGTAAATTCCTCAACCGTCACCAGGTCACCGCCCCCACCGTTAGGCCGCCCGTTCGTCTTCGCACATTTCAAGCACCCGTCCGCAACGCTCCACCCCTTGCCCGCCGGCAACCCCTTCAAATTCCACCCCCGCCACAACTCCGCCGACGTCCCATCAAACAACAACCGCCACCCCGCCGCCTTCTCCTCAGCCGTCAACTCATTAGGTCCCCCCGCTCCCCGCGTCGCGCCCACCGCCCCCAACATAATCCAGCACAACACCGTAGTCGCAATCAATCGTTTCATAGAATTAGGCCCTCAACACCTTCAAGACAACCCGCCTTTTCTCTTTGCGCTCTTTGCGTCTTAGCGGCCGCATTCTCTTGAGTTCTAAGGCAACGACCCGCGCGAGAACAAGATCATCACCGAAAAGAAAATAACCCCCACGACAATGACCAGCACCGGCAGCAAAACGATAATCCAAAACTCCCAATCCGCCGGCGCCTTCCGTTCCCGCTTCCGCCGCGGGCTTTCGTAGTCCAGTGGCCGGTTAGCTCCCATCGCTCACCTCACCTTTCGCTGCCGATCCTACCGCAGCTTTCCGCCGCACGAGCAAGTGCATCCTTCAAGCGGAAATCACAATCCCACCCACTCTTAGCCGGCGCGCGTGCAGACGCGTCCTCCCAATTCACGCGCCCGCGTTTAGTGGCCCTTCCGCTGGACGGGCTTCCGCGACGGCAGCGGACGACGATTGATGGGCTGCACCACATTGAAGACGGACGGTTTCGACTCCCGCGTCGTCGCCACAGCACGCGCTGGCGTTACGTTCGCAACCGATGCCGGCGCGGAGGCCGCCGCGGCCAGAACGGACAGCGAAGTATTGTACCGCTGCGCCATCAAGGCAAGATCGAGGAAGTCCGTCATCCCGTCGCCATTGATGTCGCCGGTCGCCCAGGTTTTTCCCGTCCCGTTGTAGTTCTGCGCAAGGACCGCCAGGTCATTGAAATCCACCGACCGGTCGCGGTTAAAGTCGCCCGCGAACTGAAAGAAATCCAAGGTGATCGCATCGGTGGTCCGATTTCCCGCAGCGTCCTGAGCAGCGCCCGCGGCAAGCGTCAGGCGGTAATCCCCATCCGGGAGGGACGCGGCGCACATCAACCGCGCCACGTTCATGTCAGCATCAAATTCAAAGGATGTAAGAAGCGAAGACGCGTCCTTCCCAGTCGCACGGTCCGTCAGCTTCCAATCCCCCAACGAAAAACCGCCGACGTTTTCGCTGAACGCAACCGCGACTCGCGGTGGTCGCCCGGCAAAGTCGAACGTGCTGGTAACCGCGCGTGGTGCAACATCGTCTACCGCGCGGAATAACTCCGCACCGTGCACGCCGTCATCCGCGCTGAAGTAGGCGATCCCGCCCGCTTCGGTCAGGTAGTTTGGCGCCGGCGACCCCACGCCGGGGATGAGGTCGCCCACCAGGTACGTGCCCCCGGGCGTTCCCGAGGTCGCCCACACCTCACGACCGTGATTTCCCGCGCTGTCGATGTAGTAGATCAGCCCACCCGCCGGCGTCAGATCCTCCGCGCTCACGGCATCCGCCACCATCGTGGTACCCCCCGGCGTGCCGTCCGTCCGCCACACCTGCCCAAAGCCGCCATTTAGCGAGCCAACAAAATACAACCACTTTCCCATCCGCGCCACGGGGCTGAAAGCTGCTGCGATCACGGGGGCCAGCGTCGTCGGGGCGGCGTCGCCCGCGCGGTACCGGAGGAGCGACCCCGAATACGGCTTGATCAGCAGCACATCGCCAATCGCGTCAAGTTTAAAATACTGCCCACCAGTTGTTCCCGGCGTCTGAACCACGGCGGTGCTGCCGTCAGTTTCCAGCAACACCCCGGCGCCGCTGAGAAGATAAAGCCGCCCCCCGGTGGGCGTAAGGTAATGGGCCGACCCGCTGCTCGTGGCAATCGTGCTGACAAGTGAAGTTCCCTGCGACGTGCCATCCGTCTTCCACAGTTGCGCCGTGTTCAGGCCATTCTGCGCAATGAAGTATGTCAGGCCGTTAAACGCTGCAACTTCCCGCTGCGCGTTCTCGGCGTCGCCGACGAAATAGAAGCCGGAACTCAGCGTCAGCAGCGGAATCGTCCCCGCGTCGGTCCCGTCGCTCGTGTAGTAGGTCGAGTTGATCGTGAAATAAACGCGGTTGCCCTGGGCGAAAAAGTTCGTCAGATTGCCTGAAAACTGCTTCACCGTCCGCGTCCCCTCCGGCGTCCCGTCGGTCACGCAGAGATAGCCCAGGCCCCCGACCGAGGCGTCGAAGTACACGAGCCCGCCCGCGCGAATCAGGGTGGCGGTGGATGTCGCCGTCGGCCCGCCGACGCCCACCGTCAACGGCTCCGCAGCCCCCCCAGCGGGATCCGCCATCACGTACACTGTAGAAACCCCCGAACCATTGGCGACGAAAACCAGCCGCCCATTAATGCCAACTAGCGCACGCGGATTGCTCCCGTCCGTTCCGACGTACAGATCCTTGAGCAAGCCCGTCCCCTCGGGCGTGCCATCCGTGTACCACGGCTCGCGCCCTCGCTCGGGTTCAAACGCATTCATGATCATCCGCCCACCACTCACGCCCAGGAATTGCGGCGTCGATCCGGTCGTGCCCGGCACTACGTCCGCCACCCGCACCGTGTTTGCCACCGTGCCGTCCGTCCTCCACACCTCCGAGCCGCCTGCCGCGTCCGCCGCCTGAAACAGCAGGGTCCCATTGAAGTCCATCATGAGCGTGCGCGCCGTAATGCTCGCGATATTCGCGGCGTTTGCTTTCAGCAGCATCGTGCCGGCTGGTGTCCCGTCGCTCACCCACAGGTTCGAGTTGGTCGTGCGATCGACGAAATAAAACTTCGAACCGGCTCGCGCTGTCCGCAGTGTAGTGAAGGACGAATAAAAGTCGCTGATCGTCGCGAGTTGCGTCGCCTGATTCGTCTGAGTGTCGAAGCGCCACACAAGCTGATTGAACGAATTAGACTCCGTAATATAGAAAAGTCCCCGATCGACCGCGGTCAGCGACAACGGCAGGTTTCCCGTCAGGGGCGCCACGAGCGTCGTCGTTGCGGCCGTTCCCAATGACTTCCACAACTCGCTCGCCGATGTCTGCGCATTACGCGCTGTGAAGTACAGCGTCCCTTCAACCTCAGCCATGTCAAACGGCCCCGACAGACTGCTCCTCAGCGTCTTCAGCGCCACCGTACCCGACGCCGTTCCGTCCGATGCCCAGAGCTTGTTGTCCGCAGTGAGGATGAACACCTTCGACCCAACGGCCATCATCTTGGTCACGTTCGACGTCAGTTGCGCCACCTGCGACATGAAGCCCGATTGAACCCGGTACAGTTTGTCGACACCGCCGAAGTAGAGCACATTGCCGATCGTCGCCGACAGGTTGGCACTCGCGCCCGGATGCACTGTGGTCAACAGCCGATTCGTGTTCGAGACGCCGTCGGTCGACCAGAAATCCCCCGTCGTGGTGCGAAAGATCGCCATGTTTCCAACAGCCCCAATCAGCACCGGAATGGACGAGTCAGACCCGGGCGCGATATCCCGCACGAGCAACGTTCCAATTGTGGTACCGTCCGTTCGCCAGACCTCCAGCCCATGCGCCCCGTCATCTGCAACGAAAAAGGTCAGACCGTTCGCCTGCACCACGTCGTGAGGATCGCTCGACCCCGGCGTAGTATTAAGATCCGAAACGAGTTGTACCGAGAGCAGCGCCCGCCGCTCCAGAGATTCAAGATCAAACCTTCGCATGCGTTTAACACGTCTCCCTTTGGTGCTGGTTCTTCAGATAGTGTCCCGTGACCGGAATGTTATAATTCACGCTCCGGAAAATCACGCGCCCGCGCTCACCGCCCCCTCCGCTGCACAACCTTCCGCGGCGTCGCCGCCGGACGACGACTGACAGGCTGCACCGTATTGAAAACCGAAGGTTTGTCCTCCCGTGCCTTCACGATCACAGCCGGCGCGGGCGTCACATTCGCAACCACCGCCGCCGCCGCGGACGCCGCAACCAGGTCCGGCAGCGACGTGTTGTACCGCTGCGCCAGCAGCGCGAGGTCCAGAAAATCCGTTGCCCCATCACCATTGAGATCCCCCGTCCCCCAGTTCTTCCCCGCCGCATTGTAATTCTGCGCCATGATCGCCAGGTCGTTGAAGTCCACCGAGCGGTTGCGATTAATATCCCCGGTCAATTGGAAGAAATCGAACGAGGCATCACCCACAATCGCATTCCCCGCCGAATCGGCAACCGCCCCCGCCGGCAGGGTAAGTCGGTAATCGCCGTCCGGCATCCCCGCCGCAAGAGTCAGCCGCGCCACCTCCTGAACCGAATCAAACGAAACCGCCTGCAACAGGTTCGACACGTCCAGGCCGCTCGCTCGATCCGTCAATCGCCAATCCGACAGAGACATCGAGCCGCCAACATTTTCGCTGAACTGCACCGTCACGACCGATGGGTGGGCGGCAAAGTCAAAACCGCTCGACAAAACCGTCGGAGGCGTCCGATCGTCTCGCCAAAGTTCCTTCCCATGAATGCCGTCATCAGCGGCAAAGTAGAGCGTCCCCGCCCAGTCCGCCAGGTTGGCCGGCGCGGATGTGCTGATACCGGGAATGATGTCAGCGACGCGGGTCGTCCCCGCAAGAGTCCCATCGGTCACCCACAACTCGCGGCCCGAAGTGCCGTCGTCGTCCGTGAAGTACAGCAGGTTCCCAACCGGCGTGAGGTCCGTCGCCAGCGTCCCGTTCGACACCTGCGCCGTACCCGCAACCGTCCCATCGGTCCGCCAGATTTGCCCGACCGTTCCCGAACGCGAACCGACGAAGTAGAGCCACCCGCCGACCTGCACCGAAGGCTGCGTGGCGGCGAAATAGTACGATACTTGGGCCAGCGCCGACGGCGCACTGTCGCCCGGGGCAAACTTCCACAGGTTCGGCGTATAGAGGATCAAGGTGTCCCCGGCCGCGTCCAGCCGGGCATACGGGCCGCCCAGGGCGACCGACGGGGCCGAAGTTCCGTCCGTTTGATAGATCTTTCCACCATCGGCCAGAAAATAGAGCCGTTCACTCGTAACCGTTAGCCACTCCAAAGTAGTAGCTGGCGACACCTGCGGGAAGTTGGTGATGGCGCCCGTACCTTCAGGAGTTCCGTCAGATTTCCACACCTGAAGAGGGCCCGACCCCGGCTGAACGACAAAGTATAACTGCCCATGAAAAGCGGCAAACATCCGACGCCGACGGATATCATCCTCCGCATAGAGTGACAACGTGCCGCCCTTCAGCACAATGGTCCCCTGAGCCGTGCCATCGCTGGTGTAGATCGATTCCTGCCCCCCAATTCCGCCAGTAAAGTAAAGCCGCTCGCCAACCGCGTAAAAATTTCGTGGAAGGGGTGCATCGCTCAGCGCTCGCACAACGCGCGTCCCCGCCGCCGTGCCATCCGTAACGCACAGCGTGTTGCTGACGCTCGACACCGTCGCCGTAAAGAAAACCCGCGTGCCAACCAGCGTCACGTTCTTCGGATCCGAAGCGACCGGCCCCCCCACGCCGACCGGAAGCACCTGCGGCGTCGCGTTCTGGCTGGCCATTACTTGCATCACGTTCACGCCGCTATTGCCGATTGCGGCGAAGACCAGCCGCCCATTGACCGCCACCGGCTTGCCCGGCACGCTTCCCGCTGTCCCAAGGTTAATATCGCTGACCAGCGTCGTCCCCAAACTCGTGCCATCCGTAAACCAGATTTCGCGGCCGTGCTGTGGATCGGTAGCGGCGAACACCGCGCCGGACCCGACGCTACCGAGGAAGGACGGACTCGAGTTCCCCAACCCCGGGGAGATGTCGGCGAGCCGCGCCGTCGACGCTGCGGTCCCGTTGCTCTTCCACAACTCGATCCCCGTCGTCGAGTCACTCCCCTGAAACAGCACCGCTCCATTCAAGCCGAACAGCGGTTGCGTATAACTCTGCGAAAGAATGCCGGTTCCAATGAGGACCGTACCCGCCGTTGTGCCGTCGCTGGTCCAAAGTCTCGCCGAGCTGGATGCAGAATCGACGAAGTAAAGCCGCTGCCCCGAA